>NZ_NPEF01000021.1:26122-27754 GCF_002811955.1 Leptospira ellisii
TTGTCGATTATATAATTCTCATTCGGCGACATCGAACAGATCGAGGTTTCTTATCGGGTGTTCGTACTTTTGTGCTAACCCTACTGATATTCGGGAGGAGTTCTGGCTCCCAACGGAAAAATCTACGGAATTCCCTTCGACGCTACGATGTTCGTGGAAGTGGATCCCGAAACGAAAACGGCGACGTATTTCGGTGCGGCTCCGGGGGGAGGGGCCTGGTCCGGCGGAATCCTCGCGCCGAACGGCAAGATCTACGGATTTCCGTATAATTCGGCGGAATATCTGGAGATCGATCCCAAGGCGAACGGAAAATTCTGCAGGTCGATCCTTTTATCCGCTTATCTCAATAAATTTTAAAATTTTAGAATATTCTAAAATACGATCCCGTTTCCGGTCAGGAATTTCCGGTCGCGGCGGCGGTCGCCGGCCGTAACCCGGCGAATTTTCCCTGGCCCAGAAGTTCCACGTTTTTGTGGAATTTTTCCCGTTCTCCCGGAAATCCCGATTTTCCCACTAATTCTATTCCCAAGATCAAACCGCCCGTCGAATCGTAGGAAATCCAGCGGATGGCTCCGAAAACTTTGAAATAACCCTGCATTCTGATATATATGTCGAATACGAAACCGGCGTGTTTCGGGAGGGTTTGTACGAGCTGCGTGTCGACGACCTTGATGCAGATTCCGTTGTTGGATATGTCCAGGATTTGGAATTTTTCGGTGGAAATGACCGTGTTGGATTCCTTGATTCGCGCCACCATCTCTTTGGAAAGTTCGGATATCTTTTGAACCGTGTCGGCCCCGAGATGTTTTTCCTTGTTTCTCACCCAGATATAACCGAGAGGGATCGATTGTCGCGAGTGGTTGACGTAGACGATCGGAAATATGATTTCGGAAAGGATCTTTTCGTCCTTGTATTTTCGGGCGAGAAGTTCCGGTTCGTCGTTCATTTCGTCCTCGATCGAAATCTGTTTTTCGTTTTTGGAACCGTAGGATTGAAGGTCGGAAGTGTTCTCTATGTGGATGTATTTTTGCGTCCGTTTGACGAGATCGAATTTTTCTTCCTGCTCCGGTTTGAATACGTCTATTTCCACGAGGCCGAGATCGTACGTCTTTAATTTCGCCCGATAGTCCTCGAAACTCACCTTCACCAAAGTGGGAATGTTGAAGAGCGACGCGTCGATGACCGTCTTGGACGAGTTTATGTTCGTCACGTGAGCCGCGTCGTCCGAAACCGGGTAGCGAGGGAACGCACGATTGGTTTTCGCGATCGAAATCTGATGTACCGAAAGTTCCGCCTGTTGCGGACCCAGACTTCGGAAGAACGAACATTCCACCTGGATGTATTTCGCCAACACCCGATACAAAAGCAGTTCTTGGTTTTCGGAGAATTCGGACTCTCCGTTGTATTCTACGAGGATCTTTTCCCCGTCGTCTATGTATTTGCGTACGATCATCGAAATCCCGGATTCTTGGCCTTTTATAAGAAGACTTTGATTGAGGAGGTGTTTTTCTATGATATGTTTTCTTTGTTCCGGGGAGCGGATCGTGTCTAGTTCTCTGGTTTTCTTTTGAGAAGGACGAAAGGATTCTATCATAAACTTATTTCCAAACTTTAGAATGGGTGAGCAAAGAT
>NZ_NPEF01000210.1:0-6339 GCF_002811955.1 Leptospira ellisii
GCGGTAATCCTGAATTTCCTTTTTGCTTCCGATGCGGATCGCCTCCCAAATCCCTCCCTTAAAATGATGAAAATTGGAGACTTCCACCTGAACCAGAACCTCGTTCGATTGCGGTTGAAATTCCGCATAACGTGGAAGATACTGCGGCCTCGACGAATTTTCATCCGTTCCCACCACTCCGCTCCGAATCACTTTTTTGCCGTTCACCCAAACGGCCCCGGCTGTTCCGACGTCCTGAAAACGAAGAACCAACGCTTCCTTTTGTTCTTCGTTTAACAAAATTCTGAGACTGAACGTGCCGTAACCGTAAGCGGCTCGGGAATCGATGTCCGGTATCGCGGAATAAGTATTCCAGTTGTCCGGAACCGGCACGAAATAGGAAGGCGCCTCCTCCGTGATTTCGGGTTTGGAAAGCAGAAGCCGCTTCCAGACGAAACTCCATTCCCCGTCCAATTTCACCAATCCGTCCGAATTAAAATCCCATTCCCTCAGATCCAAAACCCCCTTTTCCGCGCGGGGCGGAATTTTGGTCGAAATCGGATTATAACAACCGGAAAACACCGAGATAGACAGAAGGATTCGAAGCGAAAAAAGAAGGATGTTGGTTTTCATACTTTAACCTTTGCTAAAACGAAAATGGAAGAACGTCGAGAAGACGCATCTTTTCAGAAGGCCGAATACGAATCAAGATTTATCCGAATTCCGGATATAACTTTCTATAGGTCGAAAAAAATTCTTTCCTATTTTTTAAACCGAAGCCGTCGATGAATTGCTTGTTTTTTTATTCGAAGCGTTAGAATCCGAGGACGAGGTGTTCATATGAAACGAATGTTTCTTTTATTCGCGTTATTCAATCTGATCGCGACTTCCCTTTCCGCCAAAGTCTCCGTAAAAAACATCGTCTACCAGGACGGCGAAACGAGTCTGGAAGGTTATATCGCGTATCCCGAATTCAAAGCGCAAAAATCCGCCCCGGCGATATTGGTGGTTCACGACTGGCTCGGACTCGGGGAGAATCCGAAAATGCGCGCCGAAAAATTGGCCGAATTGGGTTACGTCGCGTTTGCGGTCGATATCTACGGAAAAGGCGTGCGACCCAAATCCATGGAGGAAGCGGCGAAGCTGGCCGGTTATTATAAACAAAATAGGAATATAATGCGCGGAAGAATCGCGGCCGCGCTCGAAACGCTGAAGTCTCAACCGGAAGTGGAGTCGGGCCGGATCGCGGTCATCGGATATTGTTTCGGAGGAACGGTAGCTTTGGAATTGGCACGCAGCGGTGCCCCGATTTTAGGAGCGGTAAGTTTTCACGGAGGTTTGGACACGCCGAACCGGGAGGACGCCAAAAACATCAAAGGAAAAATCCTGGCGTTGCACGGAGCCGACGACCCTTTCGTAAAACAAGAGGAAGTGGAATCCTTTCAGGAGGAGATGAGAAAAGCTGGAATCGACTGGCAATTCATCTCCTACGGAGGAGCGGTGCATTCATTTACGATCAAGGAAGCCGGAAACGACAATTCGAAAGGAGCGGCTTACAACCCAAAGGCGGACCGCCGATCCTGGATCGAGCTGATCTCATTCTTAAGGGAAATATTCCCGAAACCCAAAGCGTAACAAATATTCAAAAATTGGAATATACTATCGGACGGAACGAGCCGCGAACGAAGGCGGTCGTTCCGTCCGGTTTTGTATCGAACGAAGTCTAATTTCCCAGAACCAATCCGGAACAGGGAGGCAACGTAAAACGGTCGAATTCGTTCTGTCCCCAGGGAACGGTCGCCAGAAAATATTTTTGGCAATCCGTAGGATTCACGAACGCGCGGGATTTTTTGCCGAAATTCAAAACGATCAGTTTTTTTTCTTGGCCGAATTCCCGGACGAAAACGAGCAAATCCTTATGAACGCCCTCTTCGATCAGAGAAAGGGTCCCTTCCTGCAAGGCCTTGCTCTTGTTTCTCAAACGAATGACCTTCTTATACGTGTTCAAAAGGGAATCCGGATCCTCCTCTTCGGTTTTGACGTTTCGCTGCGTGTAATTTCCGTGGACCCGGATCCACGGTTTGACCTTCTTGGTCGTAAAACCTGCGTTAGGTGAATCGTCCCACTGCATCGGAGAACGGGCCCGATCCCGGATGATGATGTCCGCCAGACCCAAAAGTTCGGAAAGAGTATCGCCTAACCACCGATAGATCCTTGCGAGAGGATCCTGGGCTTCCGTAAGTTTGATCGTCTCGTTGGTCATTCCGATCTCCTCTCCGTAGTAGGTGACGGGAACCCCCCTTGCGGTGAATTGGAACAAAGAGACCAACTTTCCCTTTTCCAGGTTGTTGTTGATCTTACGCATATAACGGCGTTGGTCGTGATTTCCGAAAACGTAGGTGGGGATATAAGGATACGGATACAATTCCTCCATCTTCTTCACGATTCCGCGGAAAAAACTCGCCTTAAACTTCAGAAGAAGCGTTTCGAAAAGGAAGATGAGATTAAGACCGTCGCGTTTTTCGCCTAAGTAGCGTTTGATGATCTGATCGTCTCCGGCTACTTCGCCCACGGAAAAACGGTCCCCGTCGAATTCGTTCAAAACGGCGCGGATCTCCTTGGCGAATTCGAAATTGTCCGGGTGATTGACCGTATACAATCTTCTTTGAAAGTATCCGTCGTGATCGTTTTCCGAAACGATATACTTAAATCGGAACGGGTTATCCCGGAAATGCCGGTCCTTGTAGATCGCGTGAAAGATATCGAGCCGGAACCCGTCCACTCCCTTTTTCAGCCAGAAACGAAGAACGTCGAACATAGCCTTCTTCACTTCCGGATTGTAATAATTCAAATCCGGTTGAAAATCCAAAAAGCTGGCGCAGAACCACTGATCCGTTTTTTCGTCGTATTGCCACGCCTTGGAAGTGACGAAAGAACTCCAATTGTTCGGGGGTTTGTTTTTGCCTCGACCGTCCCTCCAGATATACCAATCCCTTTTAGGATTATTTCTGCTGGAACGGGATTCTAAAAACCATTCGTGTTGATCGGAAGTATGGTTCATCACCATATCGAACACGATCTTCATCCCTCTTTTGTGGACTTCCTTAATGAGTTTTTCCGCGTCCTTTAAGGAACCGTATTCCTGCGAGATCGAGTAATAGTCGCTAACGTCGTAGCCGTGATCCCTTTGCGGACTTTTGTAAAAAGGCGAAACCCAGATCGTTTCGATCCCGAGATCCTTGAGGTAATCCAACTTTCCGATGATGCCGGGAATATCGCCGATTCCGTCTTCGTTCGTATCGGCGAAGGATCTCGGATAAATCTGATAAATCGTGGTCTTTTGCCACCACTTGTCCAATTGGCCGTCCGGTTTTTTCTTGGATTTTTTCGGGCTCATAACTCTCTTCTTAATAGGAATCAAAAATATTGGAATGAAGACTGTCAAGTTTTTGTCTTGACAAAAAACCTCATATATTTCGATGTCGAAATATATGAGACAGGAATTCGCGATCCATCTCCTTTCCAGGGCAAGAGACAGAATTCAAAAGTTTCTTCTCAAGGAATTCGAAAAGGAGGGAATCAAAGACCTCGTACCTGCCCACGGAGGAGTGTTGTATGCGCTCGGAGTCGCGGGCGAGGCGACCATGAGCGAATTGGCGAAAATTCTGGACCGCAGCAACTCCACTGTGACCGCGCTCTTGGACAAGATGGAGGAATTGAAATACGTCAAACGCATCCGGTCCGAACAGGACGAACGGGTTTTCACGGCATCGCTCACTGCAAAGGGAAAGTCCACCCGCGAATCCGTGATCCGAGCCTCTCAAACGACCAATCAAAAACTCTACAAGGGATTTACTGCGGAGGAAAAGGAGACGTTTATGAGACTGCTGGAAAGGATCCATTCGAATTTCGACCGATAGAAGGAATCGATTTTTTTAAACCATTTATTTCGATATCGAAATAAATTAAGGAGAGAAAGCATATGAAACGAACCGTGATCATCACAGGATCGGCAAAAGGAATAGGAAAAACGACCGCGAAAAACTTCGCACTCAAAGGGGAAACGGTCGTGTTATCGGATACGGACGCGGAGAATCTCGACCGCGCAGCGCAAGAGTTGCGCTCCCTGAGCGAAGGTAGAATCCTTTCCAAGGTCTGCGACGTTCGCGACAAACTTCAGGTCAAGGAACTTGCCGAATTCGCGCACAAAGAAACGGGGCAGATCGACGTTTGGATCAACAACGCGGGAATCGTAAAGGACGACCTTCTGCTTCGCATGAACGAGGAGAAATGGGACGAAGTGTTCGACGTCAACCTCAAAGGCGCTTTTTTCGGAACGCAGATCGCCGCCAAGTATATGATAAAACGCGAATATGGAAGGATCGTAAACGTGGGATCGGTATCCGGCTTTTACGGGAACGCCGGACAGGCCAACTACTCATCCGCGAAAGCGGGGTTGATGGCTTTGACGAAATCCTCCGCAAGGGAACTGGCTTCCAGAAACGTCACCGTGAACTGCGTCGCGTCCGGTTTTATCGACAACGGATTCGCACCAAACCTTCCCGAGGAGGCGAAACGTTCCGTTTTGGCGATGATTCCGCTGAAGATCGGAAGAAATCCGGAGGAGGCGGTCTCTTCCGCGGTTCATTTTCTCTCCTCGGACGAGGCGGATTGGATCACGGGAACCACGCTGAGGGTGGACGGAGGAATGATGATAGGATTCTAAATTTAGAATATTATAAATATCGGATACCGATTTCCGAGAATCGGTTCCGGTCGCACACGAACTGCGATACGTCGATCTGTTTATGATGGTCGAAAAGAAACGTGGTGACCTTCCCCACGAACCGCCCCTTGTATTCCTCCTCGACGAAACGGATCCAGGCGAGGACGTCGATGAGCTCGTGTGCGATAAATTCGTAATTCCTGCCTTCGTACGCGAACTTTTCCCTCGGATTAAAAATTCGTTCTTCGTTTAACAAAATCACGTTATCCAGGGTGAACGGATAGTCCTTCAAACCTCCGGCCAATCCCACCTGATGGAATTTTTCCGCTTCCGCCCCGGGACGAAACGCGGTGGTCCTCGCGGAGGCGATATACGCGTATAAGGAAGGATTGATTTCGGCGATAATCCTGGAATTTCCGACGGTGTTCCCCGGATAACTTACCTGATGATCGAGCGTAAGCGTCGCCGCATTTCTTGCGACAGGTTCCAGAATACAATAACCCTTATCCCAAACCGCCGCAAAGGTTCGATTTACGGTAATCGCGGGTCTTTCTCCGAGAGGACGCAGATTGTCCCGGATTCCATCCAGATAAACTTCGTTGCAAAAATCGAAGGTGGGAAAACTGGACTGTTCCAGTTCGAAGTCGAGGAACAAACCGAACGCCGACATCAGCGAGATCGGGTGTTCCACGATCTTAATTTCGTTCAATTGAATATTATGATTTCCTTTAATGCAAAATTCCGGTCTCAGTTCGTGCGTCGATTGGGAATGGGAAAATCTGGAATATTCGCCCGAGGAAGGTCGGACTTCGACGCGCGTCGGTTTGTTTTCCAAGGTGGAAATTCCCCGGACCGTAAACGGTCGGACAATCGTGTAGAAACAGCCCGGATCGAGGTCGAATCGATCGTCCGAAAAATGTTCGGGAAACCGTATAACATCCGTAAAACGATCTTTTAAAAGTGCGCCGGTTCGTTCCGGATCGGTGAGAATCTGCATTCTAAAAAAACAAAAAAATCCGTTTTTTTAGGGAATGGCAATCTTAAAATTGGGGTGAAAAAGGAAGAAGGGAAAGTTCCGGGTGAATATTCACCCGGAACCAATGGAATTATGCTCCGTAGAAAAGGAAAGATGCGATGATCGTCCAAACTCCGACTGCAATTCCAAAAATTCCCAACTTACCTTGGATTGGAGCCAATTTTGCAAGGAGTTCAGCTCCTTTCTTTTTGGCTTCTTCGTTCTTGGAAAGAACGTAAGTTGAGATCGTTCCGAATCCGAGGATGAATCCGAGAACCGCTTGAACCACGTTACCTGCAAGAGCGGTCACCCAGTAGATCGGCCAAGAAGGAAGCCAACCAAGACCGAAAAGCCCGGTGAAGATGATTCCGTAGATTCCCCAGAAGCAGAATACCAGACCGATCCAACCTTGATAAGGCGAAATCTTAGCCAGCAATTCCTTTGCGTCGGGCTTCTTTGCGAGGAGCAGAGAAGGAACAGCAAGAATGCTGAGCACGATGAGTGTAATTCCTGATACCATTTATGTATCTCCTTTTTTCTTTTCTAAACTTACTTGATTTAGCGGACTTCTCTGATTTTCCGAATATTTCAGACGTATCGTACGTTCTCGGGAGGAGGG
>NZ_NPEF01000210.1:6349-6702 GCF_002811955.1 Leptospira ellisii
TCTTTTAGCCTTTAACTCGTGAGAGAATGAATTTTTGCTCACTTTTTATTTTTGTGTCCTACTTTATAAAAAAAATCGCATAAACTTTGTTTGGCGAATTCGATTCGACATACATTGATTTGTATCCTTTTCAAGTCGATTCTGTTAAGATTTCCTCTATAAATGCAAAAATTTCGTTCATTTTATAGGTCAGCAAGATCATCATTTTATAATAAAGATTTTTTAATATAAATCGATTATGGAAAATGGTGCGGCTTTCGCTTTCATTTTAGTTTCGATTTTCTTTAAAAAAAATTGAAAGGATCGAACAACTTGCCCGGCAAGAAGGATGTATTTGAAAACAAATTTTTCGA
>NZ_NPEF01000211.1 GCF_002811955.1 Leptospira ellisii
TCGCGCGGTTCAAAGCCGCAACCGCTTCCGAATAACGTTCCATCTGATCCAGAACGACTCCTAGATCGATCCTTTGCAGTATCCGCCTTTTAGATAAAGGCTTCCGAGAAGTTTTCTCGCTCCCGGATGAGCCGGTTCCAGTTCCACGACCTGATTGGCCAGACGAACCGCTTTGTCCGGATTGTTTGCCGCCAGTTTTCTCGCCTCCTCCCAAACCGGTAGCGTTTCCGTTTCATATTTCCGATATAAGTCCGAATTCCCCATTTGAAACAAACGGAATACGATCGCGTCCTCCTTTCCGTTTTGACAGATCGCATACCAGACGTCTTCTTCCCGTTCGGTGATCCTGTTTGCGCGAATTCCCGCAAGCCGGGAGCCGTCGATACACCCGGTCGCTTCGAAAAGATCCTTCATCGCGCGGGGGGAGGTGGCGAAGATTCTCCGGGCGCGGTTTTCGAACGTTGCGATCTCGTCTTCGGGAAGGGAATCCTCCGGATTGGGAAGATCCACAAGCCCGGATAAGACCCGCAACTTGATGGATGAATCTAAAACCCAGTCGGGTAGGTTGAGGGATTTGAGAAAGAGATCCTCCTTCGGAAAAATCCTCCGATAAACCGAACATTGTACGAAGGAAAGAAGAAACAGGAATAAGATCGATTTCTTAGGAAAGGAGAAAAACGATCCTAGAAGGACTTTTTGATTTGCCACAATAGGTAACATGTGATTTCTCAACAATAGAATCAATCAGGAATCTATGATCCAAGAACTGAAAGCAGATCTGAACGGAAAGGGACAAAAACACTGCGTGATCGTCTCCCGCTTTAACGAATTCATCACCGAAAGCCTTTTGAAAGGGGCGCTTGAATCGTTTCGTATGCACGGGGTTAAGGAAGAGGACGTGACCGTCGTCCGCGTTCCCGGCGCCTACGAAATGCCCGTGGTCGTTGCCAAGGCTGCGGCTTCCAAAAAATATAATTCCGTCATTTGTTTGGGTGCGGTTATCCGCGGAGCTACGGCTCATTTCGATTTTGTCGCTGGAGAATCGGCCAAGATCGGTTCCATCGGAGTTCAATATTCCATTCCGGTCGTTTTCGGAGTTTTGACCACCGATACGATCGAACAAGCCATCGAAAGGGCCGGAACCAAGGCGGGCAATAAGGGAGCGGAAGCCGCCGCTACCGCCGTCGAAATGGTCAACCTGCTCGCCCTTCTTTAGATGTCGGCCAGACGCACTTCCCGTGAAATCGCCGTTATGGCGCTTTATCAGCTGGAACTGACGGGGCCTCCCCTTAAGGAAGTCCTAAAGTTCAAATGGTACGATAAAAAAATCGAACAGGAAGAAAGGGATTTCGCCGTTTCCATAGTAAATGGGGTTGTGAAAAATCAGGAACGGATCGATACTCTGATTAAGAAATATTCCAAAAACTGGGACTTTTCCAGAATCAGCGTCGTCAATAAGGCGATCCTTCGTTTGTCCGTGTACGCCTTACTGCATACCTGGGAGGTTCCGAAGAACGTCACGATCGACGAAGCCGTGGAACTTACGAAGGAGTTCGAAAGCGAGGAATCCTCCCGGTTCGTGAACGGAATTTTGGACTCGATCCTCAAGAACGAAATCAAATCCGATGGATAACGACATCCGCAAGAACAGGCTTTTTTTGGAGGGAATGGAGGAGAAAGAACTCTATTTTCCGGAGGAAAGGGCTGCCGTTCGAGTCCGGAGATCGTATAATAAACTTCTAATATTCTGGATTTTAGCGGGAGCTTTGGTTCTGGGAGGACTGGGGTTCGCCGTCTATTATCAGTTTTTCAAAACGAAATCGGCGGCCGGGGAATTCGCCGGCGGTTTCAACAAGGACCTGGTTCAAAACAAATCGGACATCAACCGTCTTTTGGAACGTCCTTATCTTCCGGACGGAAACGCCAATCCCGCTCTGGCGAAATGTATCAATCTCTATAAGGAACGTTTCACCAGACAGGCTTTCGACTACTGCAACGAGTTTTTGGATTCCACCGGAACCCAGGAGGAAAAGTCGATCGCATTGACCGTGTTAGGCGTTATTCACGACGAAAGCGGCCGTTATCCTCAGGCGATCGAACGTCTGCAAAGGGCCGTGCAGTTCGATCCGAAGAATTTTCACGCCTATTACAACCTCACCTTGGCCTACAAACACGCGGGAAGATTCGCGGACGCGAGAATGGCGGCGCTCAAAGCCAAGGAAATCGCGCCGAACGACCCGAGGGTCTCACTTTTGGCGGGTAATCTTTTTAACGAACTCAACGATCCGGACGCGGCCATAGACGCGTATAAGGAAGGACTTTCCGCTTCGCCCGACGACATGTATCTTACCTATAATCTCGCGGTAAGTTATTTCAAAAAAGGCGATATTCCCCAAGCCGAAGAGGAATTTAAGAAAGTCGTAATGAAAACTCCTTCGGGAAGATTGGCCGCGCTTTCTCATTCCTATTTGGGCAACATCGCCTACAACAAACAGGATTATAAAAGCGCCGAATATCATTTCCGTCAGGCGAGCAACCTTTCGCCCAACGAAGCCAAATATCTCTACAATCTCGCGGTCGTATTACAAAAGAACGGAAACAAGGAAGAGGCGCTGAAATATCTGGAACTCGCGCGCGACGCCGGAGCGAACGACCCCGAAATTTACAGACTCATCGCGGAAGGATTCTCCAATTTGAATCAGGGGGAGATGTCCATCTCCGCGCTTCAGAAAAGTTTAAAATACAATCCGACCGATTTGGATTCCCTCTTTCAACTTGCGGAAGCCTATTACAATAAGGGAGATCTTTTGGCCGCGGAGGAAACCTATCGTAGGATAGTTTCCTCCACTCCGGGAGACAGTTTTACGGAAACTGCGTTGATCAATCTAGGAGTCGTTCTGGATCAGATGGAACGTTATTCGGAAGCGGTTGCGGCTTTGAACCGCGCGATCGAATTGAATCCGAAAAACGCAAAAGCCTATCATACGTTAGGACTCGTTTATAAACATTCCGGTAACGGAACGCTCGCGATCGAAAACTGGAGAAAGTCGACGGCGATAGAACCGGAAAACGTCCAAAGCCGAGAGGCCCTCGGGGACTATCTGTTCGAAAATAAATTCTTCCGCGAGGCCGTGGAGGAATACGGGGGAGTCGTCAAACACAAAGAGGACGCGTATAAGGTTTATCTGAAGATGGCGGAAGCTCATATGGGAATGCAGGACGATTCCAACGCGGAGAAGATTCTGCTCAAGGTTTTGAATTCCTCCAAGGACGGCGCCGATCTGAAAAACGCCCATAAAAAATTGGCGCTTTTATACAATAAGTCCAAGGATCCCGATCTTAAAAACCGGGCCAAGGACGAGGCGTTCCGATCCGCGCACATGGATCCGGACGACATGGAGGGTCGTTTGGTACTTGCAAAAATTCTAATAGACTCCAATTCTATTTTGGATCGCGAAAAGGCCATCGACGAATTGACCGCCGTCGTTCGTTCCGACGTCAGACCGAAAATCGCCGCGACCGCATACAACTATCTCGGAATATGTTTTTATAAAAACGGCGAATACAAACGCGCCGTACGTTCGTTTCAGAGCGCCATCGATCTGGATCCTTCCCTGTCGGAAGCGTACGAAAATAAGAGGGCCGCTTCCGCCGCCCTGGAGGAATCCGCCAGGAGAGAGGGATTTTTCTGAATCATCGACTAACGCGCGTTTTATTCCGTGCCGTCTCCGTCGCCGTATTTTTTCCGATATATCTCTTTGCGGCGGAAACTCCGAAGGACGAACTTAAGGAGAGATTGCTCGGATCCGGTAAAAATCAAATCGCCGCGATCGGCGAACTCCGCTCCAGAGGGCGTCTCGATCTGGTGCGGGAATTACTTCCGATTTTTCAGAACGATTCCGCCGACGAAAAGGTTCAGTCCGCGATTCTGCGGCTTTTTTCCGAATTGGAGGATTTGGATTCGAGCGCTCCGAATTGGGTCGGCGTTTTGGATTCCGTCTTTCAGAAGACGACCAACGTCGCCCTTAAAAAGGAGATTCTTCTTCTTGCGGAAAGGAAAAAGGAAAAACGTCTGATCTATTCCGTCATAGCCGCGTTAGGCGATCCGGAGACCGAATTGCGTTCCTTGAGCTACCGTTTGATGCAGCTTTTGAAGGACGACCGGGCGTTGCCGATCCTTCTGGACATGTCGCTTTCCAAAGATCCGGTGCAGAGACTTTATTTTTTGGAATCGTCCCTGATCATCAAGGATGAGCGGATCCAGAATCAGATCCATAAACTGGCCAACGACGAAAGCTCCGGAGTCAGAAAGAAATATCTCATCGCGATCAACCGCTTGGGAATGACCGAGAAGTTTCCGCAATTTCAGAAATCCGCCTCCGGAGATCCCGACGACGACGTACGACTTGTCGCATTAGAAATTTTAAAGAATAAGCGAAATCGACAGTATCTTTCCCTTTTCTACAAAGGTCTTGCCGATCCCAATCCGGACATACGCAGGGTTTCGCTGGAAGCCTTATTGACGTTTCAGGATAAACAGGGCGCAAAGGCGGTCTCGGATCAACTCGCCAAAGAGGAGGTTTTGTTTCTCAAAGCGAGGATGATCGACCTGCTTTTGGATCTCGGAAACAACGGGGGAGGACAGGGAATTCTCGCCGTGTTGACCAATGGAGAGGAAGCGGAACTGAGGACAAAAGCGGCGTTCGCAGTGGGAAAGTTAGGCGCCAACACGAGCGCTTTGGAGCTGACCAAGATCCTTTCCGAAGAAAAGGAGAATATGGTCAAGTGGCAACTTATTCATTCTCTCGGAGAACTCAAGGATAAGAACGCGGTTCCCGCCCTGCTCGTGCTTGCGAGAAACCAAAGAGAAAAACTCAATCTGAGGGTCGAAGCGATCGCGACGATTCGGATGATCAACGATCCGGACAGTCTTCCTTCCCTATTCGAAGCGTACGTTTCCGAAAACGAAAAAACCCTTCGCGCGGAATTGGAGAATACGATGCGCGAAATTTTGAATCTGAAATTCCCGCCTAAACTTCCCTAATACGGGTCGTTCATTCCGATCTAATGCGACTAACGCGGTTTAACGGAAAAAAATTCCTTCCGGATCCGAATTGTCCGCGGAACGAAGACCGAAAAATCTTTCGGAAGGGATATCATCATTAAACTTCATTGACAGAAAAACCTATTTTCCGGAAATAGAAGCAACTTTTTTAGGAATGAAACCCATCATGAAAAAATATCTTTCGATTCTCGCCGTAATTGCGATCGTTCATTGTGCACCTTCCACAATGGTAAAAATCAACACCGAACCGAGCGGTTTGGACGTTTATTATCAAGGAATGAAGGTGGGTAAATCCCCCGTCGACGTGGAAATGTCCAACCTCATATTCGAAAAACACATAGTGGAAATCAGAAAAGACAAAAAAATTCTGAGAACGGTTCCTGTGGCCACCGAAATCAAAAGCACCAACGTCGTGGGCGGTATCTGTCTTGGGGTTCCTTTTATTTGGGTCTCCGGTCCCAAATCGTATCAAAACATCACGATCGACGACGCCGTTACTTCCGAGTTCTCCGTTAAAAGCGACGCGGCATTGGTGGTTTCCCATCTTCCGAAGGGAGTTACGATGACCGTAGGAGCGCGGGTTTTAGGAAGCGAAGACTACGCGTACGTGGAAGGAAAGGATCAGGAGATCAAGTTATGCGATTCGGAGTCGTGCAAAAGTTTCGGAATCCATAAATTCGAAACGCAAAAAAGCTATTTTTATCAGATCAACGCGAATCAACTCTAAACTCGCGTTTAAACGAAGAGTAATCCCTGGGAAGCTGATCGACGACGCGGTCTTCGATCAGTTTTCCCCGGTTCTTAACGTAGACGATTTTATGATTCTTCCCGCCGTGTATGAATCGGTTTTCCACGAACAACATCCGATTTAAGGAAAACAAAAGCGCCGAAATAAAATCACGATTTTCGAATTGTTCCTTTACGAACTCGGAGCAGGAAGGCTCCATCGGACAAGCCGCGTTCTGAAAATTGCGGTCCACGGTTTGGTGATCCTCGATTTTGGAAAGGATCAGACGATTGAGAAAAAAACGATCCTCCGAACGCGTTTGTTCCCTCGAAGTACCGCAATATGAAAATAAGAAAAGCAGTATATACGATATTCCTGTTTTTATCCTCTTTCTCCGAGGCGTTCGCATCGGAAGAAAATTCATGTTCGATTTCGCTTTCACAACATACGACTCTCCGCAACGCGGTCCGTTATTACAAGTCGGAAAAGTATCAGGAAGCGGAAATCGAATTGAGCCGTTTGATTTTCGAAACGGATTGCGCCGAGGTCCGGCTTTTTCAGGCCTTCGCGATTTTGAGACAAAGGAAGGACCTCAACACCTTTTTTCGTTCGTTTTCGCATCCTCTACGGATTCTCCGGTTTGATGGGAAATCGGAACGAAACCCGAAAACCCGCTTCCGAAATCGGTTGCGCCTCTGCGGATTGCCGATTGGAGGATCTGGAAGAGGTAATCGGATATCTCTCCTCGCTCCGGGACTTCGAAACGTTGGACGAAGCGGAATTCGAAACGGGGATTAAATCCAATAAATTCAAAAATAATAATTTAGAAAAATTGCATTCTTTTTGGAAGGAGGAAACTTCGCTCGCTTCCGAAAAAAGGAAAAATCCCTAT
>NZ_NPEF01000212.1 GCF_002811955.1 Leptospira ellisii
AGCTAAAGAGCTTTGTCCCGATTTTGAAATCTTAATAAGAGACAATGACATGTTGTTTTCTGGGAGGAAAATATTCGAGGGTTTACGTGACTTAGGGATCGATTCCGTCGTCACTCCTCCCGCCTCACCCTGGTGCAATGGGATCATGGAACGGTGGTTCGGTTCTTTACGAAGGGAATGTCTCAATCACATTCCCATTCTTTCTCTCAATCATGCCCAATACACTGTCGGAGAATACGTAAACTATTACAACTTTTGGAGGCCCCATCTCGCTCTGAACAAAGATTCTCCCTGTGGGAGGGTCACGACTTTCCCCTCGCCTACCTCCAAGATTATCAAACGACAAGTTCTAGGAGGATTGCATCACATTTACTTTCATTCCGAGGTTCAATATGGCATTTCCGCTTAACAAGTGTTAGCTGTGCAATCGATGCACACTTAACAAATGACGGTTTTTGGACTAGGACACTGAGTTGCGCAGGGTCGCGCTCTCTACTCCGGTCAAGTTATTGTAACTTGTTTTTATAACATTCACCTTCCGCAATCCCAATAACTTGACCACGTCTCGATCGCTCGCGGGGGCTTCACTGTTTTTCACTTATGGACTCCTCTGTTCCATAAATCATTTTCGCAATGTTTTGCAAGATTCCTTCTTGCGCAAGTGATCCGAGAATACAACACCCGATATCTTCGTGATAAAAAAGTGTTAGCTTTTCTTCTTCGAATTCAAATTCGCTCGTCCTAGTATAAGGACCGTTTTTTGGAACACTAAAAGTCACGTTAAGAGAATTATAGATTAAATCCAATGCGTCATCAAAACTATCCCAAGTATCGAATTTATTCAAATACAAATAAACGAATTCTTCCTTCTTAAACCATGAGAAATCTTTCATATTAAAACCCTAAACCAGAATTCACGGAAGATCTAGACCGCTGAGAACTTTCAATAATCGCTCTCCACAATTGATCTCCTTGTAAATTCATATTTTTATACTTATCAACGACCTGTACCCAAGTCAGATTTTTTTCATTGGCTGCCAATTCTGCTGCCTTTACTCTATCAGACATTAAATCACGTGACAAACTCCTAAATTCATTCCTCAATTCAAATGCTTGTTTTGCTTGGCTCTGCAAAGGAAGAGTTTTGTCAACTAGTTCTGGGATAGTCGCTTCATTAGCTAAATACCAAGCCCGTGCTTCTTTGTCGCTCAAAGTACCAGGCTTAGTCAGTTTGCTCCAATGATTTTCCAGTTTCCAAGCATCATCTCCACCGACAATAGCCTTAATCCCATTCTTAACAACCTCAACAGCATCCATTACTTTTCCGGACTTCAGTGCATCCGTTATCGCGCTGATCATTCCTGGGATTCTCGCGGGAGCCATCGCAATCATGTCCATACCACCAGGATTGTCCATTAAACTACCAATATCACTTAAGGTCTTGAGAATTGTTACCGGGTTCCCTTCTGCCTCTATCAGCCTTCTTGCTATTTCAAGTTCTATCGCTGATAACTTCTCTTTACCGCCCGGAACATTTTCCAAAACCTTGTCTAAAACTTCTGTCGAATAACCAACTCCGCCGGCATCAGTCGCACGATTTTTGAGAAAGTCAAGATCCCAAGCGACAGTCATCAATGGACCTTGTTTGTTTTGTTCCGCCAATTTAGAAAGACGCAATGAGGCTTCATAAGCACTTTCTTGCTTCTCACCAAACATCTTGTTGTAAGTCTCACTCACAAAATTACTCACAGAATTCCAAGCATTCCCCATCGAATTCAAGATCCCCTTGCTACCAAACGTCTCGTTGTAAAAAGGAGATTCTTCTGCAAGGTTACCCTGAGCATCTGGACGTCTCGTCACTGCATATCCCAAGCCTTCCAACACTCGCAACATCATACCGTTGTTCACGTCGTTCATTGCATTCGCTCTCGACTGAGCATTGGCTTCCATCTGGGAAATCATGGCCGAATTCGTCGTAAACGTAAATCCTACGCTGTTGCTAAAGCCGCCTCTCTGGTCGTAGCTCAACGTTGTCCCTACACCGATCCCCATGCCTCCTCCGGTATATACGCTGCTCATGGTATACGACGCTCCATAGCCTCGGATTGCATCGTGTCTCAATTCCAACGGGCCTAACGCTGCGCTCCAACCGTGAGTCTTCTGATCTCCCTCTCCGCCCCACGTATACAGCGCATTCAGTTGGTTGTTGCCAAGTCCCACTCCGTAGTGATATCCACCTTCTTCGCTCCAGCTTACACGCGTTACAACTCCGCCTGCGGCTACCCCTGCATTTGCGGAATATCCGTCTGCATATGTATACCCCACGTTCAAGCTCACTCCTACTCCGCTTCCGATCGCGTTCACTGCCGCGCTCCCCGCCATCAAGGCTACCGCTCCGGGTCCACCTTCATACATCGCTCGCGTTAGTTTCCAGCCCACAAGACCCAAGGCCGCAAACGGACCCACTACGGGAATCTGACTCAAGATTCCCAACGAAGTTGTCATCACGTTGTCGATCAGGCGATCTTGTTTCACTACGTTCTCAAGATTCTTGTCGTAAAGGCGGTTCGTCTTACCTTGTTGATCCCGCATTCGTTCCATTTCAAAGTTCGCTTCCGCGATCTTTTGGTCCAGCGTGTTGCCCCGACCTCCCATGTGAATCGTATCGTTTAAAAACTCCATTTGAAACAGGGTATAATCCAAATTGCCGAGCATCGAAAGTGTTACACCTTCTACCATCTGTTTGATGTTTTTGTTTTGTTCCGAGTATTCTTTCGCGTCATAGAAATCCTGTTTCGCTCCCTTGAAGTCGCCTGTCGCGGATTTCAAAATACCCTTGCCGATCATACTTCCCATTTGGCTAATGTCTTTTAAAGAAAGGTTCTTCATTCCCTTTACGATATTCTCCGTTCCGGTCAACATCGCCGTTCCAGGGCTGTACATTCTCGCAATTCCCGCGTGTCTACGGTTGCGCGCGGCGTCCATCTGAGCCTTACGCTTGTCCATCTCCTTCTTGCCTTTGAGAATCGTATAAAACTGACTAAACTGAACAAAACCGAAATCTCCGTCAGGAACATCTCCCACGAGAAAACCCGATCCCGCAGCTGCCTTCGCACATTGTTCCGGAGTTTTACCAACGCAAGCCAGATTCTGACCCGACATCGTTCCTTCCACAAACTCGTCGAAAGAATCCATCAAATCCGTTCCGTCCGTAAATCCGACGGCTAAACCCAACTCCGCTTCGTAGTTTCTCGTTTTTTCGGTGTTTAACACTTTTTTAAAGTCGTTTAACATCTTGTTCCGCGCCAAACGTACCATCACCGTAACATCGCTCGGACTCGGTGCGTCTTTTTTACCGTCTAACAACGCGTCCGTTTTACTCAAGTCCCATTCGTTTCCGTTCGAATCCTTGATCAAAGGAAAACTCGTCGGAGGTGTATATCCGAAAAATTGATAGGTCGGAAGCGTTTGCACCTCCGTACCGCCAGCTGCATTCTTAATGGTCCGGACATACATTCCCCCCATCTTTGCAAATCCGCCATATGCCATCGTCATATCCAGACTTTTCATCGCCGTATCGTTTTCTTTGTCGATCATCTGAACAAACGTCTCCGGCATCGCTCTCAAACTCTCCAGCGCTTGCAGAATCACCATGTTCTGACTCAGCACGTTCGTCTTCTCCATCAGGTTCTGGAACTGCTCTTTCACTCCCTTGTCGTTGAAGTTGTATTTTTTCACTTCGTTTAAAAAGAAGTTCGTGTCGATGCTGGACGCCCGGTCCATGAGGGAAGCAGACAAACTCCCCGGCTTCTTCGCAAGCACGCTCGCGAGAATGTCGTTCACATTCACGCTCAAGCTCACTCCCTGCGGCAAGTTCTCCTGCATACTCTGCACGATTCCAGCAATCGAATCATACATCGTTCGTAAACTCTGCTCATCCGCGTTGTTCTGGCTCTGTTGCAAAAAGTTCTGGGTCCAAGTTTCCTTTTTTTGCAGAGTATCTTCGATCTTGTTTAAAAACAACGCCTGGTTCGCTGCGTGTTCCGCCTTGAAGTCTGCTCTCCAGTCCGTCCACTTTCCTTGGAACTCCTGCGCCATGTTCTCCCAGCGTTTCGTTCCCGTTTCTTTCAAGTAGCTTACGTTCTGGATCCAGTCTTGTTTGAGGTCATAGAATTCTTTTTCTTTCAAATCCCACTGTTGAGCCTGTTGGTCCGCGCGTTGTTTCAGCTCCATTCCGTAGAGTTGGGTAACGACACCGCTTTCTCCCATATAGTCGTTGATTACGTTTTGGTAGATATCGGTTTCCACGTTACGCGCAACCTCGTCCGGGGCGCCCGTCGTGTTCGTGATTTTTTTGAGTAACCCCGACAAAAACGCTTCCCGTTCCTGCAATACGATCTTTGCATCCACTTTCACCGCAAGCTGCTCGTCCCCGCTTCCGGTAACTTTCACAAAGTTCTCCGCCTTTGTAAAATACGCGTCCCGCGCCGCTTCGTATTGGGTGTTCGCAAGCACGCCTAACGCGTCTAAAAATTCGTCCGCACTCACCATAAGGGACGTTTGTCGCATATATTGGTCGCTGTCTTCCGCAGTCGCGGTCGTCGCACCGGCCGCCGTTTTTGCGACCGCGTCCGCCCGGCTCGCGTTCGTGTCCGCGGAAGAACGGATATAATTTCCGTAGGAATCGTGGATCGCCTTCTGACCCGCCATACGAAGACCGTCGCTTCCCGTGAGATCGTTAAACGACATCTCGTTCGTGTTGCTCGTCTTCCAAACCAGATCCTTCAAACTCGTGCTGCTCGAAGTTTTCTTTTGGATCATCGCGATGTCTTCCGCGCTCAAACCGTATTCCGGCGACTTTAGAATATTAAATAATTGTGTGGAATCGTCTATGTCCGTCAGATATTGGAGTTCCGCCGTTTTGTTCTTCAGCTTCACGCCTTCTTCGATGATTTTCGCCGTATTGGTGTTCATCTCATTGACGTAGTTGTTATATGTGTTGATCTCGTTTAAATAGACCATGGTCAAACCGCACATACCCATACAAACCAAGTCCACGCTCGCAAGGTAAAAAAGCTGAACCCCCATGATCGCGGCTCCGTCGAAATTCACGCGATTTGTAAAATCCGTGGAGTTTTGATAAACGGCGCGGGAATTATTCAAAGGAGGATAAACTCCCCAAAGAATTTTACCCATTTGGTCATAGGCCTGTTTGGACAACGAAGGACCAACCCCGTTGATATCGCCTCCCCATTTGTTCAAAAAAGCGCCCACGTCATACTGAGGCATGTTTGCGCCCGCAGGTGGCGGATACGACATGTTCTGCGAATAATCGGGATGATATCCCAGGATCACGTCCATCGCACCGATCTTGCCCTGGATCATACCTTCCACCATACGCATACGATCCCGGTTCCACGCTTCCGTCTTCAAATACGCATCGCTGTTAAAGTCCAAAGCCCCGTTCAAATCCTCATACATACCCGCCGAGGTTTTCCCCAAAGGCAAAGGCCAAATCTTGTCCAACTCCGTATCCAACAATCTTTGTTGGTTGGCCACTTGCACCTTGAGGCTGGAAATCTTTTGACGCAAGAGTTGTTCCGCGTTGTTGTATTTCACGGACAACTGCGCCCACTTCTCCGCTTCTTCGCGTTCGTTTTTCACGTACGCTTGCAGATCGGCCAAACTCACCTGAGCGTCCATCTTCTTCTTCAAAGCCTCGACTTCCTTCTTCTTGGCCTCGAAGGCGGCAATCGCCGCGTCGGCCCTCTCTTTCGCCAGTTTTTTGGGAGTGTCGATATAACCGGAAGGAATCTCGCCGTTTGTGTCCGTCTCCCCGTTCTGATACAAGTTCGAATGTTTTGAATATTCCAAAAGCGTAACATAGTCGTAGAGGGCGGCCTTCTGGTTGAAAACGTCCTGCGCCGCAAGCATCGATTTGTACGACTCGCTCACGTCCCCTTCCGCCGTCAAATACGCGTTCTGCATCACATTCACGTTTGCTAAAGCGTCTTCGTATTGTTTTTTCAAACCCGTGCCCGGAACCGTACCCTCGATCTTCTTGTTCGCGTTGTCAAAGGCGGTTTTCGCGTTGAGCAACTCCTGTTTGATCTGCGCCGGAGTCAAACCCTCGTTGAACTTCTCCCGAAGCATCACATAACTTTGACCCGCCTGCGAAATCGTGTTCTTCAACGTAGCGATCGCCGAATTCTGTTTTCCCACCTCCGTCGCAAACTTGTCGAAGTCCACACTCCCCGGACTCACAACGTTCAAACTCTGATCCAAACGCGACTTCAAATTCACAAGATCGCCCTCGAACACATACTTCCCGCTCGCATCCTTCGCCGAAACCGAATCGCTCAACGAATACGCGTCGGAGAAAAACTTCGCCGTCTTCTTCAAACCCGGATTCAAATCGCTCACCGTCTGGATCGCATCCGTCGGAAGAGCGTCTTCCAAAGGAGTATTGTCGAAAACGAAACTCTTCTGCGTTTCCAAAAGATGAAAAAACGCACCCAACTTCGACTCCGCACCCTCTTCCAACTCCCGCAGAGTTCCCGCAATCGCAAGAGCCTCGTTCGTCAAAACGTCCACCGCCACCTGACCCGTAGGAACACCCAAATACGATTGATAACTGTTGAACTTGACAAGACCCTTTTTGTAATC
>NZ_NPEF01000213.1 GCF_002811955.1 Leptospira ellisii
GATCGGTGTTCGTAACTGTAAAAACCTCCGACCAGACGCTTTCTATTAGAATAGTATTTTTTCGTAAAATACCGCACCGTGGCCTTTTTGTCCTGCACCGGTTTTCCGTTCAGATCCAAAACCGCGACCTTAAAACGGACTGCGTCCTGAACCGCGGCCCAACCCTCCGAAGCGATTCCCACGTGATATTCCGAAGGATAGATCCGAAAGGATCGGAACGCGCTTTGAATCTCCCCGTTCGGATCCCTGTATTCGAGCTCTGCTTCCAGCCGTTGCGGGGCGTCCGATTCCGGAATGGATTTCCCCGTGTTTTCGAAAAAACCCTTCGCGTCCAAGGTGATCTGCGTTTTTAGAAATTCCTGAGAACGACTCGATTCCTCCTGCGTTTCGGAATCGGAATCGCCGAGTTTCACTTTCCCCAGGTCGAACGTAAATTCGGAGTAATCGGAGAAGGATTCCCCCGGACTGGCAACGACGCGGGTGCGAAGAAGCACGGGAAGTTTTCCGGCCCCTCCTCCGGAAAGATAACGTAAATTCCCTGTAAGACCGATTTTGGAAGGGGCCACGTTGGAGCCGACGGTTTGAAACTCCGCCTTCATCAAAGGAACGCGGAATTCCTCCACTCGAAAATCCCCCGCGTAGATCTGGGAACCTCCCTTATCGACGAAATCGCTCAACACGATCCTATAAACTCCCAAATGGGCTTCCTTCGGAATTTTGAATTGTACGGACGAGGTTCCGTCCTGATTCCACTTTAGAGAAATGGAATATTCTTTTTCCGTACCGGAGTGTACGATTTTAGCGAAGGACGGATATTCGTTCTGTCCGGGAATGTCGAATCCCAAAGAACGTTTGGCTCTGGAGACGATCTTCATGGATACGGTTTCCCCCGCACGGAACAGGGTGCGGTCCAAAACGGGGTGAAACAATACGGAACCGTCCCCGTAATCGGCTGGGAGGTTGAATCTCCAGTTTTCGATCCCGTTCTGCCAACGGGTATGGGTGAACGTAAAATCGTCCTCCAGAGCCGCCGTCAAAAAGAGTCCGTTCTCATACAACTTCCAGGAACAATGGGGAATATTGTTTTTATTCGGAATTCCACGGATCAAAACCGTACCTTGGGAGGAGGTTTTTCCCGAAAAGATCCGTTCGTTTTTACAGTTATAGATCTGAACCTCGGCCCCCGCTGCGGGTTTTCCGTCGTTCAACCGGGTGACCCAGGCCAGGGAGGATTCCTTTCCCCATTTGAAATGTAGCGAGAGGTTGGTGACGAGCGCGCCCGTGCGGACGAAAAACGGTTGATTGGTTCCTAATAAAGAATTTCCTAATACGTCCGACTTCATCTCTATGAAGTGAAAACCGGGGGATCGCAGGGGGATTCCGACCACTTCGAATCTGCGGCTTCCGTGTTTGGATTGCAGTTTGATCTCGTTGGAAACGGGCGGATTTCTGGAGGGTTCGAACGCGGATTCCCTGTTTTCCAAAGATTCGAGCATCTTTAAGTATTTTATGATTTCCGCAATTTGTCCGGGACCCAGAATCGTTTCCTTTCCGGTGAATTGTTTCGGAGGGGTCTGCGTCTCCTTTTGATCCTTACCGGTGGCCCAATCCAAAAACTCCTTTCCCTTATCCTTGAGTTTATCGAATTGCTGGTTCAGCGTTTCCTGGGATGCCGGACTCGTTTTCACCTGATACAATCGAACCGGATTCTCCGCCTCCAAATTGCGGATCGTCACCGGCAAAACCGCCTCCGGGAAACGTTCCAAAATTCCGAACGTGGAGGAGAACTTGAGCAAAGGAGGATAATCGTCCGTGGAGACAGTCAACGGAAAGGAGGATTCGTTTGACAGGGAGCGTCCGGAATCGTCTTTTACTCCCGAAGGGATTTTGATTTGAAACTTGGATTTGGGAGGAAGAGGAGCCGGAAAACTCACGCCGTATTGATGATACCCTTCTCCGGAAACTTTCGCGGGAATCGATTTACCGTCCGCGGTTTGCAGTTGTATTTTTTTCAGGATTTCAACCGGAACCGGCGCGCTGAAGTTCAGGCTAAGCGGAAGAGAAGGTATACAAGCGGCCTTCGCGTTGACCCGGTCGCAGTTGAATTCCGCGCTGAACGCCTTACGCACCATATATTCAATTTTTCTTGTGGAGCTTCGGGCTACTCCGGACTTGGATTTGAGTCCTTGCTCCAAAACGAGAACGACCCGTTTGTTGCTCGGGAATTTGCGATCGGGTCGAACGATAAGGGTTTCGGCCGGTTTCGTACCTCGATACGTAGCCTTTAAGATCTCCTTTTCCGTGGCGGAACTCACGGTGCTAAAACCGATCTTATCCAACAGACCGTCCACGACGAAATACAGATGATCTCCCGCCGAGGAAGGATCCACTTCCGTATCGAAGTCCAAAATGAAAATCTGATCCTCGTCAATAATTCCGCCCATATACGGAGACGTGGAATCCATCTCGGGACCTCCGGTCTGAAACGAAAATTTTTCCCCTTCGTTCAGGGAATTCCCGGCGACCGATTTGCCCTTTTTTGTTTCGAAGCTGCATTCCAAACCCCCGGGCAACGGAGCATAAAATTCCAACACCCAATTTTTATCGTCCACCCAACGTTCCGTCCCGCCGATCGGGCAACGGACCGAAAACGGGGATAAGGAGAATTTAGGATTTCCTAATGGAATCATCGATTCCGAAAATCGAGCTCGCACCTGCGCCGGTTTTTTGACCTCGCCCGTCGGATTGAATTCGACGCGAACCTGGGCTTGCAAAGCCGCGGAAAATAGAAACAAGAACAGGAAATAAGTTTTTGAAAAGAACGAACGAAGCGGAACTGAGTTCAAGGTTTTCTCCCGAAAGGAAACGTTATTTCGGAAATAAAACCTCGAACTCGAAGGGAAGCAAGCGAAAAGTGCCGTTTATCCGGCCACGTTGGCCTCCCGTATCAGTATGTCCGGGATCTTCACGGAGGAATACGAATCGTTGTACTCGTTCGAAATTCCTTCTATGGACAAAAGAAGATCAAAAAAGTTGAGATTCATTGTTATCCGATCCACGGGGTGAACCGGCTTTCCGTTTTTATAATAAACCCCCTGAACCCCGATCGAAATTTCTCCCGAAACGGCGCTGCACCCGGATCCCCCCTCCAGCTTCAACACGTAGATACATTCCGGATAACGACCGAGCAGTTCTTCCAGGGTATCGCTTCCCTTCGGGATCACGTAATTGTTAAACGAAGTCCCGACTCTACCTCCGTAGGATCGCACCGCGTTACCCGTAGGAGCCACTCCGGCTTTTTTCGCGGATTCCAAATTATAAAGATACGTTTGAAGAATCCCGTCCTGAACGACCGCCTTTTTCCGCGTCAATATCCCTTCCGCGTCCAGCAAACGGGACCCCGGATAATCGGAAACGTGCGGGTCGCAAAATACATTCAAAATCGGTGATGCGATCTTCGTTCCGAGTTTGCCTTCCAACCTGGAAAGACCCTTTTGTACTCCGTCCGCGGAAAACGGGGAGGAGAACATTCCGAAAATCTGCGGACTAATACGGTTGGAAAGTACGATCGGATAACTTCCGCTCGGAACCGGTTCCGCTCCTAAAAGTGCGAGGGAGCGTTCGGCCGCTGTGGATACGATCAACTCGGGTTGGATCTTTTCCAAATCCAGACCGGCCCGGCTGTATCCTCCCATTTTTTTGGACTTTCCGTCGCTCGCAACGAGGGCGACTCCCGCGGATACGAGATTGGATTTTTCGGTGTGATACAATCCATTCGAATTCGCTAATATAAACCGGCTCCAGGTTTTACCCGCGTAGGAATACGGAACGTTTTCGATCTTATCCCCGACCGACCAGGCCAGGTCGTCCAGTTTTTCCCCCGTGGATTTCAACCAATCGAAACCCAAAGATTCCAGGGATTCCTCGTAGGATCGGATCGTAACGTTCGGAAGCGTCGCCGGACCGGGAAGATCCACATCCAAAACGTCGGAAACCTTGGATTGCGCCAGCGCATCCTCGACCATTTGGGACAACGCTTCTTTGGACAAACGTTCGCTGTAGGAGTAACCGGGACGCGA
Source organism: Leptospira ellisii (assembly GCF_002811955.1). Lineage (GTDB taxonomy): Bacteria > Spirochaetota > Leptospiria > Leptospirales > Leptospiraceae > Leptospira > Leptospira ellisii. The sequence goes on from NZ_NPEF01000213.1 coordinate 4,080, forward strand.
ATTTTCGATCAGACGGATTCCGATTCCCCTCGAATTGGCGAGTTCCGTGTTGCTTACCCTCTTTTTAAAAAGTTCGATTCCCACTTCTTTGGACTCGGCGCACACAAGATCGAATTGGCGAAGTTCCCGTTTTTTACATTCATCTAACACGAATTCGACGGACTGTTCCAGATTCATCAGCGGCCTCCCACGAGGATCTCGTCCACTTTAAGAGTGGGTTGACCAACGGTTACGGGAATCGATCCCGAAGCGGCTCCGCACATACCGGCCGCCAGCTCCAAATCGTTTCCGACCATACTGATTTTCGGAAGAATTTCGTCCCCTTTGCCGATGAGGGTGGCTCCCCGTACCGGCTCTGCGATTTTGCCGTTTCGGATAACGTATCCTTCCTCGACGGAAAAGTTGAATTCACCCGTGGAAGGATTCACCGAACCTCCCCCCATCTTTTTGGCGAACAGTCCGTATTCCACTCCCGCCAACATTTCTGATACGGAATCCTTTCCCGCTGCGATATACGTGTTTCTCATCCTGGAAACGGGTGCATACATATAACTTTCCCTGCGTCCGCTTCCCGTTCTGGAAACCCCCACCTCGGCCGCTCCGACACGATCGGCGAGATAATTTTTGAGGATTCCGTTTTCGATCAGAACGGTTTTTTGCGGAGCCAGCCCCTCGTCGTCCACGTTGATGCTTCCCCAGGAATCGGGAACGGTTCCGTCGTCGATCGCGGTGAGACAGGATTGTGCGATCGATTCACCCAGCTTACCTACGAATGGGGAGGATTTTTTGCGGATAGCCTCCGTTTCGAGCGGATGTCCGCAGGCTTCGTGAAAGATCACGCCTCCGAATCCGTTGCCCATGATTACCGGCATTTTTTTTCCCTGGATATAACCCGCGGACAACATAAGCAGAGCCCGGTCCGCGGCCGTTTTGGAAAGTTGTTCCACCGGTAGATCCGTAAAAAACTCGAATCCCTTTCCGGCGCCCGGGGTTTCGGAAGCCACGAATCGTTCGCCTTCTTTTTCGGCGGCTACGTTGATGTTGAATCGACTTCGCACCCGTAGATCTTCCAAGGCCAACCCTTCCGAATTGTAGATTCCGATCCTGGAAACGGAATCCGACGCGGAGGCGCTGACCTGAACCACCTGTGCGGAGACGCTTCTTGCGGTTCGATCCGCACGGAACAATAATTCCAACTTCTCCTCCGGAGTCACCTTTCTAGGGTCCCGAACGTTTGCGGGAAACGAAGGCGATTTCAAATCCCCCCGCAATACGAGGGCCTGTCCCTTCCCTCTGGCAGCCGCCCGGGAATCTGCCAATAGATCGATCAAGGAAATCAGATGTTCCGAATCGTCGTTGTTCGTATGCGCGTAGAGAACGTCGGTTCCGTAGATCAAACGAATTCCGATCCCGTAGTCGATGCCTGCGAAACTTTGTTCTATTTTCCGATCCCGCAAACTTACGGAAGAGGATCTGGTTTCTTCTTCGAATATTTCCACGAAATCCGCGTGTCTGGAAAGTCCCGCTTCCAAAATTAGGTGGGCTTTGTTTGTGTGCATTCTATCCTTTTAGACTCCGGATCCGAACTAGAGTCCCCGTTTCGATCACGGCTTCTTTATTTTTTCCCTGAATTTTATGGCCTGCGCGGTCGCTCTCCATTTGATCCGGTTCCAGACGAAAAACAAAACGCTCGTTTCCTCGATCTCGAACCGATAGTTCATGATCTCGTCTCCGCCCAAAGCCTTGGATTTGTCGAGCAGTTCCTTATAACCCGTTTCTCCGAGAACCACCAGCATAAACCAGTCCGTATAAACACCTTCCGTTTCCACGGTCCCCAAAATCTGAAAATCGTCCGAGGAAATCACGTACTGCGTAAAATTCGTTCCGAGCCCGGGGATGCGGATATCGCGGTAGATACAACCCTGCGTAAAAACGGCGAACGCGGTCAAAACGAACGTCCAAGTTGCGATTTTAGTTTTCATATCGATCCTTCCTTAGATTAAAATTTTATAAAGTTCGAATGTGTTTTCATTCGGGAAGTTGTCCCTGCAGCGCCAAGCGGATATAATCCACCCCTCTCGAATCTTCCGTATAACGGGGAATCAAATGGAAGTGCATATGAGGCACCATTTCCGAAACGGTGACCGTATAAACTTTTAAGGGAGAATGGCGTTCGTAAATCCAGTTCGTAGCGAAACGTAGAGCGTTTCCGAAATCGGAATAACTCTCCGGATTCCAATCCGAATAGGAGGTCCAATGCGGTTTCGGTTCGATATACAGATATCCCGGAAGACGTTTTTCGGCTTCGCTGTGACGGACGGAAAATTCGCCGAAGGTCCCCAAAACTTGAACCGAAGAAGAGGATTCGAAAAATCGACAAATGGGACAGTCTTTCATAAACGAAACCGAACGGTTTTGTACGTTATTCCTAAGAAGGCCTTCTGTATAGGAAAAA
>NZ_NPEF01000214.1 GCF_002811955.1 Leptospira ellisii
ATCCTTGTTCCGATGTTCTTTTAAACCTTCCGCTAATCCAGAAATCGATTGATTTCGAGCGAAACCTCGTCCGGTTTTTCCATATGAATCGCATGTTTGGCCTTCGGAATGAAAACCAATCTGCTTTTTTTCAGATACGAATGCAGTTTTTTCGTCATCGACGGATCCGTGATCGGATCCTCCTTTCCGGAAACGATCAAGGCGGGAAGTTTGATCTCTCCCAATTTTTTTCCCAAAAAAATCTCCCCTTCCCTATCCAAAGTGTTCACAGTAAGGTATTGATTCGGCAGTTCGTTCCAGGAGGAAAGCAAAGCCTTCCTCGCGAACGCTCCCGGAAGTTCCGGAGTTTCGTAATACAGGGCATCGATCAATTTTAAAAGCTCCTCTTCGGTTTTCGGAAACAGAAGTTCCTTCATCTCGTCGCGTTTCGGATGCGGAATTCCTCCCGGCGCTAGCAGAATCAATTTCGATATCCGTTTTTCGCGATCCCGCAAAGCGATGTGCATCGCGATCAAGGCCCCCATCGAATGACCGCCTAACGTCAAATTGCGAAGATCCGATTTTCGGATCGCCTCGTAGATCAGATCTCCGAACACGTCCACTTGGTAGAGATATTTCAGATCGGGAAGTCCGCTTTTGCCGAAACCGGGAATATCGGGGATCAAAATCCGGTAATCCTGGCGGATTTTAGGCGCTAACCTTCTCAACCCGGTCGCGGAATCCAGCAAACCGTGAATCAACAATACGGCCTTGTCCTTCTCGGAATTTTTTTCCAAAAAATAAACCGAATGGCCCCCGGTCTCGATGCGCAAGTCCCGGAATCCCAGGACTTCTTTCATATATTTATTCTTCTTCCAATTGTAATAGATCAGGAACCAGGAGTATAAGGCTTTCATAAACGGATCTCATTTTTTATCTTGGAACATAAATTCCATCGAACGCTTCTCTGTAAATACTTCCGTATCCCCGCTTCGGATTTAGTTCTTGCAAAGAATCGGATTCCGCGGTAATCAATACGAACCGCAAGTTCCGCGGAAACGGACCCGTTTTCAAAGTAAACCCTTCGGATTTTTCATGCCCGACTCCCTGCTCTCCGCGTTGCATTCCTTCTTTTATCCGGTCAAGGAAGGCATATTGGCTTTGGACACGGAATCCGAAAAGATCCTCTACGCCAATCCTTCCCTCGAAACGCTTCTCGGTTATACCGCCGAAGAACTGATCGGCAAACCGCTCGACTTCGTGCTTCCGAGCCCGAGCAGACCCAGGGAGACCCTCACCGTAAAACGCAACGAACCGCTCAAGGTTTACTGGCAGCTCAAACACAAAAACGGGGAGAATAAACTCGTCAACTTCACCGTAAACGCCTCCAACTTCGCGGGCAAGGACGTGTTCCTTTTTTATTTCACGGACCGCTCCGAAATCCAGCAGACCGAGCTCAGACTTTACTATATGCAAAGTATCTTAAGGACCCTGCGTTTATTGAGGCAGAATCTGCGTTATTTGACTTCGGAAAGTTCCGTCTTTCAGAAGTTATGCGACACTCTAAAGGAGAACCCGCACTATTTTCTCGTATGGGGATTTTATTTTAAGGACGGCGCCCTCAACGTGGTCGGCCAAAAGGATCTTAATCCGGAACTGAGACAAAAAATCCATTCCTTCATATCGTCTAACGTGCCTTTCCCGATGAGGAATCTCATCGACACGAAGGAGAATTTCGTCATCCACGAATTCGGAAACGGCGGTTATCCGGAATGGGAGTCGATCTTCAGCGATCACAAATTCAGAAGAAGCCTCGCGATCGGAATCCGGGAAAAGGACCGTCTCCTCGGAGGGATCGAAATTCTCTCCCTGGAGGGAATGGCGTTCGATTCGGGCGAGAATTTTCTTTACGAGGAGATCATCTCCGACGTGCAGAATTCCCTTCAAAACGCGAAAACCGAACGGACCAGGATCGAAAATTCGAAAAAACTTCAGTTTCAAGGCGCGCTTCTCAACTCCATAGAAGTTCCCCTGATATCGACGGACGACGAAGGTTACATCACCTACGGCAAACGAAGTCTGGAAAGAATATTAGGGGTTTATAAAGAAGATTTCATAGATATGCCCATTGCGGAATTTCTCAACCTTCCGCCGGACGTCATCGGACGGTTGTCGAGGGAGGAGTTCCGAACCGAAATCAAGATGAAGATTTTTCCCGATGTCGAAGCGCCCATGCTTCTCGCTTCCTCCAGAATCCGGGACGAGTATGGAAATTCGATCGGAACGATCCTTCTTTTACTCGATATCACGGAACAGAAAAAGAACGAGGAACTGATCCGTTCCTCCGAAATAAAACTGAGAAACCTTTTTTCAGCGATGAACAACGGGATCGTGATCCTAACTCCGGAAGGGAAAGTTTTGGAGGTCGCTCCGATCCTGAAATTCCTTCTCTTCCAAATATTGAACGTGACTCCGGGCGAGGATTTTTTCTCCCTCTTCGAACGTAAAGTCTCCGAGGAATTGAGAAAGGGAATCGACAATTGCCTCTCTTCGTCGCGCGCCGTTTTTCTGGATCTTCCCATCGAAATCGTAAAAGGAGAGGAGAACTTCTTCTCCATAAAAGTCCTTCCGTTGAAAAAATACAGGGAAGAAGGGGAAGCCGTGATGCTCATCTTCTCCGACGTGACGCAGACCAAACTTCTGGACAAACAACTTTACGAAACGGCGCGGTTCGCGTCCATAGGGGAACTCGCTGCGGGGATCGCCCACGAAGTGAACAATCCGCTACAGGCGAGTCTGCTGTATCTCGAAGATCTCATCGAAACGGAGGAGAACGATCCGGTAGAACGTCTGAAAATCTACAAGCGGATCGAAGCGGCGAGCATCCGAATCCGGGATCTGATCAAGTCTCTGCTCGATCTGGGAAGGACCGTCGCGAGGGAAAAGGAATCGGTTTCGCCGTATTACATCCTTCTTCGAGCCTGCGAATTGATCGAGGTCTCCTGTAAAAAAAACGGGATCGAATTAAAGCGGATCGCGAGTCCGGATCTTCCGAAAATCAGGGTAGCTTGGCAGGAAATAGAACAGGTGTTGATCAACTGTCTCGTCAACGCGATCAACGCCATTTCGGAGATGGAAACCAAACCCGCTTCGCCCAAAATCACGATCACGGCGCGCAAAGAATATCATTTGAATCGGGATTCTATCTTGTTTATAGTTTCCGATAACGGCCCCGGAATGACGAAAGACGTTTTGGACAAGGCTTTTCTTCCCTTGTTCACCACAAGAAGGGGAAAACAGGGGACCGGATTGGGTCTCGCGATTTCGCAGAGGATCATCTCCGAACACAACGGAACGATCTCTCTGGAATCCGTTCCGGGAAACGGGACGAAGGTTTTGATTCGCCTTCCTATATAGATCGGTTTTTTTGGTAAATTAGGGTTTTTCTCCGAGGAATAGTCCTATGGAATCGAAGTCTACAACGGTGCTCGTAATCGACGACGAATCGGAAATTCGAACCGTCCTGGAAAGGGTCATCTCCCGGGAAGGGTATCGCGTGTTTTTGGCGAAGGATTACGATTCCGCGATCGAAATCGTACGTTCGTATAGGATCGACGTCGTCATTTCCGATATCGTTATGAACGGCAAAAGCGGGTTGGAAGTCGCGAAAGAAATCCGAAAGATCGACGAGAATATTCCCGTGATCCTGATGACCGGAAATCCGGATCTCACCACCGCCGAGGAAGCCGTTCGCAACCGGGCCTTCGATTACATCTCCAAACCCATCCGCAGAACGAACATCATCGAAGTCCTGGAAAAGGCCAAAAACGAAAAGGAAGCCAGGGATAAACGCGCCGAAACCCTTCTCAAATCCGAAAACGAAAACACGAAACTCGCGCAAAGGGCGCAGGATCTTTATTTACAAAATTATAATATTCTTAACGCAACCAGCGATTGCGTGATCACTCTGGACGAGAACCTCAATTTTTCCAGCCTCAACCAGTCCGCGCTCGACGCGTTCGGATATAAGGAGGAGGAGATCGTAGGAAAACACTTCAACATCCTCGTCCCTCCCGGCAAAGAGAACGTCTATATGGAAAAGGTCGAACGGCTCCTCAAACGCAAGACCAAAAGACAGATCGCGAGAATCAACCATTCCGACCTGAAAGGCAAAGACGGAGAGGTGAGGACCTACGACATTTCCGTATGTTATTACGACATCGAAGGTAAAACGTATTACACCGGAATCGCAAGGGACATCACGAACAAACTTCTCATTTCGGAAAAACTGATCGACGCGGAACGGAGGGCGTTTCTTTCCACTCTGGCTTCCAGCATAGGACACGAGATCAACAATTCTCTGACGGCGATCCAAGGTCATATCGAAATCGCTAAACTGCCCGATTCCAACGATCAGGTGCGTCAAAAAGCGATCCAGATCACCTGGGGACAATTGATCAAATTAAAAACCCTTACGAACAATCTGCTTCAACTCGGCAAACCCGGCGAAAGTCTTAAAAAGACCTCCGAACCGATCGACCTTAACGAGTCCGTGGAAATAGTAATCGACGTCTTTCAAAAAACGTCCAGGTTGAAGAATTGTCAGATCCATTTCAAACCGGATCCTTCCCCCGTAATGATAGAATCCGATCAGGATCAACTTTCGCTTCTCCTTTCCAACATCATGCTCAACTCGGCGGACGCGACCGGCAATCGGGGAAACATCACGATTTCGGTTCAGATCCGCAACCATCATCCGGTCGTATCCATCCTGGACGACGGAATCGGAATGAACGAGGAAGTGATTCAAAAAATCTATCAACCTTATTTCACCACCAAAGGAATCGGAAAAGGAACAGGCTTGGGAATGTTCGTGGCGAAGGAGATCGCAGACCAATACGGAATCCGCATCGAGATCGAATCCGAGCCCAAATCGGGAACCGAGTTCCGAGAGGTATTCCCCGACAAGGTATGAATAAAAAATGAACGTATCCGTTTCCCTCTCAGACGCAGAACTTAAGTTTTTGGAATTGCCGGGCGGATCTCCGGAAAAGATCACGCCCGTAACTTCGGAGGCTTCGGACCGCAAATATTACCGCGTCGTTTATTCGGACCGGACGCTGATCCTGTGCAAGGACGTGCGTTTCCAACACGATTTCGTGGATGTGGCGGAATTTTTGAGCCACCACCGCTTCAACGTGCCGGAAGTGATCAAAAAGGATATGATACATTTCCTGATTTTGTTAAGCGACGGAGGGATTCGGGATCTCACTTCGATCGCGGACGACGTGGAATACAGGGAATGGCTCGTGAAAGCCGTGGAGATTCTCGTGGATCTTCAAAAAACCGATCCGGTTCCCCCGGTGAGCTCGAGGGAATTCGACGTGGAAAAATTCCATTTCGAAAGCGAATTTACGTATTCCAATTATCTAAAATTTCAGAGACAATTCGGATTAAAAACTCAGCTCAGAAGCGAGGCGAAGATTTTCATCGAGGAGTGTTCCGCGTTTCTCGCGGAATATCCGATCAAGACGTTCTGCCACCGCGACTTCCACGGAAGAAACCTGTTGATAGATTCGGATGCGAGGATCTGCATGATCGACTTTCAGGATGCGAGGATGGGGACTCCTTTTTACGATCTTGCGAGCATCCTTTACGACGCGTATAGACCGATCCCGTTCGCGATGAGACAGGGGCTATATCAGCTTTTCATAAAGTCAAGCGGGCATACGTTTCCCAAGGCGAAGGAATGTTACTATCTTCAATGTCTTCAACGGTCCTACAAGGCGCTGGGGTCGTATTTCCATCTGATTTCCGAGAAAAAAATGGATAAGTACGCGCCGAGCGTAATCAACGCGTTGGACAATCTGATCGAAATCGTGCAGGCCGGACTTTTTCCGGATCAACTCTTCGTGTTCTTTCATCTCCTCAAAGAGGAGCTTACCGCGAATTCGAATTTTAGAAAACTCTTATAAAGGATCCGGATCGATTTGAAATTTTTCATACCCGCAGCCGGATTCGGAACCAGGATGAAGGAACTGACCCGCGATCTCCCCAAGCCCCTTCTTCCCGTAAACGGAATCCCTTTGATCTACTACTCGCTTTTTCAGGCCTGGGTGCAGAACGCGGAAGGCGCCGTGATCAACCTTCATTTTTACGGCGATAAAATACGGGAGGAGTTGCGGAATTTCAAACCGTTCCCGATTTATTTTTCGGAGGAAAAAAAGGAAATCCTAGGCACGGCGGGAGGAATCCGAACCGGTTTGGAACGGGCGGGATGGATGGGAGAAACGATCTCCGTCGTCAATCCGGACTTTTTATATCTCCCGGAAAAAGGATTTAAAATCGTCGCAACTCCGCGGACGTTTTCCGCAGATTGTGCGCTGTATCTTCTTCCTCAACCGCAAAACGCGAGTTATACGGGCTTGAACTTGGAAGGGGATCGAATCCGTTTCGGAACGGGAGATCTGTTTTACGTGGGAATCGGAATTTTGGAAAGCTCCGTCCTAGAACCGATCGAACCGGAAACGTATGCTGACCTTT
>NZ_NPEF01000215.1 GCF_002811955.1 Leptospira ellisii
TTTACGATACGAAACTTTCGGGAAACCAAACGCAATCCTGCGGAAGTTGTCATAAACAGTCCAAAGCGTTTACGGACGGACTCGTCACCGCGGTGGGTTCCACGGGAGAGGCGCATCCCCGCAATTCGCAGGCCTTGGTCAACATCGTCTACAACCTCCGGCAAACCTGGGCCAATCCAGTGCTTCGCGATCTGGAGGATCAGATGTTCGTTCCCCTGTTCGGAGAGACTCCCGTTGAACTCGGGTTAGCCGATCGCGAGGAGGAGTTGCTGGATCGACTGAGGGCGGATGCGAGATACGGCGAATTGTTTCCTAAGGCGTTTCCGAGCGGAGATCCGTTCACCGTATCCAATATGATCAAGGCGATCGCAAGTTTCGAACGCACTCTGATTTCGGGCCGTTCCCCCTACGACAAATACCTCTACGACGGCGACGTATCCGCGTTAGGCGACACTACGCGAAGGGCTTCGATTCTGCGGGGAGCCCAGATTTTTTTCTCCGAAAAAGGGGAATGTTTTCATTGTCACGGAGGATTCAACCTTTCCGCGACGAGCGTTCATACCGGAACGGTTTTGGAGGAGGTCACCTTTCATAACAACGGCCTATACAATATAGGCGGAACGGGGAACTATCCGCCCGGCAACCAGGGAATCTTCGAATTTTCCGGACGAAATTCCGATCGGGGAAAATTCCGCGCACCTTCGCTCCGTAACGTCGAATTGACGGCGCCGTATATGCACGACGGTTCCATCGACACGCTGGAGGAAGTGGTCGAACACTACAACGCGGGAGGAAGGAACCTGACCACGGGAACATACGCCGGAGACGGAAGACTCAATCCAAACAAAAACGCGTTCGTATTCTCCATGGGTTTGACCGCCGGGGAAAAAACGGATTTGGTCAATTTCTTAAAAAGTTTAACGGATACGGAGTTCGTAAATGATCCGTCGCATAGCGATCCTTTTTAAATACGCGCTCGTCCTCGCATCGACGGGAGCGTGCACTTTCGGCTCGGTGGGCGATTCCAGAAAGGAGGAAGCCAAAACTCTTCAAAGACTTTTGACCCTTTACGGAGAGCGCCCCTCCCCTTTTTCGCCGAACATCTATTATACGGACGACCAGCAGGATGCGGACATCGCGTCATTCGACGTCGCTTCCGGAACGTCGACGTATCTGATCCGACTTCAGGCCGGTTCCGAAATCGTATGGAACGGCATATCGATCCGCATCAATCCGAATCCCGTTCCGGTCGTGCCCGGGCAATCGAGAACGATCGCTAACGGAGAACATTCCGCACAGTCGCACACACCCTACACCGTTCCTTTGGATCTTCCCGTTACTTCCCCGTATGCGCAGGAATACGGAACGCCTTCGTTTACGGATACCGGAATGGAAGCCGCCAACGGAAATATCCTAACCGGAGAAGTATACGTATCTCAAGTTCCGTCGATTGCGGGAGCTCCGACCGGTTATCTAGCCTCGGTAAAATATAGGATCCGTTCCATGGATCTGAACTTCCGGGTCGAAAGAACCGTTCCCGCAGGTGTGACGCGTAACGTGAGAATTCGGACTACGGATTTCATAACGGAGCTTTTTCCTCGATGCAGAATCGACGTCGTCCCCGAACTGCAGGCCGCGTTTCCGGTCAACTGGCTTTGGAACGGGATCTTTCAGGATCAGAACGGAGTTTCCCTGCTCGATACGATATCCGCCTTGCCGGATCCCGTGGAGATCAATCCGTATCAGAATACCTCCCTCTACGGATCGATATTGGCCAACATCGCCCGACAAGACAGGGTGATATTCCCCACCGGATGCACAGTATTTTAATGAAACATAAAATTCTAATATTCTTGGCCCTTTTTCCCGTCGTCGCCGGTTCCGTCCGTGCCCACCACACCGGAATGGGCGGAAGCGACCAGGCGTCGACTCGTTTCGTGGATCCCTTCACGGGTAAACGGGAAAAACCGGCGAACTATTTCGTATTAACGCAGGATTTCTATAAACAGACAAACGAAAACAGCAATATCCACACGACCACGTTCTACGGGGAAATGAACCTGAAAAACGGGATGTTCGCGCTCAATCTGAGCACGCCGTACACCTATTACGAACAGAAGGACAGATCGGACGCGGCACGGATAGGAAAAACCTATATCGGAATCAAATATCTTCCGCTGGTTGACTTTCAAAAAAACTACTTCGTGGTGTTTAGCGCCAACGTGGGTTTCCCTTCCGGCCCCGATACGGACAAGTTCACCGGAGGAAATTATTATTCGGGAATCCCGGGAGTAACGCTCGGTTATCTATGGGGAAAATTCAGTTTCGTGGGAAAGGCCAGCGGAATTTTTCCTTTATCCAAATCCCGACCGAACAATCTGCAGGATAACGACGGCATTCCTTACTGGCTCCGCAATCCCTCTTCGGCCGCACCCGAGGAGGTTTACGAACTGAAAAAAGCCACGCTTCTTTCCGGATACGTCACCTATCTTTGGAAACCGGGTCTTTCTTTTTTCGTCGGATATCTCTATCGAACCCCCTACGAAGGAGTGGATCTCAAAAAAAGCGATCAGGGGAAAGTCCCGTTCATCTTCCGCGAAGCGAGTTTGGGGTTCTCCGTGAATCTCTCGGAACGTATGAACTTCAACCTTTCCTACCGGCACCCTCTGTATCGAGGTGAGGATTACCGTCTCTACGACTATGCGCTCACCGCGGCGGTATCGATCGAAATTTCCGCATTAGATGATTCTAAATTAGAAAAATCGAATTTAGAATCCGAACCGCAGAACGGATCGGAAACCGAAAACAAGAACGCTCCCGGCGAAAAACCGCGGGAAGCGGCGCCCGAACCCGGGGAGGGAAAGGCGGAAAAAAGGTAAAATCGGGGTTTTATACGTTGATTCGGCCGTCAATGTTGCGACTAACGTTTCGGAACTAACGACGTATTCCGGGCAACGGAAACGAAAAAACGGATTGTATTTTCGGAATCTCGATCCAGCGTACGGTTATGCTCGAATTAAGACCAGTCTGCGAAAATTGCGGAAAAGACCTTCCCCCCGAAGCCAAGGACGCGGTCATCTGCTCCTTCGAATGTACCTTCTGCGTCGAATGCAACGAACGTCATCTCCACGGCATTTGTCCTAACTGCGGAGGGAATTTCGTGCCTCGACCGATCCGGCCGAAGACGAACTGGAAAGGGGACAATTATTTGGGAAAATATCCGGCGGCCACTTTCAAAAAAATCCGCCCGATCGTACCGGAAGAACACGATGTTTTCGCAAAAAAACTTTCCGCGATCGCTCCGGAAAAACGTTAAACGAAAGCGGTCTCGTTAAATTTTAAATAGCCGCAAAACGCGTGTTAAAGGCGTTTCTTTTTTTTCGTCGAAACGTTTTCGTATCCTTCCGGAGTTTCGAAACCCATCGTTTCCAACGCGGAAAGAGAATAACGGATCGATCTACCGTACAATACGATCGCGTATGAATCGTTTCGATCCCGATCGAACTTCTCCGCGAGAGCCAATTCCTCTTTGGCCATCCGAAAATAGGACGAGGCGCGCTCCTCTTGACGGGCGTTGTGAACCGCTTCTTCCTTATGATTTTTTCCGTGAAGATACGATTCGGAATAACGGACGATCAGTTTCTGTGCGAGGTTTTTTCCTTCTTCCGCAAACTGCGGCGTGATCTGGGCTACCGCGCGCTCCAAAAGAAGAAGGGATTCCTCCCTTTCCTGAGAAGTTCCGGATCTATACGCGGTCTGAAAACGGTTTTGCGAGGTTTTAAGACGCTCCCAATTCGCGTTCTGATCCTTGTACGGAACGGACTTAGCCGATTCCTCGAGAATTTTGATCCTCCGTTCCACGTTCTTCTTCTTTTCGCGGAACGAAAGCGCTCCCGAATAAACGGCGCTTTCTATTAGAAAACAGTAAATTAGAAAAAAGACGACCGTTTTGAAGAACGCAAAAAACGCCGTTTTCACTCTCTATTCCCTTTTCCGCGTTTTAGTTTCCGGTTTTCACGGGAATCGGTGGAAGCGTTTCCTTACGCACCATATCGTCGGTGCGGATCTCGTCGTTGCTCATATCCATAAACGAAACCCTTCCCGAGGTTATGATGGAATAGTTGTCGTCGTGGACCTCAAGGATATCCACCGGTTTGTCCTTGGATTCTCCCGGAGGAACGATGGTTCTTTGGAGGAGATCGTTGTCGATGTAATTGATGAGGGTATTGCGTATCCTTTCGTAGTCGGAGATGTCCTCTTTTTCCGCAGCGGTTTTGATGTCGTCGAGGTTGACGAACTGATATTCCGGTTTGTCTTCGGCGGGGGTTTTGGAGGCGATCATGGCGAGTAACGCGAAGCGTCTCGCTCTTCTCGCGATCTTCATACCTTCGCTGTGTAAAAGCAGTTTGTATCTGAATTGATACGGCGCGGAATTGTAGGCCGTGGTGAAATGATCCTCCGAACTTTTCAGATCGCGAAAACCGAGTCGCAAGAGGTGCTGCGCGATCTTATCGTTGCTTCGTACGATCAAAGGCGAAGCGTATTCCAGAATCACTCGGGAATTCTGAAGATACAATTCGTGGGTGGCCTGATAAAGATCCTTCATTTCCCCCTGGGCGCCCCGGAGATTTTTGAAGGATAAACTGTAATTACTCTGATAATACCACATGTTTCCGTTGAAGTCGAACTGATTCGCCTTTTTCAAACTCGTATAGGAGGGAAGAGCGTTCAATTTTTTGTAGAGTTCCTCTTTCCCCGCCGACGCGGATCCGGAAGCCGCAGCGGATCCCGCTTCCGTCTTTGTATTGTTAGGCGGTTGTTTGTCCGATTGACTTCCTTCTTCCAGAATCGGGGCCATATTGCTTACGCATATATTGATGAACTTCAGGTTGGTCTTATTTTCCCCGATAAGGATCCCGAGATTGGTCTGATCCGGCGACACGGCCCAAAGCAGTTCTCCGGAAATAAGGATAAGGGCGATCGACGTTGTTAGAATTCTGGCAACCATGGTTTTCTCTATCTTTTATATCGGTCCGGCGCGCCGTTTCCAAGGAAAAAAAGAGGAAATTCGGGGATCGATACGGTGAAAAATGGGGTGATTTTCCCGGGTTCGAATTATATCCATTTATTTCCGGGAGAATTCGAAACGTATGAAATTAGAAGCGACCACAATACTCAAAGCAACCGCAAGGGCTTCGTTCCATATCCTTACGAACGTGGTCTTTTTTTCCCTCGTGGGATTGACCTTCAATCTGGTCCTTCTCGCTTTTTTGTTTCCCGAGATGAAATCCTTCGCTTCGGGTCCGGGCGGAATGCCGATCGCAAGAGCGGGAGGAATTGGCGCCGTCATCGCGTTAGTCGTGATCGTACTCGAACTTTGGCCGATCACTCTGATCGTGCTTTGTTTCGCGGTCGTTTTTCCGGGGCTTCACTTTTTATACGGTAAAAAACGAGGAATCGACAAGGCTTTGTATTCCTTCGCCGTCAACGAAAACCTGGAACTGGTCAGCGGATATCTTTCCGAAAAATTGGAAACCGCCATCCGCAAAAAAGCGGAATCGGACGGTTCTTCGGGAAAAAATTTCTCCCTGGCCCAGCAGATCCGGAACCTTCCGTATTATCTTTCCAAGCTGGAGGATCTTCCTTCCCCCTTTCGCTTTCTCGTCTCCAGGTTTTCCAAAAAGTTGAAGGTGGATTCGTTGTTAAACGAAGTCGGAAGCGGAATCCAAGACAAGGAAAATCCGAGCTCCGAAGATCTACAAAAGGCGCTGCGTCACTCCGTGGAGTTTTTGGTCCGCGAGTCCGTTTCTCCCCCTTCCCTTTCCGGCTGGTTTTATCTTTGCGGAATCGACTTGGGGGTGTTTCTCTTATTAAAAGCGTTCTTATAATTCCTGAAAAATATCCGCGAAAATTCCCGATTCCGAAAACCCTACGGATTTCCGTTTTTTTTCGTCGGGTTAGATTCCTTTTTCCTCCGCCGCGGTCAAATAGGGAATCGGATTTAGATAAAACATTTTTTTCCAACCTTCTATACTACGATCCACGAGCCATACATAAGGAAAAATCGTAACGATCGCGTAGTGCAAATGAGTCGGTTTTCCGACCGCATTTCCGGTATTCCCCACCGTTCCGATTTTCGACCCTTTGTCTACGAACAACGAAACATTCGATTCGATTTCTTCCAAATGCGCGTAGTAGTGAATTCTCCATCGCGGACCCAATACGAGAATCACGTTGCCTCCCATATCGATGTTGCCTCGGAAGATCACGATACCTGAAACGGACGAACGAATTTCTTTCCCACGTGTCGCGAAAATATCCACCCCTTTGTGAGTGATCGATTTTCCCCAAGGATAAAACCAAAACGAATCGGATCGATAACTCGATCGATCCGCATTCTGTACGGGCATAACGAAGTTTTGCGGAATCAGAAATCCGATAC
>NZ_NPEF01000216.1 GCF_002811955.1 Leptospira ellisii
ATTCTACCCGTAATTCTGCAACTGAGCTTGGGGGGATTCAAAAATTCGGGAGCGGTGGTCATATGGGCGATATTCTGCCCTCTCGGAGCTCTCGCGTTCGCTCCTGCCCGTCAAGGTCTTATATGGTTCGGGTTGTTTCTGACGACTCTTCTATTGACGGGATTGGCGGAATTTCATCCGCTCCTCCCTACTATAAAAGTAGAACATAATATACAAATATTGTTCTTCGTTATGAATATCGCAGGCGCGGGCACTCTGACCTTTTTAAGTTTGTATTACTTCATCTCCAAAAGTAAACAGGAGCACGACCGCGCCGAAAATCTACTTTTGAACATTCTACCCGGACCGATCGCCGAAAGACTAAAGCGAAATCCTTCGACCATAGCCGACGGATATCCGATCGTTTCCATCCTCTTCGCCGATATAGAGAACTTCACGACGATTTCGCAGAAAATCGCACCGGAGATTTTGGTTCATTTTCTCAACGACGTATTTTCGCATTTCGACTTTCTTGCTGAAAAACACGGAATGGAAAAGATAAAAACGATCGGCGACGCTTATATGGCCGTCGCAGGAATTCCGATTTGGAACGAAAATCACGCGGAGAATGCGATGCGGACGGCGATCGAAATACAGAAGTTCGTCAAAACTCTGCGGGATCCGACCGGAAAACCGCTGAGGATGCGGATCGGAATTCATTCCGGACCGGTCGTCGCGGGAGTTATCGGACGGAGAAAATTCGCCTACGACCTTTGGGGCGACGCGGTCAACACGGCCAGTCGATTGGAATCGCACGGTCTGGCGGGTAGAATCCAGATCTCCGAATCGACCTACGATCTTCTGAGCGATAAATCGCGGATAGAGACGAGCCGATCAGTGGACGTAAAAGGGAAAGGTATAATGAAGACTTATCTTACTTACGAATAACGGAAATAATATTATAAAAATGGAATTTATTTGGAACGTTCAAACCTCCGCATAACTTGCAGGCACTTCGACGAACGATTTCAGTCGCCGGGAATTCCTGAAAATCTGGGAAGGCGGCAGACCGAACGTCGCCCGAAACGTCCGCGTAAAATGCGCCGAATCGAAAAAACCGGCGCGATGCGCGGCATCCGTATGATTCATCCCGTGCAGAAGAGAATAGACCGATAATTTCAATCGGAACCAGGTGCGAAACGAATGAAAAGAGATGCCGACCTCTTTTTTGAATTGGTGCTCCAAATTGGAAACGGACATGCCCGCCAACTCCGCGAATTCCTTTGCGGAATGATCCTCGTCCGGCTTCGTCGTGATCAATTCGACGATTTTTTGAATACGAAAGTCCGTTATCTTCGATTCGATGTCGTCTAACGGAGGAATCCGATTCAGCATCTCCAACAGATCGGACTCGGAACCGTGCGAAGATAGGACTTGACCGACCTTATCGAACAATTCCCGTTCTTCCCTTAGGGAAACGAAGATGCCTTCGTTTTCGCGGTCGGCATTCGAAGTTCTTAACGACTCGTAATTCGGGCTGCTCAAATCCATGAAAATCATCACGCAGAATTCTCCAGAAAACCGGATCGCATGGTTCAGCATGGGCGGAATCAACACCGAACGAAACTCAGTCCAATCCTCGCCGTTCAGCGAAACTTGAAATTCTCCGTCCAAACCGATACAAACCGTCGCCGCGGCCCTTCGACGCAAAGTAAAGTCGGGCAGATAACCCGCGAACAGACAACGACTTCCCCAAATACAGATTCTTTCCTGACGATCGAGAGGATTCATTTTCATAACGGAAGCCTTAAAAGTTTTTTATCGGCGCTGCAGAATTATACAAGGTGATTTCATCATCCGCAATTACAATTCGTCGAGTGAAGGAAAACAATAAACGAATCGAACTTCATCGAGTAAACCGATTTTTGTTTTATCGATCGCATCCGCGACCGCTGCCGACTTTGCGGAGAAAACATAAATGAAAAATCAGAATCGACTCTTATGGGAAAAAGGCGACTTTACCGAAATCGCAAAGTGGATGCGTCGTTCCGGAGAAGAGATCGTAGCTTCTCTCGGGATTCAATCGCGGCTGCGCGTTTTAGATCTTGGATGCGGAGACGGAACCACCGCGGTTCCGTTGGCTCAAGCCGGAGCGGAAGTATTAGGAATCGATATCGCGGAGAACCTCGTCGCCGCCGGAAATAAACGCGCAACGGAGGCCAGTCTCTTCCGATTGAAATTTCAAGAAGGGGATGCATGCGATTTACGGGGGATCGAGGATCGCTCTTTCGACTTAACGATCTCCATATTCGGCGCGATGTTCGCCCCGAAGCCCTTTGCCGTTGCAAGCGAGATGGTTCGCGTGACGAAACCGGGAGGCCGGATCGTAATGGGTAATTGGATTCCGAACGATCCGACTTCGTTCGTTTCCCAATTGCTAAGGATCAGCGCGGCGTTCACTCCGCCGCCGCCCGAGGGTTTCATCAGTCCGATGACCTGGGGTATGGAAGCCAACGTCGTCGAATATTTTACCAAGGCCGGCGTTTCGAAGGAAAGGATATCGATGATCAAAGACACGTACGAATTCGTCGCACTCGACAAGAATCCCGGAAGCCTGATCGAATCGTTAGGACGATTTTACGGACCGACCATGAACGCCTTTGAAGCGGCGGAGAAAAACGGAAAAGTGGAGGAACTGCGCGATCAATTGATAGAACTCGCAAACGCACAAAACCGAAACGCAGACGTCGGCGTTTCTATACCCGCCACTTTTTTAAGAGTGACGATCGACCTTTGACGAACGCGATACGGAGGATTTTAAACCTCGACTATAAAAGGAAGACGAGGACGTCGCAAGCTACTGAACCTTACATAGATTCATCACGAGAATTGAAGAGACGCTCGCTTGTCATACTATTCGGAATAACGATTTTACTGGTTCCGATCTGGTCCGTAACCTATTGGCTTTACCGTCTGCGCCTCGCCGCAATCGTTCCGGTTTTATATTCCGTGTGCGGAATGTTGACGCTTCTATATTATCGAATCAAAGGCCCGAAAGGTTTTTCGGTTTTTATGACCACCTGTTTCGGTCTTTATTTCATTTTACCTCCGATTCTACAAACCGTGTTAGGCGGCTTTCAAAACGCAAGCGGCGTGATACTCTGGATGTTTCCTGTGGTTATCGCCGCGTTTATCTATCAGGGCGCGCGACGCGCATTTTATTGGGGATTGGGCTTTATGCTGACGGTCGCAAGTTCCGCTTTCTCGCCGACTTTAATCGGGAATCCTTCCGGTCATAGACTCCCCGACCAAGTCATCGATATCTTTTACGCGTTAAACATCGTGTCGATCGGGGGAATCGTTTCAGCGACGGTTTATTATCTGATAACGACGATTTCCCAGAAATCGAATCAGTTAACGACCGCCCTCGGCGAGATTACGAAAGCGAAAGAGATGCAAGAACAGGATTATTTTTTGATAAGTTACCTGAGCAATCCGTTGAGCGAAATAAAAACACACGACGGTCCGGTTAAAGTGGAATCCTTGATCGAACAGAGAAAAAAATTCGAATACAAACGCCGGACCCACGAAATCGGCGGCGATATCTGCATCTCAGATCGAATCACCTTGAGGGGGAAAAAATATACGACGTTTTTAAACGGAGACGCGATGGGAAAATCTCTGCAAGGAGCGGCGGGAGCCATCATCATGGGTAGCGCGTTTCGAGTCTGTTTGGCGAGGGCGAAATCGAAACAACACCAGAGTCAATACCCTGAACAATGGATTAAATCGTGTTATCTTGATTTTCAGAAAATTTTCGAGTCCTTTGACGGTTCAATGTTTATGTCGATTCTTTTCGGATTGGTGGACGAAGAACGGGGATTTTTGTACTTTATAAATGCGGAACATCCGTGGACGGTTCTTTATCGGGACGGGGAAGCACGGTATCTTGAGGACGAACTTTATATTCGTAAACTGGGTATGCCGACTATCGATCGTGTGATCCAAGATCCTGATGATAAATACCACATTGAAAACGTTTTCACTTTGAGGACTTTTCTGTTGAAACCGGGCGACTCGATCATCGTCGGTTCAGACGGACGCGACGACATTTTCATAAAAAAACCGGAAACGGATATGCAGGAAATGAACGTTGATACGGAACTCTTTCTAAAGGCGGTTCAAAACGGAAATGGAAATCTGAATCGAATCAGAGAATTCCTAATAACACAAGGCGACCTAACCGACGATCTCAGCTTGATGCGGATTATATACGATGTTGATAAGAAGAATTTTTTTAACGGAAGCAAACCGGACATTCGAGAACTGAAACGGGCTTTGGAAAAACGGGACTTTGCGAAAGCTGCTAGTATCGCGGAAGAACAGATTCGATACTTCCCGGATCACGATAATCTCTTTCTGATCGCATCGATCAGCAATCGCAAAATCAATAATCTAGAAACCGCGGCCGATCTCGGCGAATGTTACCATTTCCGTTATCCGAATAGCCGAAAAAGTTTGATCAATTTGACAAAGATATACTATCTAAACGGAGAAGTGGAACGGGCTAAATATCTTCTGAAGCGGTTGAAAATGATAGATCCGAGCTACGGAATCGTTTCGGAGATCGATCAGAAACGAAGAAGTTTCGGATAAATCGACCCGGAATTTATCTTTGAAAAATGGAAATTCGATGAAACAGTCGACTAAAATCCGGAAGAATGATTCGATTCAGGTTACGGCTTTTTACGGCCCCCGATTTCGTTCCTCCAAAAATATCATTCATTCCCTTCGCCGCTTTCGACGTTCTGATTCTTCTTTTTTAAGTAAAATGATTCGTTTTGAATATGTTCTATAAAGAGAGAAATCCATCGGCTGGAAGGGAAGATTATGAAGGGTAATTTCATCAAGACGTCGATTTTGATTGGAACGTTATCGTTTGCCTCGTTTTGCAGCGAAGCGGAACGTATTTCGATCGACGCACTCAAAAATCCCCTGATCGCGTTAGTGGAACCTCCCCAGACGTCAAACTCCTCCGCGGAGCAACCGGGCGAAACCCCCAACTGTAGCAATACCGGCGGCCCCTGTTATATATTTGAACTTTATAATATAAGTGGAATGCTTACGAACGGAGTGATCGGCGGAATCTCGGGTGCGGACGCTCTTTGCCGGGCCGCCGCCGCGGGCCTGCCTGCCTCTTTCGGAAGTCCGAGTGAATATAAGGCAATGCTTATGGACGAATCCGGAGCGAGGGATCTGACCCACAATTGGGTTCTGCATCCGGATACGAGGTATCTCAACGTCAAAAAAAGCTCGCTGAACCCGGCGGATAGCAAACTTGTATTTACGACGGATTCCCAGGCGATGTTCAACGCGTTCCCTCTCAGTAATTCGATCATCGTGGACGGAGCCCGACCCGCCAACACGTATACTTTTACTGGAATTCGCACAGACACACCCGGTTCGCCCGGGACTTGGCTTCCCGGAACGGGAAGAAGTTGTTTTAACTGGACGAGCACGACGGCGGGAAGCACGTACGGCTCCATCGGTTATCCGGAGGATTTTTCGATTTATGCGATCGATCGTGGATACTCGGCCGCCACGGGCTGTAATTCGATGCACGGTCTTTATTGTGTGCGCCAATAAAACGGCCTTTGAGAAGGAAGAAGCTATCGGTCGTAAATTCGTAGTATGAACGATCGAGACGGAGTAGATAAATTAAATCACGATAATCGAACAATAATTTTTGAATATATTGAAATTTGCAATTTATTTAAGTAAGCTGAGGGCGCAACCGGGCTTCGGATCGTGAATGGCGCGCCGTGCTTACACGGAATTCGCAAAATATATATTAGACGGTTCTTTCTAAGTGCCATATGTTCATCCCTTGGAGTTAACTCGAACCGGCACGACAAGTCGAATCGGGTGGAGGAATTATTCGCCACGCAGCGCGCGACGTTAGGTTGGTCGATTAACGTTTGGCGGATTTTTTAGTCTGACTGGTGGGTTTATTCCGGCTCTCGGAACCATTCTCGGTATTCGAATGTGTAAAAAGCGGACTCGGGGAGGCATTGGAGCTTCCGGGTCACTCGGTTGAAGGTGAGATCGAGGTGGAGGATATAACTGTAGTTCTTGTGAAAGGTGGGAACTCCCTCATTCAGCATCTCTTCGATAGAATCCCCGACTTCCGATTCCTCCAAATACAAAAGATAATTAAACAAATAACAACGGGACACGCCGTGCGCCTGCGCCAAGGCCCCGAGCAGAGTCCAACTTCCCGTGCCCAAACGAACGTTGATCCGTCGCATTTTTGTTTTCCCCGAGCCGTCGCCGAGGCCGCCGGAACTGGAACTAGAACTGGACCCGCGCAACGCCTCAGCCACGCGGCTGGAAGAAGGCTGATACAAAGTCGTCCCCGCTTTTTTCCCCAAGCGTCTGGTCGCGGTCAAAAACTTCG
>NZ_NPEF01000217.1 GCF_002811955.1 Leptospira ellisii
ATGTAATCCGATCGCTCTCGTCACCGGACAGGGAAAGTTCTCTTCGGCGGCTTGTATCGAATGCGGGATCTGCACCTTTCTCTGTCCTTCCGGTATTTCGTTGCGGGATAGGATCCGAAAAACGAAGGAAGAAGGGGGATCGGTCCGTGTCTGATTATCTGCTCGTAACACGCGCCGGTTTTTTTAGAAAATCGGATCCTTTTCTGCCCGACATACTTACGAGCGTTTTATCCTTGGCGGGAATCCTTTTTTTCGGTTCCGTTCCGTTATGGATCTGTTATGGGATCGTTCTTACGGCTTGTTTCGTTTATCAATATACGATCGTTAAACGAACCGTTTATCCACTGAAGTGGACGGTTCACACCGGAATTTTCGTCCTGTTTATGCCGTTACATCCGGGCACGATTCTTTGGGCAGTTCTGGCTGGAGTCGCGGGAATTTTCTTATATTCCCCTTTGGAGAACAGACTGCGGATTCAACTTCCGCTTTCGCTCGTGCAGATCCTGCTGTTTTTACTTTTTTATCTTCTGCTTCCCGCCGCGGATATTTTTTCCGGTCTTACTTCTGGTTCGCTCGAATCGTTTCGAAACGAATCCATCTCCGATCAGTTCAGCGTTTTATCGTTCGCCCGGGAAGGTTATTCTCCTTGGAGATTCTCCGTGTTGGAAAGCGCGGGGCCGTTTTCCATTCTCCTTTTTATTCCGGCGTTTTTAAAACGACCCGTCTCGTTTTCGATTCCCGCGGTTTTCGGAATCGGATTGATTTCGGGAATCGGTCCTCTCGCCGGTGAATTTTTTCCGGTGATCCTTTCCGTGTGGACCGGGTTCGCGATCCTGTTCGCTTCTCCGGGAAGGAATTTACACACCGCGTCGACGTTTTCCTGGATCAGCGTCGTGGCGACGGCGGCGCTTTTTTATGTCATCCAAGCGTTGCTTTCCTTTCCTTTGCCGCTTTTCTCCTATGCGGTTTTCTATTTTTTCATTGAAGCCAGCCTAATCCGTATATTTCTGGGAAGCAGGGTCGATAATTTCGGGCAACCGGGTTAGGTTGCATTTGTAATTAAAAAGATGAACTTATACGATAATAAAATCGACGACGCGGAACCGATGATATCGGGATCGGAGGGTTCGTTATGAATCAACTTTTGACTCTTCTTCATCCGGAAACCGTTATCTTCGATCTACAATCCGGCACCAAAGAGGAAGTGATCTCCCGTCTTCTGCAGAAAGCGGTGGAAACGAAGCAGATCGAAAGCGCGAATAAGGAGGAGATCCTAGAATCCCTGCTGGCTCGCGAAAAATCGATGTCCACCGGGATCGGCAGCGGAGTCGCGATTCCGCATTGTTCGGTCAATCTCGTCGACGAACTCAAATGTGTGATGGGGCTAAATTCTCAGGGGATCGACTTCGATTCCATCGATCATCAACCGGTTCATATCTTCATTCTTCTGATCGTACCTAAGACCAAATTTCAGGAACACATCAAAACCCTGGCGCAGATCGCAAAGGCGCTTAACGTAAAAGAGGACAGGGAAAAACTGATCCGTTCCAAATCCTTCGAGGAAATTCAAAAAGCATTCACCCGGAACGTCTGATCGTGCAGGGGGAAATCTCCAGGTTCGTCCTATTTCTTGTCGCATTAATCTTTTTCTCGGCGTTGTTCGGCCACCTTCGTTCCGTTAACCGGGAATATCTCTACGCGGATTCAGCGTTTTCCGAAAAGGAATCGTTTCTCGAAAAAAAAACGTTTCTTTCCTCGATCTGGTCCTTCGTAAAGGGAACCTTCACCTTATCGGCTAAAACCGCTTCCGGCGAATCGGTTTGGAGACACATATCCGATCGTATGCCGCCGACGCTTCATCTCGCCGTCTTTTCCGTCGGACTCGGAAGTTTGCTGGCGGTTTTCACGGCGCTTTCGGTTTCGAAATCGGAGCAGGGAGCCGGACGAGGTTTCTTTCTTTTCGCGAGCAATCTGATCCTTTCCACGCCGGTTTTCGTGGTGGCCGTGATTCTTCTGCTCGTGTTTTTCGTACGTTTGGAATGGCTTCCTCCCGGCGGTTACGAGCCGTGGAACACGACGTATGTGATCCTTCCCGGAATCGCGCTCGGTTCCCGGGTATGGGCGAGGCTTCACCAGTTCGCGGCAGCGACGGCATTCGCCGAGATGAAATCCCCGTACGCAAGGGTGTTGCGTGCGCGAGGGTATTCTAAAAATAGAATATTATGGAATCATGTTTTATTAAAGATCCTTCCGCTTCTGGCGGTTCTGATACTTTTGGATTTCAGCTCGCTTCTTTCCGGCGCGATGATCGTCGAGGAGATTTTTTTCTTCCCCGGGGTCGGAAAATCTATGTATTACGCGATTCAAACCATGGACGCGGAGCTTTTGAGCGCGCTTTTATTCTACAGCGGACTTACGTTTTACGTATTAGGCCGGGTTTCGCTCCGTTTTCAGGAAAGTCTGACCGGTAAGGAGAGCGCGTCTTGAGGTCCGCTTCCGCTTTTCTCAAAACGGTTTTCGTCTTACTCGTGTTCGTCGGCGTTCTTTGGAAAAGTCCGCCGACCGAGGTTTCCTTGAAGGAAAGTTTTTGTTCCGTAGGCTGGATTCATCCGTTCGGATGCGACCGGTTGGGTAGGGACGTGTTCTCCCTCTTTTCCTACGGCGCATTTTCCACGCTGATATTCTCCCTGCCTGCGCGGGTGATCACCCTTCTTTTCAGTTCCTTGCTTTGTATGACGCAGTATGCGCTTCCGTTTACGGGAAGGTTTCTATTTACTCCGATTTCCTCCGTGTTCGTTTCGGTGCCTTCGTTGTTGATCGCTTTGTTGACGATTCACGCTCTGGGAACGGGCCCCGCGGTTTTGTTGATCGCGCTTGTATTGGGTGATTGGGCCTTCGCCTATGAAACGTTACAGAGCAAAATCCGCGCGATCGACGGAAGCGGTTTCGTGTTGGCGGCTTTCTTTTTCGGTGCGTCCAAGGCGAACGTTTTTAGAAACCACGTTTTTCCCTCCGCATTGCCGGTGTTGAAAGTTCTGTTTACGACAGGACTGCCGGGAGTTGTTATGACATTGGCGCTCTTCAGTTATCTGGGAGTGAGCGCGGGAGGAGATTGGTTCGGTCCGGGTTTGGGGGAACAGATCTCGTTCGCGAGGGATTACGCGTATTCGGCGCCTTTGGCCCTGATCCTACCGGTTTTGGGGATCGTAGGATTGGTGACGGTGTTGAACTTTAAAAAAGATGAATAGAGTATCCGCATTTATTTTAATCCTATCTATTTTAAGCGTGTCGTTCGCCGCCGGAGCGCAGGGTATCGAGGACTATTACCGTTTTCCCGAAGCAGGGATGCGGGAAAGGATCACGTTCGAAACGGAACGTAAACTCTGTATTTTCCCTCTCAAAAATCAAAACGCCGATCCCGCGTTGGATTATTTGAGCAAAGGATACGGAAGCGTATTGTATTCCGGAATCAAGGGTCTGTTTCAAGTCTTCGATCCCGACGTCGTTCCTAAAAGTGTACAACACGGTTTCGGTAAACCTTCCGGCAACGAACGTCTCAAAAAAGGGGAATGGGACGGAGAGGCTTTGGAGAAGCTGAAAAATACGAAGGAGACCTCCCCCGAAAAGGATCCCCGCTTTCTGAACGTAAAAATCGAATTTTTATCCGAAGAATCCCCTCCCGAAGAGAACATCCTCTTCTTGTCCGGAAATAAACAGGGATGTTTTTATCACCTCGCCGGAAGTTACGAAAAGAAAAACGAAGTCCAGATGGAATTGAGGTTGGTTCTCCGTTCGGCCAAGGACGCATCGAAAAAGGAATTTAAAACTAAAACAAGCGTTAGGCGGTCGTATCAGGAATTGGAGGGCGTCGTCTCCGAAATCAAAAAGGAGTTACTCGGAAAAAACACGGTCTCGTTCTCGTTTCAATCCGGGAATATGGACGGGGTTCTCGTGTTTTTGGACGGACAGTTTTTGGGTAAAACCCCCTTGCAGAAAAACGATCTGCTTCCCGGCAATCACGTCGTTAAGTATTATATGGACGGATTCAAAAGCGAAGAAAAAAGGGTTTCCGTACAGAACGGAGGAAGTTTCGAAACGATTCTCGTCCGGACGCCCAAGGAAGGCTTTTTATCCGTCGTTTCGGATCCGGAAGGCGCGAACGTATATCTCGGTTCCGAATTTTTGGGTAAAACTCCCCTGGCGAAAGTCGCGGTGAAAACGGGACACAATCGACTTCGTTTATCGATGGAAGGACACGTCGACGTTCTCAAAGGAGTGGAGATCAAAAAGGACGAGGAGACGAAACTCGATCTGAAGCTGAATCCGGGAGACAGCGTGGTTTATTATAAGAACAAGCAGAACGTATTTTTGGATCATACCTACAACGACTTTTCGATCTATTCGCTATACGGAACCCTATTGTTCTACGCGGGTTATTATTATTTCAATCTGAAGGCCAACGACCTCTACGACCGGGCAAGAAGTCAGGTGAATTTGACGGCGCTCGTTATGGCCGCCAACACGGTTCCGCAGGATCAATTCGTGGCCATGTATCTTTACGAGGAGCGGATCATACGGGAAACCAACGGCGATGCCGGTAAATACCAAAGGTTGGCCGGAAATTTCGGAAGGCATCAGAAATTCACCGGAGGTTTGATGTTGTACGGAGCGGCTGCGATGCTCGTGCTTGCGGCGACGTTCTACTTTTTGGGTTTGGACGAGGAGACTCTGGACGTGGGAGTCGCGCCTTCCCGGGTCAACAATCCGTACGCCGTTCCCGGGCAAACCGTGGAATTGGATTCATACGCGAAATTTAATTTAAGATTTTAGAATATACTTTCGTTGAGGCCCGGTTCGAAACCCCCGCTCGCTCGTATCGAATCCCGAACGATCGAAAACAGACGGAAACTGCCCAAAACCAAAATCGGATCCCCGTTTTTTTGCCGTAGAATCCGTCTGAATTCGGCGCCGTCTTCGATTTCCTCGGGAACACAAGAATCCGGAACGGAAAATCCCTCCCCGTCGAGAAAACGGAATTCCGAAATTCCGATCGAGGTTCCGTTCGCCGCATCGCGGAGAATTTTTAGGATCGTTTCCCCGTCCTTGTCCTTTAATAAGCCGACATGCGCGCGAAACCGCAAAGGAGGATAAAGGATCGTCAGACTTTTGAGAGTTTCCCGGAAAGCGTCCGGATTGTGCGCCGGATCATAGACGAGAAGAGGGGATTTCCGCACTACGTTCAATCGTCCCGGAGGGGAAACGACCTGCGGATCCGATTCCGAAACGGGGAAAAATACGGTCGATGCGGACGCGTCCCCTTTCGTCTCCGGAACGCCCGGCGTCCATCCGCGAAATAATTCAAGATTTAGAATATTCTTATATACCCGAAATGAGAAGTTCCGGTTTCTCGTCAGATAATCGGCGTTATCCGGTTTTTGCGGAAATACAAAACAGTCGATCCTTCGTTCCGCGGCGAACATACGGATCCTTTCGTTGAGTTCCGGTTCCTCCTGTTCGAGGGAAAACAAAACTCTGGTTTTTCTGGAAAGGATGCCCAGTTTTTCTTCCAGGATCTCCGATTTCGTATTTCCCAATATCTCCCGATGATCCAGGCCGACGCTTCCCAAAACGACTACGTCCGGTTCCGCGAGTTTGGTAGCATCCAGACGTCCTCCCAATCCAGCTTCATAGATTTGGATTTCCGCCCTTTCGTTTTCGAAAAAACGAAACGCCGCGCAGGTGAAAAATTCGAAAAAGGACATCGTCTTCAGGTCGGCTTCGGCTCCGACGTTTAACCATTCGTTTAACAATTCGTCGAGTTCTGTCTCGCGGATCTCCCGAAAGGGTTCCGTCTTCGAGCCGATTCGGATCCGTTCCGTCGGAGAAAGCAGGTGCGGAGAAGTGTATAACCCGGTTCTGAAACCGGAAAGACGGAAGTATTCCCCCAGAAAATGGGTGATAGAGCCTTTGGCGTTGGTGCCTATGACTCCGATTCTGCAGAGCGTGGAAGCCGCCCTCGAATCCCAGCCGTATTTATTTAGAATATTAGAATATGGTGTTAAAGAATATCCCGCGAATACGTCGAAATTGCGGGTTTTTTCCAGGTTGGAAAGGGCGGATACGAATTCGAAAAAAGCGACGTCCATCTAACGCCCGCTTAACGCCTGAGAAAGCCTTTCCCTCGTATTGAGGATGTCCTTTTCGTCCGGAACCGTACCCGTAAAAAGTTCGAACTGTTTCATGGCTTGAAACAGCAACATTTCCGATCCGGGGATGACCGTACAACCCGCCTCTTTCGCGGCCGCGACGAGCGGAGTGATCAACGGATTGTAGACGATGTCGAACAAGGCGATTCCCGGATGGAAAAATTCCCTTCCGAGAAACGGTCCGGGAGCTTGTCCCTTCATTCCCAAAGGAGTCGTATGGACGACG
>NZ_NPEF01000218.1 GCF_002811955.1 Leptospira ellisii
TTTGATCGCTCTGTAAACCAGGATGCTGATGATCAAGAGGAGAACGATGACCAGCGACGCGATGATCATCTGACGAATCGCTTTTTGTTTGCGTAGTTCCTCGTCTTCGGCGGCAAATTGGGCCGATCTATCCTTAGGAACGGTGATGACGGAGATCTGATCCCCTCTCGCTTTATCTATACCCACCGCCGCTTCCAGGTTTTTGCGGATTTGTCTGAGTTCGTCTTCCGAAACGGGAACGTATTTGCGGTCGTAGCCGGTTCCGTCCTCTCTTTCTTTCTTTTCCCACATACCGTCGATGACGACGGAAAGGTTGATCTTCTCGATCTTCCAAGGTTGTTTTTGGACTTCGGAAACCCTTCTGTTGAATTCGTAGTTGTTGATGTTTTCGGATTTGCTGTATTCCGATTTTTGATAGTCGGTGTCCTTATAACCGGGAGGAATGTTCGGTTCGGTTCCTGCGGGTCCGTCCGGAGTGAATCCTCTGCCCTTGAAGTCCTCTTTGGTTTCTTTGGAGGAGACCTTCAGGGAATAGCCGTCCACGAGTTTTAACTCGGAATAAGGGGTGTTCGGATTGTCGGGAATGGCCACGACCGGGGAAACGGAATTGTCTTTGTAGGATTCCTTGTCCCAATTCAAATTATATTCAAAACGCGTAATATCGACTCTTTCCTCGCCGCCGAGCAGCCAGCGTAGGGTGTTTCTCATGTCGATCAAACGTTGGATTCTTTGTTCCTCTCCGATTCTCAGTTTTTCCTGGACGATTCTCAGTTCGAGTCTTTCCTTTTCGAGATCCTCTTCGAAATCGCTGATGATCTTGCCGTCCGCGTCGGCTACGCTTACGTTTTCCGGTTTTAACTTGGGAACCGCTCTGGAAACCAGGTTGACGATCCCTTTGACTTCCTTGCGGGAAAGCGATTCCACCCCGGGAATATAATGCAGGATTACCGAGGCTTTGACAGGGGATGAGTTCGAGCTGAAAAGTTCGTCTTCAGGGAAGGCGATGTTGACATACGCCTTGTCCACGGATCGAAGGGTCATCAAAGATTGTTCAATGGCTCCTTTGAGCGCTCTGTATTTTTTGATATCCTTGTCGAACTGGGTTTCAGTGAACTTGTCCACGTTAAAAAGTTCCCAGCCCTGCACTCCGGCGGGAATGAGATTCTCCTGCGCGAGTTTGGTGACGATCTCCTGTCTTTGTTCTGGATCGACGGTGATCACGCTCGTGTCCGAGGAGCCGTATTGATAACCGAGGGAATCCAGTTTCTTCGTGACTTCCGCGAAATCCTTGCTCGTCAGATCCTTGAAGAGGACGACTCGATTCTTTTGCAGCGAGATCGTGGAGAGGATTCCGATCGCGACGATTACGGTTAATGCGACTCCGCCTAAGATGAGTTTTTTGGTCGTATCCAGAGTGGTAAAAAATTCCCGGACGTTGTTTAAGATTTTCTGCAGCTGCTCAGGCATAACGGATCTCCACCGAATTTACAATACGGGACATAATCAAATATCGGAAAGAAAGTACAATCCCTTTTCGAATTTTTTTAGAAAAAATTCGCCCGGTACACAAATGTTAAGCGCGGCGGAGCGCGTGTATTCGTCATTTTGAATATGTTTGCGGCGGTCGAGCGGGTACTGAATTTTTGTGTAGTGGAACGGCGGCCGTAAACGGGGGAATATCGTAACTTACGGAAAAGGCCCGACTTCGTTTTAATCGTGCGGACGGGTTCGGGGCGAATTTTTCTCCGCCTTCGCGGAGAAAAACCGCGCTCTCGGCTTCAGTCAAGAAATTGAATTCTCGCTTTTGGAATATTCAACGAAATGAATATCAATTTCTCGACTCCGCCTCCATCGCTTTCGCGAGGCCGCGTCGCGTATGAGGACGTTGCGCGGAATATCAGTCCGCGCCGTTTCTTTTAAAGAAAAATTGGAGCATCTTGCGGACTTGTGCGGGCGAAACTCCGTTACCGAAAAATTCGCCGTCTACCCAGATTTCGAAATGAAGGTGGGTGTTGTCCGCGGTTCCTTTCGCTTCTTCTATTAGACCGGAGTTGCCGACGGTGCCGATCGTTTCCCCCTGTCTGACCTTGTCTCCGGTTTTCAGATTTTTGCGGATGGAGGAGAGATGATTGAAGCTGCTCATGACGCCGTTTCCGTGATCGATCCAGACCTGTCTTCCGCCGAAATCCTTCTCCACGTAGGTGACCGTACCTTTTTGGGACTGCGAAGTGTGGAATTCGTAGTCCGCAAGGGTCATCGGCGCGTAGGATAGATCCGAACGCACGATCACTCCGTCCGCGGGAGCGACGGCCTCGTCCTGAAAGTTCAGTCCGCGTATTTGCCCGGTTGCATCACGTTTTTTGTATATATCAATTCCCTTATGGACCCCGTTTCTGTAGGTCCTCGGCGCGTTGGGGAGTTGGTTGTCATGGGAGGGTACCAGTCCTCCGGGAACGGGAAAGGAATATCCTCGGAGTTTCGGTTCGATTCCGTTCAAAAGCCGGTCGTTGAGAAACAGTTTCAGGTCGCTGATCACGATTCCCCTTTCCGTAGTGTCCGGAAAACGAATCCTCACGACGGACGCGTCCAGGCTTTCTAGTCTGTGGAGATTGTTCAATTCCACGTTTTTGTTGGCGAATACGGTTCTCCATTCGTCCCGGATAAGGACTTGGATCTCGTATTTTTTCACGGCTCTTTCTCCGCGGAACAACGGAACGGTGATTCCCACTCCGTTGATGAGACGTTTCGAGCCGAAGTCCACGATGATCCATTCTTCGCCGGATCGGTTGGAGGAATACCAATGTGTCGTCGGATCCGAATCGAACAGATTGAATCCGCCGTATTCCGCCGAAAACGCCGAGGAAACCGAATAACTAAACGGCGCCGTGGTCCATCTTCCAAAATCCAAAAAATCGACTTCGGCTCCAAAGTTTCCGTGATTGGGCGCCGCATTTACGGAAGGCGCCGACAACGTCGCACAAAGGAGAAATACCGAAAGGACAGATCGTAGTTTCATTGTTAGGCGATTTGATCCTTCAGACGCGGAACGGTTTTCCGGGTTGTGTTTTCAACAAAGTCGCCTTCTCGGTCTCCCAGGAATCCAAACATCCGGCCTCTTTTTGAGTGAGGTCCGGACGTAGGGCGATCGTTTTTCCGGCGGCGTCCGCATATAACGCCCTTCTTCCGAAAAAACGTCCGTTCGTCTCCTCCGGCCAGGGTTTTTTCTCTCCGTCTCCCTTCATTTGCCATGCCGTAAAGGCGTTCTCGCAGACGGATTTCAAATCTTCCGGATTGGCCGAAATTCCGTGGTCGGGACCGTCCAATTTCCGATCCAAGGTGAAGTGTTTTTCGATCATACAAGCGCCTAACGCGACCGCTGCGGAGGCGGCGATCGAACCCGTCGTATGGTCTGAGAATCCGACGGGAAGTTTATAAAGATTTTTGAATGTTTCGATCGTACGTAGGTTCGCCTTTTCCGGAGGAGTCGGATAAAGGGATACACAATGCAAAAGACAAAGTTTATCCGTTCCTTCCCGCTCCAAAAAGGATAGGGCGCGCTCCACTTCGAAAAAATCCGCGGCGCCCGTGGAAAGTATCGCCGGAAGTCCGGACTTGGCCGTTTCCAAGAGTAAGGCGCGGTTCGTCACGTCCCCGCTCGCGATTTTGATCGCGGGCACATTTAAATCGAC
Organism: Leptospira ellisii; assembly: GCF_002811955.1. GTDB lineage: Bacteria > Spirochaetota > Leptospiria > Leptospirales > Leptospiraceae > Leptospira > Leptospira ellisii. Next base: position 3,690 of record NZ_NPEF01000218.1, read on the forward strand.
GAGAAAGCGGAGCGAACTCACGCATAAGGGCGTCGAAAAGAATACGAGTCCTTCGTCCAGGGCCGTTTTTCGGAATACGCGGTGTTTCTCCTCGGATAATTCATACTTTTTGAATATATCCACGAGAACTTTCGCATCCGGATTGGATACGTCGATGAATTCATCGGTTTTGTAGGACTGGAACTTAACCGCGTGCGCGCCGGCTTTTTTGGCGGCCGCGATCGTACGTTTGCCGATCTCTTCGTCGTTGTTGTGGTTGAGCCCTATCTCCGCGACGACGATCGGGGGATGTTCGGGGCCCACTGAAATTTCGGATGTTAGCTGGAATTCTTTTCGGAAGTTCATGGTTTTATTTCTTATTTTCCGGCGGATAGATTGTGTTTCGATTCATAAGTTCGTAGCTCAAATTCCAGAAGGACTTCGCCTTCGAATGATACGTTTCGCATAACGTGGGATCGTTCCTGCATTCCTCCGTTTCTCCGATTCTAGGGCGGATGGAGAAGGAGGACTTGCGGACCTTATCCGTAAAGCTGTAAAAGATCCAGTTGTTTTCGATCCAGCCGAAAAGATTTCCGAAGGCGAAATAAGCGCTCCCGCCCGAGAGGGACGGGTCGAGCAGATCCCTGCCCATCGCGGAAAAACGGACTTTCTTTCCCAAAATTCCAAGAATCGTGGGAAGCACGTCGAGCTGCGACGAAATCCTAAAATCCAGTTTGGGGCGGATTCTTCCCGGAGCGTAGATCAAAAAAGGCACGTTCCTGTCTTCGAAATAATCCAAGTTTCTATGATGGGCGTGATCTCCCACAAAAATAAAAACAGTATCGCGGAAATACGGAGCCTTTTTCGCTTTTTCCATAAAATCCCGGATCGAATCGTCCGCGTACCGATACACGTCGAAGTATTCGTTTTCCTCCAGGTCCCGCGGAAACGCGGCGCTCGCGGAGGAGGGAAGTCGATACGGATAATGCGTGGTCAAAGTCAGCGTCGTCGCGAGCAACGGGGATTTTTGACGCATTAGAATTTCGTGTAATTCGCTTAACAAATCTCCGTCGTAATATCCCCAAGGACCGGATTCGTACCGTTTTAATCCGTCGAAATAATCCTTATCCAGAATATTGTCGAATCCCCAGTGTTCGAATAGGAAATTCATGTTGTCGAATCCCGCGTCGCCTCCGTGTAGAAAAAGGGTTTCATAACCCAGGGATTTGAACACTGTCCCCAATCCTCCAAAACGGCTCAGGATCCGCGGAGTTCTGACCACGGTCAATCCCGGTCCGTCCGGGATTCCGGTTAACGTGGAAAGCAGTCCGTTCGTGGTTCTGCCCCCGGAGGCGAAGAAGGACGGGAAATAAACGCCTTCGGAGACGAGGCTTTCGAAATACGGTGCGACCGTTTTTCCGGCCGGGCGACGGATCCCTTCCGAATACGCGTATTTTCCGGTCCAACTTTCTAATAGAATCAGGACGACGTTGGGAGTGGATGCGTTCGGTTTTTCCTTCGTTTCCCGCAGAAGCGGATATTCTTCCGATATAAATTCCGCTCCGGAATATCCGATCTCTTTGCGGACGACGTTTACGGACTCACCGTAGGACATGCGCAAGTGTGCTGGAATGGACTGGTATCCTATGTCCATGACCGACGTAAAGATTCCGTTGAGAGCCAGCTGGTTGACCAGGTGCGTTCGGGAGGTCATCGCGTCGCTGGGACGGAGCGGCCTGGATTGGATTCCTCCCCTGGCTCCGAGGAAAAGTAAGGGGAGGAGGAGCAGACCGGAGAGGGTTTCCCGGATACGATTTTCGCGTTTATAAGTATAGAATGAATTTCGAATATATAAAAAAATGCACGTAGGGAGAGGAATCAGGATGAAGAGGAGGGACGAAGCCGCGGCGAACGGGTTTGCCGAAAAGAAGGAGCGCAGGATCACTAAAAAATCCGGCCCCAAAAACACGAACCCTTCGTATCCTAGGTGTTTGTTTGTCTCACCGAAATAGAGTATGTCCGCGATCAAATGACCGAACGCCCAAAAAAAAACGGGAAGCGGACCCAATGCCCAGAGATACGAATAATATTTCCAACGGTTGAGCGGATGCGCGGAGGAAAGCAATATGAAAGGGGACAGAAGCATACAACAAACGGAAAGATCGAAACGGAGTCCTATGAGAAAGGAAAACAGAATCTCGAAAATCCCCGCCGATTCCAATTTCGAGAAAAAGGCGAAAAGAAATCCTATTCTGTAAAACGTGAATAGGATCATAAACGCGGACGCGTAACCCGAAAGGATCCTAAGGTTGTCCGGAATCCGCGCCCGCATCGCTTAGGAAAACAGGTTCCAGGTTTGGAACACGATCCAAGATGCCGAATATGCTAAAATTGTCATATACCCGAAAAGAAGAAGGGGCCAAAGAATCGAGTTGGTTTCCTTTTTGACAACCGCCAAGGTGGACATACACTGGCAGGCGAACGCGAAAAACAGAAGAAGACTTACGGAATTTCTCAATCCCCAGACCGGTTCGCCCCGTTCGTTCACGTCCTTGCGCAGAGCCTCCTTGAGGTCCTCCTCCGATTCCTCTCCGCCGACTCCGTAGATGATGGAAAGAGTGGAGACCATCACCTCTCTCGCCGCGAACGAAGTAATGATTCCGATCCCCATTTTCCAGTCAAAACCGATCGGCTTCAGAACGGGCTCCATGAATTTCCCCATGGAACCGGCGTAGGATTGAAGGATCTGGATTTTTTTCA
>NZ_NPEF01000219.1 GCF_002811955.1 Leptospira ellisii
GATTGTCCGCGGGACTTATCTGCGGGTTGAAAAAGGTGAACGCGGTTTTGACGGGGGACGATTCTCTCAAAAAACGCCCGATGGGAAGGATCATCCAACCGCTTACGGCGATGGGGGCTTCGATCGTGGGGCTCGGCGAAAAGGAAACCGCGCCGTTGAAGATAGAGGGAAAAAAACTGAACGGGTTCCGCTACGAAAGTCCCATCGCGAGCGCGCAGATCAAATCCTGTCTTATGCTGGCGGCAATCGCCTCCGAAGCGGATTTGGAATATTCGGAAACCATACTCTCGCGCGATCACACAGAAAACATGTTCCGTTTTTTGGGCAACAGAATCGAACAGATCACGCCTCTTCGTTTTAAGATCGGACCTCCGTACGTTTTGAACGGGGGGGAGTTCAAGGTGCCGGGGGACATTTCCTCCGCCGCGTTTTTTCTCGTTCTGGGGGTTTTGGCTAAGGAAGGGAATTTGATCGTCAAAAACATCGGACTCAATCCGGCGAGGATCGGAATTTTGACCGCGCTCCGGCTTATGGGCGCCCAAATAGACGTCCTAAACGAACGGGTCGAGTGCGGCGAGCCCGTAGGGGATCTTAAGACGTATCCTTCTACATTAAAAAAGGCGAATATTCCGGAGTCGTTGATTCCTTCGATCATAGACGAGATTCCCGTGTTGTCCATCGCGGGACTTTTCGCGGAAGGCGGTTTCGAAATCCGCCACGCGGAGGAACTGCGCGCGAAGGAGTCGGACCGGATTCATACGATGGTTTCTAATTTCCGCGCGCTCGGAATCGAAGTGGAGGAATATCCCGACGGATACGCGTTAGACGGAACCTCCCGTCGATCCGCCGAGGTCTGGGCCGGACTCTCTTCGGGAAAAAGCGTTCCGATCCGTTCCTTTATGGATCATCGTATCGCGATGAGCTTTCTGATTCTCAGGGCGCTTTCGGGTTTTTCCCTCGATATCGACGAAACCTCCTGGATCGAAACTTCCTTCCCCGGTTTCGAAACCCTGCTCGGGAGTTGTCTGCATGAATGAAAACGTGATCGCTCTCGACGGTCCGGCCGGTTCCGGTAAAAGTACGGTGGCACGCGAAATCGCGGAAAAGATAGGATTCAATTATCTGGATACGGGAGCGTTTTACCGAGCGTTGACGTTGTATCTTTTCCGGAAATACGAAAGTTCGCCTAACGATCCTTCGTTCGCGGAATGGGTGAAAACTTCCGAAGCGGAAACGGCGCTTTCGGGGGCGAAAATCCTCTGCGAGTTTTCGGCGGGAAACGAAAACAAAATCCTGCTCAACGGAGAGGACGTTTCCTTGGCGATCCGGACCCCGGAAATTACGAGGGAAATCAAACATATCGCGAACCGCAGGATTTACCGGGACTTCGTGAACCGGGAACTTCATTTCCTAGCAAAACTTCATAAATTGATCATGGACGGAAGGGACATCGGAACCGAAGTCTTTCCCGACGCGAAGTGCAAATTTTATCTGACGGCCTCTTCAAAAGTGAGGGCCGATCGTAGATTTTTGCAATTGCAGGAGCAGGGAATTTCCGCGGATCGGGACGAGATCGAACGGGAGATCCTACTTCGGGATAAATCCGACATGGAACGCGAAATCGCGCCTCTCTATCAGGCAAAGGACGCATTCCTGATTGACACTGATATACTCTCCAAAAATAGTGTAATCAGCAAGATCCTCGAAATTCTGGATCGATGACCCCCAATTTTCCAGACGGATCCAATACATTAGCCGAGTAACCTACGCCCCATGACAAACAAGGAAGAGAAGTCCACTTTTGCAGAAGTATTCAAACAGTGGGAACAATCAATACACGAAGAACCGGAACTCCGGAAAGATCAAGTCGTTGAAGGAAAAATCGTCTCCGTCGACAACGACTACGTTTATGTGGCAATCGAAGGTCTCAAACAAGAAGGCCGTATTCCGAGAGGGGATTTCGACGAAACTCCGGAACGCGGGAATTATGTCTCCGCAATCGTAAAAAGAAAGGAATCTCAGGATTCCGGATGTATCCTTTCCAAGAAGGAAGCCGACCAAAGAAAAGGTTGGGAAATCGTAAAAGAAGCCTTCAAAAACGGCTATCAAGTCGCCGGTCGTCTGGTCAACGAAATCAAGGGCAAAGGTTATCTCGTAAACGTGGAAGGGGTGGAACTTTTTTTGCCCGCTTCTCAGCTCAGTTATAAATTCAAGGAAGGGGAAACCTTCAAAAATAAAGAGCTCGAATTTAAAATCATCGAACTCAACGACCGCACCCGTTCCGGCGTGGTCTCCAGAAAAAAACTTTTGGACGAAGTGAACGAAGAAAAATGGGACGCTCTTCTGCTCACGATCAAAGTCGGCGACAAGGTGAAATCCGTCGTAAGCAAGATCGCTTCCTTCGGAGTTTTCTGCGAAGTGGACGGAGTCACGGGACTTCTCCGTCAACGAGATATCTCTTACAAAAAATACGCGCCTTTCAAACAGTATTTCCAAATCGGCCAGGAAGTGGAACTCGTAGTTCTCGAACTCGATAAGGAAAACAACAAACTCGCGTTAGGTTTAAAACAACTCTACGAAGATCCTTGGGTTTGGGCGGAACGTTCTTTGGAAAAAGAAATGGTCATCCGCGGGACCGTAACTTCCCTTACGAAGTTCGGAGCGTTCGTCGAATTGAAGGAAGGTCTGGAAGGACTCATTCATACTTCCGAGCTTGCTTGGTCCAAAAAACCCCCGCAACCGAAAGACATTCTTAAAAAAGGTCAAGAAGTGGAAGCCTTGGTTCTGGACATCGATTTTAAAAACAGAAGGCTTTCTCTCGGACTCAAACAACTTCAGCCGAATCCTTGGGATCAGTTAAGCCCTGAAATCCGCAGAGGAAACGTTCTCGAAGGCGTGATCACGGGCATTACGAAATACGGCGCGTTCGTCGAAGTGGAAAACGGAATCGAAGGTCTGATCCACATCAGCGACATCACTTGGGACGAGAAGGCGAGTAATCCGACTTCTCAACTCAAAAAAGGCGACACCGTCAAATACATGATCCTCGACGTGAACTTGGACGCGCAGAGAATTTCCTGCGGTCTCAAGCAGCTTCTCGAAAATCCGTATGAAATCTTCCGCAACGAACATCCGATCGGAACCATCGTGGAAGGAAAGATCAAGTCCATCAAGGAATTCGGAATCTTCGTGGAAGTGGCTCCGGGAATCGAAGGGCTGGTCCATATTTCCGAAGTTCCGAACGGAAGAGAAACGAACATTGCGGAAGTTTACAAACCGGATGAAATCGTAAAAACCGCCGTCATCAAAGTGGATGTGAAGAACAAAAAGATATCTCTGTCCATCAAGGACTTCGATAAGGCTCTGGAAAGAGAGGAAATGTCCAAATATCTCAAAACTTCGGACGCTCCTTCGCGTGAAAGTTTGGGAAGTTTCCTGAACACTTCTCTCCGCTAAGAATCTTAAAAACGAAGGATTGGGTATGAAACGCTACGAAGCAGCAGCTCGGACGACCGCCAAGGAAGTGAACGTGGATCCTTACGCGGATTTCCAAGGCAGTAGGATGGAATTGGTTCTGATCAAATTTTTCAGAGCCGTTTCGTATCGGATCAGGGAAGTTTTGATCGGAGCGGGGGCGATTCTTTTGGTCGTTCTCGTCGCGGTGATTTACGTCCAATATCAGGAATCCCAGTTCGAAAAGGGAACGATCGCTTTGGAAGCGCTGGATAAAAAATTCAGAGCCAATCCTACGATCGATCTGAAAGAAAAAATCAAATCCTACGAGGAAGTTTCCGCGCAGTATTCCTCGAATAAACTGCAGCTTCGTTTGGCGAAAATTCTATCCGATCTTTATTCCCGTAACGGAGAATTTCAAAAGGCCGCGGACAAAATGGAATGGGCCGGAAAGAAAATCGACGAACCCGCTCCCGTAAAGGCATATTATTTTTATCTGGCGGGCAATCTACGCGAAAGGGAAGGAAATTTCGCGTTAGCAGAAACGGACTTTCAGACCTCTTCGGCGCTTCTCGCCAACACGAGAGAAGCTAACGGATTTTTGGCCTGGAGTTTGTATCAAACCGGAAGAATGCAGATCAAAAACGGTAAAAAAACCGAGGCCGCGGAATCGCTGAAGAAGGTTTTGGATCAGGAGATCAAAACTCCGGCAAGCGATTACAACACCGTGAAACAATACGCCACATTTCTTCTCATACAACTCAATCAGAAGGGCTGATGCTCACGCTGGCTTTGCCGAAAGGAAGACTGGCTACGGAAAGCATCGATTTGATGATTTCCAAGGGTTGGTTGTCTTCCAAGCCGGATCCCGATTCCAAAGAACTCATCTACAACGATCCTAAAGGAAAGATCAGGATTCTACTCGTGCGTTCCCAGGACGTGGCCACGTATGTGGAACAATGTGCCGCCGATGCGGGAATCTCCGGTTGGGACGTTCTCAAGGAGGGCGGGTACGATCTCGCCGCGCCTTTGGACTTGAAAATCGGAAAGTGCAGACTTTCTCTGGCGGCTCCGGAAGGATACACCCTGGAAACGCGTCACCGCAAAATCAGGGTCGCGACCAAATATCCGAACTTGGCCCGGGAATTTTTCTTTCATAAGGGATTGTCCTGCGAGATTTTCAAACTCTACGGAAGTATCGAACTGGCGCCGTTAGTCGGACTTTCCGATTGTATCGTGGATTTGGTTTCCACGGGCGGAACTCTCAAGGCGAACGGACTCAAGGAATTGGACATAATTTTGGAATCCTCGGCCCGGCTCGTTTTTAACCGATCCTCTTTGTACGGAAAGCGGAAAGAGGCGGTGGAATTTATGGAATCGCTTTCGGGTGGAACGTAGAAAGATAGACCGTGAAACGAAAAAGCGAAAACACCTTTGTGCGACATGGAAGACCAAAATCCATTTTTGCCCCAAAAGAGTCTTCGTTCCTACCGTATAAGCGAAATAATAGTTGAGGATTAACGCCCTCAAAAAACTATTGTTTAACAATTCAATTTCCCAAGAGGAAAGCAATGGCAGTTCCCAAAAGACGCAAATCGAAATCAAAAGTTAGAACAAAACGGGCGCATCACGCTATCGGAAAGCCGAATTTGGTGCCTTGCCCTAATTGTCAATCCTACAGACTTCCCCATAGAATCTGCCCAACCTGCGGGTTTTATAAAACCGGGGTCGTTTTAGAGCCGAAAGTCAAGAAGCCTAAAGAAGAAAATTAATTCCTATGATGTGGGTCGCCGTCGACGTAATGAGCGGCGATTACGGGCCGGAGAAGATCATTGAAGGCGCCGTAAATGCCGTAAACCAGGATGGCGCCAACGTCGTACTGGTCGGCAAAGAAGAAGAAATCGGGGAGATCCTCCTCAAATTCGAATACGACACAGACAAAGTAAGAATCCAACACGCATCGGAGATCATCGATATGAACGATTCTCCTTCGATCGCCGTGAGAACCCTTCAGGATTCTTCCGTAGTTCAAGCAACACAACTCGTAGCAGATAAAACCTGCGTGGGAATGTTTTCTCCCGGAAACACGGGGGCGACCATGGCCTCGGCGCTTTTGTATCTCGGTAGAATTCCGGGGGTTCTGCGTCCTCCGATCGCCGCTCCGATTCCTCAGGAGAACGGTCCTCCGATGCTTCTGCTGGACGCGGGAGCGAACGTCGATTGTAAGCCGGATTATCTGGCCCAATTCGCCGTGATGGGGGAAATTTATTCAAAGCTAATATTCAATATTTATAATCCTAAGGTCGGGATACTTTCCAACGGCGAAGAGGATAAAAAGGGGAATACGGTTTCCCTCAGAGCTTTCGAGATGATCAAAAAACTTCCGATCAACTTCGTCGGCAACGTGGAAGGAAGGGATCTTTACGGAAGCGGTAAAGACGTGGACGTCGTCGTATGCGACGGTTTCGTCGGTAACATCGTCCTCAAAGCCACCGAAGGACTTTCCAAATCCATCTTCAACGTTCTGAGGGAAAGCATCAAACAATCCAGCCTCGCGCAAACGGGGGCCTTACTTCTCAAACCGACCTTTAACGCGATCAAAAAGCGTCTCGATTATGCGGAATACGGAGGAGCCTTGTTGTTGGGAGTCGACGGAATCTGCCTGATCGGCCACGGATCGTCCAACGCCCTTGCGGTACAAAGCGCGGTCCGGGTCGTGATCGAATGCGCACAACGTCAGATCAACGAGCGCATCGCCGCCGATCTGAAAAAATACAATATCTGAATTCCATCCGAAACGGATCTAAATCCTAAAAACGCCCTGCTCCGAAGGTTTTACCGCAAACCGAAAAAAGTCCCTATTGCGGATTTCAAAGACCGAGGTCGGTTATCGAACATAGTTCGCGATGGATCTTCGGAAAGTTG
>NZ_NPEF01000022.1 GCF_002811955.1 Leptospira ellisii
GTTTAGATTTTGATCTGAATATTGCGGTGAGAAAGAGAATGAGTTTTTGGAGGGGTTTACGTTCAGCATGTTGACATTCCTTCGATAAGATCAGGGGGAAAATTCAAAAGTAAGGTAAGATAACGGTGGAATTTAAGATTGATCAAAGCGCGCTCGGGTTGAGGAGGAATCGGTTCAAAACCCGAAAACTGATTAAGAAAAATGGAATATGTTTTCACGTTTTTGACGGGAATCGGCTTATACTCGCGTTCTTCCGGATCGGCCATCAGGGAAAGAACTCCTTCCGCAAAAGATAAATCGTTCCTTTTTTCGCGCGCCGATCCTCCGAAACGGAACGGTTTCGAAAAATTCTTTATCAGCAGGAATCTAACTTCCTGATTACAGACGACCTTGAGGAAAAAATCGAACTGAGAGGCAAGATATTCAGATTCTTTGATATAAGAAAAGGCCGAGTCCTCTAAACCCGATAGCGAACGGGAGGGATTGGAACGGATCCAGCTCTGCAAAGAGGAAATAGAAGCAGGGGAATAGGTCTTCACTTCCGCGGTTTCGTAATGGGAAAAATCATCGAAATAAAGCGAATCCAAATCGGATCCGATCGAAGGAAGATTTCGTCTAACGGAAATCTTAGAAATGGAAGAGTCCTTCGTTTTATAACTTGAGAAACATTGAAATTTGAGAAGACAGGGATGTAATTCGTACAAAGAGACGGATTTCATTCCTAAGAACAGGAGTAAAATCATACATCCTAAGCCGATCCCTGTATATCTCAATTTTGCCATGGGTATGAATTTCCAATTGAGATGAATTAAGGTGTAAAATTATAATTTAGGTCAAGAAAAAATATGCCAATTTCGGAATTTTGAACCAGGATACATTTCAAAATCATTCCTTACACTTGGACGATCCTCAAAAATCGGCATAAATCGGCGATTTCTTTCGAAAAATAAGATAAACCCAAACCGCCAACAACGAAAAACGATCTTCTAAATCCTTTAACGGACGTTAAAGGGACCGCTTTTTTAAACTTGGTTCACGGCTCGGATCGCGGAAGTCAACGCTCCTTCCACGGTTCCGTTTAATTCCGCCGTGTGTTCTCCCGCGAAAAAGATCCGATCCATTGGTTTTAAAAGCGAAATTATGGATCCATAACTTCCCGGAGGAAAGGTCGCGATTCCCGAAGGAAGGTATTTGGAATATGAGGTTTCGCTGCTTTGAATCCTCAATACCTGTAAGTCTTTTTTTTGTCCCAGACGTTCCAGCGCGAGGCGGATGTATTCCACCTTCATCGCGTCCGTCGCGGCGGCCAAAACGTCGAAACGATCCCCCGTGGAGATCATTCCTAAAATTTTATCCTCCGAATTCGGTTTCGTGCCTGCGTCGTAGACGAAACCCGCCGCGGAATCGGAATACGCGGAATAGTTGTCCCGATTCCAAGGAGCTTCCCTGAGCATTAGAAAAGTCTTATATATTCGGGAATAACGTATCCTTAGCGCCGAGAGTTTTTTCTCCTTATCCAATTCGGGATCCCATTGTATGGAAGTGAGCTGATTGGCCGGTAGAGTGGAGATACAGGCGTTGCCTTCCAACTTCTTTCCGGAAGCCGTCGTTACCGTAACCTTTCCCTCTCCTTGGGAGACGGAAAGCACTGGATCGGCGAAACTGGTCTCCGTGTTTTCCAAGGAGAAGACGAGCGCTTTCGCGAGCGATTCCATTCCGCCTTCCAGTCTAGTGTTGTATTTCGGAAAATTGACGAGATCGGAAAGAACCTTTTGCGCCGACAGAGAACGGAGTGAATCTCCGTAATATAAGGAATATTTAAAGTTCAAAATCGCGAGGTCTTCGGAAGTCATTCCCTGATAGAGAAGGAAATTATAAAAACTGATTCGATCCAATTCCTGCTGTTGTGCGGAATTGATTTTGGAATTCATCTGTACGAGTTTATTCAGGATCTCCTGCGACTTGGAGGAAATGTCCCAAGTCCCCGCCTTTTGATACGAACCGAAAAAAAGATCCGATTGAACTTCGAACTCGTTCGTTTTCAATCCCAATTCTCGGATTAAACTTCTCGCGGTCCGATGATCGGACTGAATCCACTCGGCTCCCAAATCGAGGAAGTTGCCGCTCGTATCGGCGACGGTTCGAATTCTTCCGCCCAACCGATCCGTCGCTTCCAAAAGTTTTACCTTGATCCCGGTCTTTCCCAAAAGATACGCGGAATACAAACCGGAAATTCCGCCGCCTAACACGATCACCGTTTTTTGCGACGAGGATCCTTGTGCGCGCAAATTCAATCCGGGCAAACCTGCAATTCCGGCCGCAGTCAATACTCCGAGTTTGATAAATTCCGATCTGGTAAGTTTCATTCTTTTGTCCGGTTTATGATTTCGGAAAATTCTTCCTTTTATGAGTTTCGGCCGTTTTATCGGCTTTCTCGGAAAGATTTTATTCGATTTTAAAAATCCGATTTTCCGATTATAAAAAAACTTGCTCTCATAACTTCGGAAATTTTCCCTGTACCCAAGCTTTCAGGGAGGAAGTTGGGTGTAATTCCCACGCTGACCCGCAACTGTAATTTCGTTTTCGAAAGGAATCGATAAGCCAGATCTTCCCCGCGAACAACGTCCTCGAGGTAGGGATAGTTCGAAACTCGCCTTAGCATTTCATGCGCCGCGATGGGGTCCCGAAAGACGAAGAACGCCGGAGACCCCTGCGAGAATTACAATCTTAGAAACCGTATAACGTTCGGATTCTGAATCGAATTCCGTATCCTATCTTAGGATCGGGGGAAACCGGCAAAAGAAAACTTTTGTAGGTAAAGACATGAAACGCAAGACAACTTGGAAAATCGTAGCGGTAACGTTCCTGATCTTAGGATTGGCGAACTGTTTCGAATCGAAAGAGGACAAAGATCAGGACAACACCGCCCTTCTTACTCTCTTAAACGCGACTAGATTGGAAGTAACCGGTTATTGGGACTATTTCAACGGAACTCCCGATTACCCCGGAGATATGTTCAACTCCCCGGGAACGGTAAAGTCGGGCGAATTCTATCTCGACAATCAGATCTTTACGCAAATCTCGGGCGCTTCCGTTTATCAGGCGAACATCGTGGAATACAACAACACGACTCAAACGATTTACGTTCAGTTTACGCAACATCCTTTCGGAGCGGCGGGAAAATTCTCCGCCTACTATTGGACCCGTTTTACGGATAATAAATTCTATGTTTGCGGCGACTTGTCAGGTAATAAAAACACTTTGGCCGAGATAAAAGCCAGCGCTCAAGTGAACGATAAGACGAACATGAACTCGGGATGTTATACGAACAACACGTTCACTCCCGGAGTCGGTTTCACTTGGAACCGATTGGAAGCGAAGTAAAACACTTTCAAAAAGGGTAAAATAGATCGATCGGATCTGTTTTACCCGAATCGAAGGACATCTATGAAACATTTTTCCGTAATCAAAAGGATCACACTCGTTCTGACGGGCGTTTCTTTCCTCGCTTTCTGCGGGACGAACTCCCAAAGCGACGACTCCTCCGCAATTGCATTTCTTCTTTTAGCCCAGCAGAATTCGCAGATAGACGCGACTAATCCCTGCAGACCTAGAACCGCGATCGATCAAGCGGGCGTTTATAACGCGAAACAGATCGTAAGCGCTCCCGCAAACACCGGTTCCGGTTTTCAGGACTCGTATTGTGCGGTGGACGGCGTGATGGGTTTGGGGGATTTTAACGGTTCCCTCGACGTCTTCACTTTAGACACGAGCGGCGCAGGCGCTTCCTTGATCCTAGGCTGGGACGGCAAAAAGGTTCAGGATACGGCGGGTAGCGATTTCATCGTATTCGAAAATCCGTTTTTATTAAACGGAAATCCTAGCACCGTATTTGTGGAACCCGTCATCGTGGAAGTGGGAAATAATCAGACCGATTGGTGCGGTTGGAATCCTACGTACACCGGAGGCGGAACGTATTCGAACGATCCCGCAGATTGGATCCGCTTTGCGGGTATCAACTACGTCGATTATAATCAGATCACCAATCCAATGGATTCGGCAACGTTGTTCGCAACCGGCGGAGGGGACGCTTTCGATCTGTCGGACGCCGATTTCGGAAATTCGGGAAACGGATGCAACGCAGCGCTTAAAAACGAACTGCAAACGAACGGATTTCTTTTCGTAAAAATGACGGGAGCGAAAGAGATCCAAACGGCGCTTCCGATCCCGGGCGCCAACGAAAATCCGGACATAGACGGCGTCATCGCCAAACAACTCAGTCCGTAATATAAGGAGAATTGAATGCGTTATTTCGACCGCGTCGTACGATATTCCAAAACGATCACCGTTCCTAAGGATGCGGTTTCGGTTTTAGGGGTTATTTTGGCGGGAATTTCCCGCTTTTTACCTCATCCGCCTAACTTCACTTTGGTGGGCGCTGTGACCGTTTATTCCGGATCGAAAATCGAAGGCTGGAAATCGTTTACGATTCCGTTTATTACGATATTCGCGACGGATCTAATCCTTTCGCAAATCCACGGATACGGCCCGCTTTATCCGGGTTTTTCGCTGGTTTACTTTTCCCTATTGGTCAACGTCGTTCTCGGAAAAACGCTGCTGAAAGGCCGCGTAAAAATCTCCAGACTATTGCCGGTAACCGTTCTCGCCAGTACACAATTTTTTCTACTCTCCAATTTTTCCGTCTGGGCGTTTTCATCCTTTTATCCCGATACGTTCGAAGGCTTATTGACTTGCTATATCGCCGCCATCCCTTACTTTGGCGGAACCCTGCTCGGAGATTTGATCTACACTCCGATCCTTTTCGGATCTTTGAATCGAATCGAAGCGAAGATAAAAGCTACGGCTGCGATCGTCGACGGGCAACAAAAGGACGTTCCGTTTGAAAACAGCAGAACAACAGCTTCAAACTAGATTACAAAACAAGATCGACTTTAAAACGAAACCTCCCGGATCGTTAGGAACGCTGGAGGTCCTCGCCCATCAAATAGGATCGATTCAAAATACGGAATCCCCGGAGTTGAACGATCCTCATATTCTCGTTTTTGCGGGCGACCACGGACTTGCGAATTCCGGAGTCAGCGCGTTTCCCAAAGAAGTGACCTACCAAATGGTATTCAATTTTTTGAATGGAGGGGCGGCGATCAACGTATTCTGCGCGCAAAATTCCATCCGCTTGAAGGTGGTCGATGCGGGTGTGGATTTTTCCTTTCCCCAGGATTTGTTTTCCAAAAATCCCGATTTTATCAACGCGAAAGTGGGCTTCGGAACAAGAAACATACTGATGGAAGCCGCCATGAGTCGGGAGGAATGCGAACAGGCCCTTCAAAGAGGAGCGTGGGTTTCGGAGGAATTCGTTTCAAAAAATTGTAATATAATCGGATTCGGGGAAATGGGAATCGGAAACACGTCCTCTGCAAGTCTAATCGCGGCGGCACTTTTGAAAAAGGATCTCAAGGAAGTTACGGGAAGAGGAACCGGTTTGAACGATCAGGGTTTCGAAAAGAAAAAGGTGATCCTCGAGGAATGTTATCTTAAATACAAAAACTCGTTCCAAAGTCCGCTCGACGTTCTTATGATTTTCGGAGGGTTCGAAATCGCGATGATGATCGGCGCAATGATCGATTCGGCGAAAAAAAGCAGAATCCTTTTGATCGACGGCTTCATCGCTTCTTCGGCGTTTCTGCTGGCGTCGAAAATCGAGCCTTCCTTAAAGGCCAACGCCGTCTTCTGTCATAAATCGGTAGAGCCGGGCCATTCTCATATATTAGAAGAACTTAATGTAAAACCGATACTGGATCTGGGATTGCGTCTGGGGGAAGGAACGGGTTGCGCAATCGCCTACCCGATCGTAAAATCCGCGGTCTCGTTTTTAAACGAAATGGCGTCCTTCGAAAGCGCCAAAGTGGATCAGAAACTTTGATCTTTTCCGTATTGCGGGAGGAGCTGAATCGGCTCTGCGCCTCTTTGATGTTCAACACAAGACTACCCGTACCCGCATTCTACGTTTATTCCGAAGCGACCGTCTCCAGATCTTCGCGTTATTTCCCTTTGATCGGCTGGATCGTATTCGCCGGTTCCTCGTTCTCCGTCTTCGGTTTTTCCTTACTGTTTCCGCCGGAAATATCCGTGATCTTAGGAATGATCGTAAGCGTTTTGATTACCGGAGGTTTTCACGAGGACGGATTGGCGGACGTGTGCGACGCGTTCGGCGGAGGATGGAACAAGGAAAAGATCCTCGAAATAATGAAGGACAGTCGGATCGGAACATTCGGGTCCATCGGATTAATTCTCGTTTTAGGATTGAAATTTTATCTTCTCGTTCACTTGCTCCGCGTTTCACCTTGGATATTTCTTCTTACGACTTGGTTCGCCCATTCGATCAGCCGCTGGTTTGCGTTGTTATTGATGATGTTGATTCCGTATTCGAGGGACAACGATCTTTCCAAATCCAAACCTATGGTGAAAAAATTACCTCCGTCTGATTTTATGTTGTCCGTCTTTTTCGGGTGGTTTCCGGCGTTTTATCTAGGAATAAAAAATCAGGATCGTATTTCGAACGTACTCGTAGCATTGACGTTTTGTTTCGGAACGGTTTTTTATCTTAGATATTACTTTAAGAAATGGATCGAGGGCTTTACGGGAGATTGTCTCGGCTTCACTCAGCAGACGACGGAGATTATGGTCTATCTGGGAATGTCCGTATCTTGGAACTTTATCTGATCAGACACACCGCTCCCGACGTTCCAAACGGAACCTGTTACGGAAGAACGGACGTCCCGCTGACGCCTTCGTATCGAACGGATACGGCCCGCGTCGTCTCCAAATTGGGTATTCGACCTGACAAACTCTATTCGAGTCCGAGTTCCCGGTGTTCCATTCTCGCGGAATCCATATCCGAATCGTTCGAAATTAAATTAGAATATTCTGATTTATTAATGGAGCTTGATTTCGGCTCTTGGGAAGGGAAGCTATGGTCCGAAATTCCCGAGTCCGAATCGCGTTTCTGGACCGATAACTTCGTCGAAGCCGAAACCCCCGAGGGGGAAAGTTACAAGCAGCTTTTCGACCGCGTTTCGGTCTTCCTCGAAAACAACCTCGACCTTTCCTCGGATGAAAAAATCGGAATCGTGACCCATGGCGGAGTGATTCGAAGTATTTTCTGCAAATATCTGGACCTGCCCCTGGATAAGGGATTCCGTTTCGAATCGAATTACGGATCGATCTCAAAGCTCAAATTAGAACGGAATGGGACAGAATTTTTTTCCAAACTCATATTTTGGAATCTTTGACCCGACGCGGACGCCGCAACCGATTCGCTCGAATCCGGATAATCGAAGTTGATTCGTAAACCCTTCTTCAGAAAAAAAGCCGGGACGACGATAGGTTTTTCGGAATCAACCGATAACAAATATTAGTATGCGTTTCGGTTCAAAACGTCTTTTTGTCGCAATTGTGTTTTTTGCGATCTCCGGTTTTCCATCCGCTTCGGAAACGAAAAAAAAATCCAAGTTATTCATCGTGGATGCGTCCGGTTCGATGAACGAATATTTGGGAATTTATCAAAAGATGCACCTCGCCAAGAAGCACGTTAGCCGATATATCTCTTCCCTTTCCGGCGAAACCGAAATCGGCTTTTTAGCCTACGGAAACCGTATTCCCGGCTGTTCCTCGTCCCGATTATATCATCCTTTGGAACCGGAAAACCGCAAAGATTTTAAGAATCGTCTCTTCGGTTTAACGCCTTCCGGCGCGACTCCTTTGGCGGAATCGATCCGTATTGCAGGAGCGATCGCGGCGGGGAAAAAGGAAGAGGTGGAAATCATATTGGTGACGGACGGAGTGGAAAGTTGTTACGGGGATCCGAAGAAGGAACTTCAAGCCCTGAAAAAACAGAGGATCCCCTTCCGATTCCACATTTTAGGATTGGGTCTAAAGCCCGAGGATGAACTGCAGATGAAAATCCTTTCCGAAGAGGGTGGAGGAAAATATTTCGGAATCGAAGACGACTCCTCTTTCCACATCGCCTTGGATTCCTTAAACGAAAACGACGCCTCCCCGGTCTCCAACGCGAACGGCGTTCCCGAGGAGCGGAACCGCGGAATGGTTTGGTTCGAAAAAATCGAAAAGGGAGAACAAAACGATTCGAAAATCTCCTATACGATCCAGTTCGGTTTTAAGACGGGATCGGAAAAACATTCAAAAAACTGCATAATCTTGAACTTAAAGGATTCTTCCGGAAAAACCGGCGCGGTCTTGGGTCCGAAACGGATCACCTCACCGGAAAGCATCGTAATCAATCAAAGTTTATGTTTCGATCTTTCGGAAAGTAAGGGAAAATTTTCGTTAGAAATACCCAAACAAAACCCACTTTCGGGGGTTTTGGAGCTTTGGGATATGAGTGAAGTCCCCTTCCCTCTGGACGTCTCTAAAGAAGAGGAATTACGTTAGACGTCACAGATGAAGGTCGAATTCCGCCGGAAAACTCACCTTATATTTCAGTTTGATTTCCTGCTTTCGATTCGGGGGAAGTTCTACCTTCCATTCGAGGATGCCGGAATCCTTTCTTACTTCCGAATATCCCGGGGTCGTTCCGGGATCAACGCTGATCCTGACCGTCTCCACTCCCGAAACGGGAATCGATTCCTGAAACGACAGCGTTCTGGATTCTTTTCCGAAATTTTCCAACTCCACTCGGATCGATTTTTCGATCACCTTCGTTCCGGATAAAAGACCTTCCTTCGTCTGATTCGATTCCTTTCTATAAACCGCACGGATTTCGTTTTCGGATCCGAAAGAAATTTCCGCCTTTTCACCCGGGCTGATATAGCCGAAATTCGACGTTCCCACCATTCCCGCTTGTCGAAAAACGGCCGCCTCTCCCGGAAGAATCGGAAATCCGGATAAGTTCTTAAAACTACCTCGAATGAGCGGATAACGTTTCAGATTGGGCACGTATAACGCGCTAAAGGTGCCTTCCGTTTTAAAAGAGGAAAGCGATAATTTTTTCGATTCCTTTCTCGAAGGAAGGGTTACGGGTTTGGAATAACGGAATAAAAATCCGCTTCCCGACTCCTCGCTTTTACCGGGATTAGGATCGACGTTCGCCTCCGGAGATTCGACTTCGACCGAGTTTCCGATTTCGTTGGCCGCGCTTTGATTTTGAACGGCGATTAAACCGTCTTTGTCGGTCTGTTTTTTCTGGTCGTATAATCTTTGACTGGTCAACCTCGGTCTTCTTCCGCTCACGTCCGGACTGGATGTGGATAAGAGAAGATTGATATTGTTCCAATCCTCCCCGCTTTCCTGGACGATCTCCGCCAGGTATTCGAAGTCTATCTTTTCCCTGCCTTCCATTCGAACCGAATAGAAAGGTCTCCAGGAAACACCTCCGGTCTGATAGGTGAGATTCAGTTTCGCCTCTTGTTTTTCGGAGCCCGTAAAACTCACCAGAACCTTCGTCATTCGGGAGGATTTTTCCGAAAGGGAAAGAATGACCTCCAATTTGTCCTTGAGTTCGGAAAGTTTTTTGTGAAGATCCTTGATCGATCTATGGACTTCCTTGGAGGAACCCAGGGCCGCTTGAATCGCATTACGATTATTTAAAATAGATTGGAACCATTTTTTGGACTCGGATTCGTTCTTTTTATAGAACAGATTCCTGGAAATCATATCCGCGAGTTTGAGTCTCGTATCGGTCAGGATTTTTTTAAGATTCCTCAAATTGGAATCCTTACTTTCGTAACCTTCGATTTCCTTTTCCACGACACGGATCTGTTTCTGCAAATCCAACGCCTCCGCATTGTGAATGATCGCGCCCGTCTCTATCCAAGTGCTCGAACCGACCACCGAAGAGCCCGCAAGATCGACGGAAGCGACCAAGGATTCGTCCTTGAGTTGAACCGGAAGATTACGGATCAATAATTCGTTTACTCCCGGTTCGAGATTGATTTTCCCGCTTCGCAACACGCCCGCGGAGGATTCGTATAAGGTCACGTCCTGAACCTTTAGTTCCACTTCCTTCGCGGAAAGAGAAATCGCGAAGAACAAACAGGAAACCGCGCCTAATTTTCCGGCTCCTCGATGAATTCGGATAAGGAGATTTTTCGAGGTCGGTTTTACTCGGACCTTTACTATACGTTCGAGAATTTCTTTCGTAAAAAGGACGATCATCTTAGTAACCTCCCGCACCGGGCGTTCTGATAAGTCTGTTTTCGGAAGGATAACTTACGGAATATTCGTATTCTATAATCTTTTTCCCCCCCGGAGCAAGATCCGTTTTGTATGTCAAAATCCCTTCTTCGTTTTTTTCCGGAACGTCCTTACCAGCTTCGAACCTGATTTCTACGCTATCGTCCACCGTATAGGGAATACGATCGATCAAAGTCACCGCCGCGTTTCTTTTTTTACGGTTTCGAATTTCCAAACTGACCTTGTATTTGATCTTGGTACGCGAGGAAATCACGCCTTCCTTTTGTTCGAAGGAAGTTTCCCTACGTACGACCGTGATATCGCGATCCTGTCCGAGCTCCATCCGAATGGCTTCCCCTGGTTTACTGACTCCCAGCACCGTGTTTCCCAAAAGCGTATTTCCGGAAAAAACCTCCATAGGACCGGCTAACAACGGTTCGCCGTCAGCGTTGGCCGATTCCACTGTGAGATAAGCGCCCGGACCCGCAACGGGAGAAGCCGCGTATCCCGGAGTCAACGAGAGGGATTTCTTCTTTAGAAAAACCTTATTTAGCGATCGATCGGACGGAATCGTCTCCGAAATTCCCGAGGAATACTGATAATCGAAACCTTCCAAAGGAGAGGGCGGAATCAAACCTCCGGGGACCTTTTGCGATGACAATATCAAACTTCCTTTACGCAGCAGATCTTCCGTGTACGTTTCCAGGGAATTCAATTCCTTACGCGAAAAGTCCGAAAGTTTGGAGAATTTTTTCAACGCCTCTTGTCCGTAATAGTTGGCTTGATCGTACTGACCGTTCTTAAAGTTGTATTGCTGATTGGCCAAATCGTTTTTAAGCTGATTGAGATTCTCCTCGGTCCTCAAAGAGTTGGCCCGGTTGTTATAATTCTGTTCGATGATCTGCCTGGATTGTTCCATCGGAGCGGGAGAAGGTTTGCTCATTACGGAACCGCTTTGCGCGTATCCGTCGGCCTTGGAAGAAGGCGCTACGCGTTTGCTTTTTTTCTTGGCTTCTTCCTTGGTTTTTTCTCGAGCCGCTCCCGCGGAAAGGGAAGAATCGTCGTTGCGGACATTATAAGCCGTCTCTTCGTCGTTAGCCGCCGCTTCGGCCTGAATTTTGAGATCGTCCACGGTGGATTGCGTTTGAATTCTCCATTCCCGAACGACCGGAAGATCGATGTCGAGATCCGGATTGGAAGCGGTAAAAAATAATTTTACCTTTTCCCAATCCTCTCCGGTATCGTTACGAACCAAAGCGAACCATCTCAATTCCCCGCTTCTGGATTCGTCCGTGAGCTGGAGAGAATAACGGGGAAACCAACTCGCTCCGGGAATCAGATATTTGTATTCGACCAATGCGTCCGATTCCTCTTCGGATTCCGTTTCAAGATACAATTCCTTTTTTCGTTTGGATTCCAATCTCCCGAGATGATCCAAACGCGCGTCGACGACCAAACCCTCTTCCCGCACCTGATCCAGGATCTCCAGTTTCTTTTGTCGAGCGGCGGATAATTGCTGAAGATGTTCCTGATATTGTTTTTGAAAACCGGACAGGAATTCCGGATCGGCCACGTCTTCCTGATGAAACTGGTCTCCTCTGAGTACGGGAGAGATTTTTACGATCGACTTTTCTTCGTCGATCAACTCCTGTATTTCGTTGCTCAACAATTCGATCTGATCGTTCAAAGTTTCCTGTCGCTTTAACAAGATTGCGATCTCTTTGGTTCTCGCTTTTCGCTGGACCGAAATTTTTCCCCGGATTCCGCGGATCTTGATCTTACCGGAGGAATCCGGAAAACGGACCGATATCGTTCTTTCCGAAACCTGTTCCGGAATTTCGCCGATAAAAACCTCCGAACTGCCCGCCTTAATTTTCGTTTTCAAGCTCCGCGTCACATACGCGAAGCTGGAATAAAGGACTACGGATTGGATTCTGGAACGATCCGTTTTTTCGGGACCGGCAGCAAGAGAGATGCCTGCCGTCGAGGAATCGGCCCCCGAATCCTCGTCCTGACTTTGGATCGGATGTAGAAGAATCGAAGAAGCGAGTAAAAAAATCGGAAATAATTTTTTTTCTATTTTTAACGCAAAAAGGGATCGTAACATACGGCGTCGTCTCCAGGAAACCGGGTCTCTTTCTCCACGAAAAGAAACTCCGGTTCCCGAGTCGGGTCAACCGTTTTCCCGATCGAAGGAAAGAGCTCTAAAACGTGCTTTGTGTTTGGGTTTTTTGACCGTTAACGCTGAAGAATCGTTTCTGACTGATCAAAAAACCGCCCAAAATTCCTAAGGAAACGATCGATCCGATCTGTAGAATCCGGGGAAGAGCGGAAATCCATTCCCCGCTCAAAACGAGCCGGAGTTTTTCGACGCCGGCGAAGTCCATAGGAAGCAGGAATGAAATCATGACGATGGAACTCATCCTTACGATTTCCGAGATCATTCCGCTCGTTTTAGTTTCGAAAATCGCGCTGATGTTCCAAAAGGTCCAAAGGATATAAAATCCCAAAACGGACATTTCCAAAAGCGGAAGTTCCTTCTTGAATTCTATATAAATCATCGAGCCGCCGACCCCCAGAACGAATTGAACGGCGGAGTAAGTCATCAAACTCGGTGGAATTTCAGTATTAAACTTTTTGTATGTCTTTTTGTCGATTTCTGGAGGAGCCTTAAATTCTCCTATATCGGAAGGAAGCCAGCCCGGAGGTTTGAACCAAACGGCGATTTTGTCCCTCCAACGTTTCGTTCTCCAGGATATCGCGAGCAGATCCTCGAAATGATGGATCTGTGCGTGAACCGGACTCCAAGTCTGAAGCGGTTTTACGATGCCGTAAATCGGTTCATCCTCCTCTTCGATAAAGGTTCCCAGCATACGATCCCAGATCGAAAAGGTTCCGGCGTAGTTTTTATCTATGTATTTGGGATTCCGCGCGTGATGGACCCTGTGTTGGGAAGGAGTGTTCAAGACGTATTCCAAAATTCCCAATTTACCGATCAGACGCGTATGAATCCAAAATTGATAAGCGAAATTAATCTGGATACAAAGCACGAACATCAGCGGGGAAAAACCTATCACGGCCAGAGGAAGATAAAATGGAAGAGAGAACAGATTCTGAAATACCCCCTGCCGTAACGCGACGGTATAATTGTAATCCTCGCTTTGATGATGGGCCACATGCGACGCCCAAAAAACGTTGATCTCGTGTCCGAAACGATGATACCAATAATAGAAAAAATCCGCCAACACATAACAGGCGATCCATCCCCAAACGGAAGTATTCGATATTTGGAAAATTCCGAAATTCTTATATACCCATGCGTAGACCGAAACGAGTCCGACCGTGATAAAAACGGCGAACACCTGCATATAAATCCCGGCCGTCAGATTACTGACGGAATCCTTAAAACGGTAGACCGGTTTTTTGGTCGCGTATCCTGCGATCAGTTCGACCGCCAAGAGCACGAAAAAAACGGGAGTGATCAACTCGATCAGATTTTTTTCCATATTCGCTTTTCCTTTTGGTGTTTGGAAAAAATCGCCTCTTGTTCGGAGTTCCGACCAAACGACAACTCAACGACGAAGCCGAATTCTTTCCCAAAAAATTGACTCTGTAGCGAACGCTCGTGTCAACAAAAAAGGCTCCATTTTCGAAATCTTGGAATATCGGACGTTATGAATAAATCGATTTTTTTATAACTTGAGGAGTAACCACTCTGAGCTCAAAAGAAAACGGTCATAGAAACCCCAACGCTCCAAATATAACCTCCGTACGAATAATTCGGATTTCTTTCCGTAGGATTGTATTTATTCACTTCCACGGCCTTGAGTTGGTGATTTTCCACGACCAGGTCGAAGACGATCGGTTTTCTCAAACGATTCATGAATCGGAACGTGGTAGGGCTGAATATATAAGAAAATCCTAAACTAAATATGTTGCGATCTGAATCCATCCAGTTGTTCGTTCCCGGCATCGACGGAAGCGGTGTGGGACGCGTGGCAAATCCGAATCTCGTTTTTAAAAATTTGAAAAGCGCATATTCAGCGCCGATACGAAAGTTCGTCGTATCGTGCAGGTAAAAAGCTTCGGAATATTTTTCTTTGATTCTAGAAACCTTAAACTGGCTCCAAATTTCGCGGTTGGCGTCGAAACTCAACACGAGCCGGTCATTGGGACGAAACGCGATTCCATAGGAAAAAATCCTCGGATTAAATCCGTCCAGGATCGCAAGATCGAAGTCCAATTGAATTCCGAGTACCGTCGCCTGTGCTCTCGCAGGAACCGGATCGACCTGCATCAGCGTTTCCCGTTTGTAGGACGCGCCCAAGCTGAACTTTCCGTAAGTGAATTGTAAACCGTATGTCGGATTCACCAAAGGTTTTACGGTCAATATCACCTGCGAATTCGGAGAAACCGGATCGGGAGAAATGGGAACGTCCTTCATCAAAATACTTCCGCTTCCGCCGGCGAGCGCCGTAAAACCGATTCCTGCAAAAATTCTGTCCTTCCAGATTTCCAAACCGAGACCGCCCATAACGGTGGGTCGTTCGTTGCTCACTCCCTGTTGCAGATAACGCGGCACCGTGGGATTTTGATCGTTTATCGTGAGAAGATTTCCCGAACCGGGCACAAGAGCGTTGATTCCGAATCGAATTCCGCGATTGATATCGAACATGTCGTTCAGATTGAGGGTAAGTCCCAAACCCGCAAAGCTGTCGTGGATTTTGTCTATACTCTGACTTCGAGGGGCAGTCGTATGTGAAGTCGGATTGGCGTAGTGATACTGAAACGTGACCTCATGAACGCTTCGTTCGGGACGATTGAGGGGTTTGTATTTAAAAACCTCCTTGGTAAATCCTTCCTTGGTATCCGTCCAAAGTCGTTTGTACCATGGCCCGGTGGCTACGATCGGTTGGGTAGAAGGATCCGCGGTCGCAGGATCGGGAATTTGTGCGGAAGAAGTTGCATCCTTATTTTCAGGAGATTCCTGTTCCTTACTTCTGGCCTCTTTTTCGATGGCAGCGAGAATCAAATCTCCTTCCGACAAACGGCCTAAACCCGCAGGATTATAAAAAACCGCCGAGGAATTGTTTACGATTGCGGTCACCGCGCTTCCCATTCCAGCCGCCGCAGGATGTGCACCGTAAATATCGCCGTAACTTCCCGCAGAAAGCTCGTGCCCAAAAACGATTCCGATAAGTACACCGATCTCTAGGGTTCTTTTTAACTTTAAATTTTTCAATTTCGCCTACCCTCTTTCCGTTTCGAAATGAAAGAAAGATACAATTCCGCAAAAACCGGTTTCTAATTTTATTATTAAATACCAGTTGTTTTTAAAAAGTATGGGGTATTTTATAAGCTGGGGATAAAAAGTCCAGAAAAATATCGAAAAAATTAGAGCGTACGCTACAATGAGGAATTTTCGCCATTATTTTCGAAAAGGCGCCGATTTGGAAAGTTTCGGAAACGTATTTTCAAAGTAAATTTTCATCAAATCGGCAAAACGCAAATAACCGATGAAGGTTCCCTTTTCCAAAATCGCAATTTTATCCAGATCCTGATCGATCAAGGATTTGAGTAGACCAGCTAACGAATCTTCGGGACCTCCGAAGGGTGCTTCGGTATCGGTAACATCGCCGACCGTGATTAAATTGCCGGCCGCACTTCTGGATTCCAAAGTATGTCTGGCTTTTCGTAGCGACAAAATTCCCAGATAACGGTTCTCCCGATTCAAAACGATGTAATCGCTGGCTTGGATTTTCAACGCCTCCTCTTCCAACTCCGAAAGAAGCCTGTCCTCGAACGTTACGGCGATCTTTCGCAGACGATCCCGATAGGAGTTCACCGATAATTCCTCTAAAAAGTCGCGGTTCATATCCCAAAAATGGGCCGGAGATTGAAAGCGGGTTTCTTTCTGCGCCTTATACAAACTCAGTTTATGACTTAAAACGAAAGTCAAAATCGAAACCACCATCAACGGGGGCAAGAGCGTATAACTTCCTATCATTTCGCAGATCATTATCATTCCTGCGATGGGAGCGCTGGCCACTCCGGCGTAAAAAGCCCCCATTCCTACGAGTATGAACGAGGTCACAGAAAGATCCGGATACATTAGAATTTTCGCAAGCGTTCCCACGCCGCCGCCGAGCATTCCTCCGATGAATAGGGAAGGTCCGAACATCCCCGCGGAACCGCCGGTTCCGATCGTAAACGAAGTGGTTATCATCTTCATTCCTGCGAGGATGAAAAAAAGAAAAACCAACCAAAGTCCGGTATTACGGTACAAAGCCGAAAATATACCCTGGGTTCCGACAGGGTCTTTTCCGTCCAGAGCGACCTGAAGTATTCCCGCTCCGGTTCCGATCGTTTCCGGAAGAAAAAGCCCCACCGTTCCGACGACAATTCCGCCTAACGCAGGTTTTATGATCGGAGATATCCGTAGTCCGGCGGAATAACTTTGAACCCGTCTGAAGAAACGGATGAAGACGTCCCCGCAAATAAAACACAAAACGCCTAAAGCAAGATAAAATATCAAATCGGTATAGCGGCTGAATTCCGTATCCGCGACGCGGTATACGGTCTTAAATCCGTTTAACGCGGAATATACGAGATACGCGGAAACGGACGATATGATACAGGGAATCAGGGAGTCGCTTTCGATGTCCTCGCGATAGATCATTTCCACGGAAGTGAGCGCGCCGCCCAAAGGAGCGTGAAAGATCGCTCCCAGACCTCCTGCGGTCCCCGCCAAAAGAAGCGTCCTCCTGGCTCTGGCGCCCGCTTTTAACAACGTAGCCAACAAAGAACCGAAACCCGCTCCGATCTGGGAAATGGGTCCTTCCTTTCCTCCGCTTCCGCCGCTTGCGAGCGTGAAGATCGTGGCCGCCGATTTGATGAGTGAAACGACCGGGTTCATTTTGCCTTCGCGATTGTGAAAGGAATCAATCATCGCGTCGGAACCGGTCCCTCCCGATTCGGGTGAAAATTTATTGACGATCCAACCGGTGAGCAAGCCGCCCAAAATCGGAAGCAGAAAAAGAAACCAAGGCCGGTATTCGTCCGTAAAGGGGATTCCCCAATTCAAAACGTCTTCGGATTCCACCAAAAATTCCCCGGAGGCGTGGGGCAAAGTCAGACCTGCGGCCCTATCCAGAAAAAGATATTCGCATACCGCAAGAATACGGGAGAAGAGAAACGCTCCAAGTCCGGAAACGATGCCGGTCAAAATACAATAGAAGTATAAGGACCTTCTACCGCTGATTCTAAACAAAGGTTGTTTCGTCTGTTCCATCTTTGTAAGGATCGAAATTCCTACCTACGAAAGGAAATCACGACATAGTTCTCCGAGAGGCCGGAATTAATACCGGAACGAGTACGACAACTCGAACAGACGATTGTGAGAGGTCGTATCCTCCAAAGCGCCGGTGACGCGATACAACCTCGGAATCGCGAGAGCCGCGATAAAAATGCCGCTGTATCTCGCTTCGAATACGTTACCGCTCGGACCTTCCTTTAGGAAAAGATTATCCCACATACTTTTTTTATGATTGTTGTTCATCACGAAGTAATACGCCAATCCGCCGACGATCAGATCCGCCAAAAAGTAAAACGAGGAACGCAGAAACGCGTCTCCCGAAAGATAAACGGGCGATTTTCTGGAATTATAAAGGACTGAAAATACGGGCGATACGAGATTCAAACCCTGGGAAATCAGATGCGATTTACGCTCCAACATTTCCCCTTTTTCCTGCGCACGGGAAGGATCCGTAACGGTTCCGATTCCGGTCGCGTCCCGCTTCATCAACTCTTCCTTAAAATAATTCCGAAACGCCTTTTCCATTCCGGCCTTCGAAGTTTCGATCCTCATGATACTTACGTTTTCTCGTTTGGCGAATTCGCCGAGATAAACGTTGAAGGAATATCTGGAATACCACGGATTCGTATAATGATATTTGAATCCTTTCGTGTTCTTGCTGAATTTCACCGAACCTTCCGCGAACTTATTCAAGGCTTCGAAAACCTTCATATTGTTGTCCTCGATGTTTCCCTGTAGTTCGATCACCTCGGAAGCGGAAAGCGAAGCGGCGGAAAAAAGGAGAATCGAAACGATTCCGAAAACGAGCGGAGTTTTGATCGTGATTCCGGCCCGTATTATCTGGGAAAAATTCACTGGATTTCCCCTCCTCTTATGAAAGCGATGAGCAGCATGATGGAATTGTAACTAACGTGGGCCGATATGGAATACCAGATATTCCCCGTCCGCAGATAAAAAAGTCCGAAAAACATTCCCACGAAACTCAGAAGAATGGGGACGCTGACCGAGGATTGTCCGCTATAATGCGCCAAGCCGAATACTACGGATGTAAACAACAAACCCGGCAATTCCAAACCCCGCGCTTGAAATTGTTTCAGACAAAATCCGCGGAAAAAGACCTCTTCCACGATTCCGGTGATCAAACCTACGCTGTATAAGGACCACAACAAAAGGGAACGATTTCCCTTTATCTCCCGAAAGAGCGCCTCCTGAAATTCGTTGGGAGTCTGTTTACCGAAAATTTTCGTGAGAAAAAAACCGAACACGATCACGAATAAAAAAACGAGCGCGCCGAGTCCAGCCCCCATAAACATCGTCCGCAACGAAAACGGATCGCCCAAATTCGTATAGGCGCCCTTAAAGAAGCGGCCCAAAATAAAATACGCGGGCAGAATAAAACACAAAGCCCAAACCAAACGATCCACGATCAACAGCCAAGGTTTTTCCCTTACCATCACTTCGATATATCTTTGATAAATCTGTTTCGTGTTCGATTGGATTTCCTTCTGGAATTTTTCCGTAGTTTCCTTATAAATTTCCGCGCGGGTTTCCGCGTCGAGATACGGAAAATCGCTCGGAAGTTCTTTGGAAATCAACACGGTTAAAACGATGGAGGTTGCGATGAGCGGAAGAAGAACGTAGGTCCCTAATATCAGAACCAGGAGCTGCTGAAACGCGATAAAAACCGGTTCAAACGGGGTCTTTTTCGGATTACCGGAATTTTCTAACGTATCCATCGTGTCGGGAGTCTCGGTTACAAGCATTTCTGTCTCTTTTTTTGCGTCATTGTTTTTTTAGAATCGGCCGATCCTACACGTATAAGACCATGATTCGATCTATTAGGTGTCCCATCGGATTGATTCCGGCCGCTCTACTTCTCGTTTTTTATACGAATCCCGTCGCTTCCCGGCAAAAAGCCGAACTTCTGAAAAATCTGGATTACAACAACGGTTCGGTCAAACGTCTTCGAGAGGACGTAAAAATCAATCTGCGGATCTCCGTTTCCAATCTGGAACGATCCGATCTTACCTCCTTGGAATTCTATCGTTACGTGGTCAAACGCGAGGATAACTTTTTCAAAATTATGGCCCGAACAGGAATGGACATCGACACCATCTCTTCGGTGAACAGCCTTTCGTCTCCGTACGACATCTATCCCGGAATGGAACTTTTGATCCCGAATATGAGGGGAATCTACGATTCGGAAGAAAGGAATAATTCCCCTTCCGCCAGGAAAAAACTTTCAGACAAGTACCGTCTTTCGGAGAAATTTTTCAGCTTCGACGAATCGAAAGGGCTTTGGTTCGTTCCCGGCAAAGGACTTCCCAAAGAGGAACGTTCCTTTTTTTACGGAATGGCGTTCCATCGTCCTCTGGGTGAGGAGGGAATCGTCTCTTCCCGTTTCGGAAAACGGAAGGATCCGTTCACGAGAAAGGAAACTTTTCACGGAGGAGTCGACATCGCCGCGGAGGAAGGTACGCCCGTTTACGCTTCCGCGGACGGCGAAATCTCCTTCTCCAAACAGAAGGGCGGTTACGGGAATCTGATAGTCGTAGACCATAAACTCGGCTATCAAACGTTATACGGTCATCTCAGTTCCATGTCGGTTCGACCGGGAGAAAAGGTCCGCAAAGGTCAAAAAATCGGAGAAGTGGGACAAACCGGACGCGCCACAGGAAATCATCTTCACTTCGAGGTCAGAAGATTCAACCAAAGACAAAGACCGGTTTTTAACGGACATGTTTAGGAAATTTCTTCTTTTTCTCGCGGTTCTAGTTTCCGTCTGTTCCGTATTTTTCGGAATCGTTTTCATCCGATCCGTAGGCGTATCCACCGAAATGTATCTTGCGGATTCGCCGTTCGAATTGGGGAAGAACAATCACCTTCTGGAAGCCGAATGGACCCACAAGGAAATCCTGGACCGTCCCTACGGAATCGCGATCGACTCGGCGGGTTCGATTTATACCGGCACCGCGGATCGCAGAATCGTCCGCATCCGGACGAACGAAAAAACCGAAACCTTTGCGTTGTTAGACGGAAGACCTCTGGGGTTGACCTTCGATCAAGCCGGAAATCTTTTCGTTTGTGTGGAGGAAACGGGAATCGTCAAAATCGACAAAAACGGAAACGTACAAACGGTTCTTTCCCGACTTCCCGACGGGACGCCGCTTCGTTTTCCGCACGGAATCGCCGTAGCGCGCGACGGAAGGATTTTTTTCACCGTTTCCAGCGTTAAACATTCCTGGGAAAATTCCTTTTTGGAGGAATTGTCCGCCAAACCGGACGGAATGATTTTGATCGCGGATCGCGATTTTAGTAAATTAGAAATTCTGAATGAAGAATTGTTTTATCCCGCCGGAATCGCCTTGTCCGGCGACGAGCGTTTTTTACTCGTTTCCGAACCGTTCCGTCATAGGATCTCGTCCGTTCCGTTGACGGGAAATAAACGCGGGATCGAAAAATTTTTTCTTACGAATATCCCCGGAATCCCCGCGCTGATCTCGCATAACTCGGGCGTTTTTTGGATCGGAATTCCGTATTATAGAAACGAAATATTAGATCGCATCCAGGAATATCCCGAGATCAAAAATTTAATGAGCGGTTTACCGCCGTTTTTTTCCGTTAAAAACGCTCCGAGAGGATTGGCGATCGCTACGAACGACTTCGGCGACGTAGCAGCCAATTATCAGGATTTTACCGGTTCTTCGATTTCGGGAATTACCGCGGTCATGGAACACGCGGGGAATATTTTCCTGGTCTCTTCGACCTCGGGAAAAATCGCGAAGATGAAACCCGTTGTCGAAGAAATCAGATTTTTCTAATATTCTTAAAAGGAACCGATCGCTTGTCTGAACTTGTCGAGAGGAAAGCGGTTGACGTAATCCCCGAATTTTTCTCCTGGATTTCCCTCTTCTTTCCAAAGAACGAACACTTTTTCCAATTGGGCGGGAATGTCGGCGAGGGTCACCTTTTTCGCCACGTAATCGCCCACTTTCGTTCCCGCTGCGTCCGCTCCGAAAAACAGGGAATATTTTCCTCCGGCTTGTTGTCCTACGATACCGACTTCCGCTGAATAAGGACGGGCACAACCGTTCGGACAACCGGTCATACGAACAACCGGCGCGCGATCGCTCAACCCTAACTTATCCAGAATCTTTTGGATTCCGTTGAGAACCTCCGGAAAGGAGCGTTCCGATTCGGTCAAGGCGAGCGCGCAAGTAGGAAGCGCGGGACAAGCCAAGGCGCGATCGAACAAAGGAAAGGGACTTTTAGAATCTACATTCAATTCTTCTAATCTTCTTTCGATCTTGGAGCGATCCTCCTTTTTGATTCCCATAAGGATCAAGTCCTGATCGGCGCTGATCTGAACGTCCAATTTATATCCGCCGATGATTTCCTTCAACGCGGACTTCAACGGTTTACCGGGAACGTCCTTGATACGACCGGCGAGCGTATGAAATCCGAGAGCCAGAGTTCCGTCTTCCCTTTCGGACCAACCGAGATAGGAAGGAATCTCCCAAGCGGGAAGTTGTTTATCCGCGTCGAATTTGGTTTTGGAACGGGCTTCCACTTCCGTACGGAACCATTCCACACCCTTATCCGCGAGAACGTATTTCAAACGCGCGTGTTTGCGATTGGTTCTGTCCCCGAAATCGCGGTGCGCGGTAACGATAGCTTCCGCAACGGAAATCAATCGCGCTTCCGGAACCCATCCTAATAAACTCGCCGCTCTTGCGAACGTCTCCGGTTTGTTATGGGTCATTCCGAAACCGCCCCCCGCAAAAACGAAATAACCGTCGATTTGTCCCGAGGAATTCAACGTCGCCGCAAAACCCATATCGTTCGCGTAAAGATCCACGGTGTTGTTTCCGGCGAGCGTCACGGCGATTTTGAATTTGCGGGGAAGATAGGTTTTGCCGTAGATCGGATCGTCCTGATCCTTATTCACTTGTTTGTCTCCGAGCCATACTTCCGCGTAGGCGTTCGTCTTATACTTGAAATGATCGGATAAAAGCTGAGCGACTCCGTCCAAAAGGGAAAGATCCTTTCTTCCGAGCGGGTTCACCGCCTGAGTTACGTTACGCACAACGTCCCCGCAGGCCCCCATACTGGAAAGGTTGATCCGATCGATCTCCCGCATAACGTCCCTTAGATGAAAAATACGCAGCGTGTGAAGTTGGACGGATTGTCTCGTCGTCAATCGGATCGCTCCCCCTCCGAACTTATCCCCTAAGGCGTCCCAAACAAGATACTGCTCGGCGGTAAGTCTTCCTCCCGGAATCCTTCCTCGAATCATAAAACTGGTCGGAGCTTCGATATCGTTTCCGTTTTCGTCCTTTTTACGGTCCCGATCTTTTTGCTGGTAGAGTCCGTGGAACTTCAGAAGTTGTTTTTCCTCTTCCTCGTACGAATCGATATTCTGATCCAAACCTTCCGCGATCTTTCCTCTCAGATTATTCGAGTTCAGTTTGATTTCTTCCACGGGGGACAGTTCTTTAGTTTCTGACATGACTTAGCCTTTTTCCTTTTTGGGAGTTTATAATTTCGTTATATCGTTCTCTGCCCCGAAAGAAGTTTGAAATATTCTTCCTTTAGGGAAAGAATCAGATCCTTCAGGGCTTTTTTTCTTTTTTCCGCGTCGGGAAGAATCGATTTCAATTCTTTTCTGAATTCGATCAGATCGCGGAATTCGGCTTCGTGTTCCTCGGGGATCAATTCGTCTAACGTTGATTTGACGATCCCGGACAAACCGGCGAAACTTCCTTCCGTAGAAACCGCGACCCGGATCGGTCCGCGATCGAACACCGCCGCGGAATAAAAATCGCAATTGGAAGGATTGTCCGCGCAGTTGATCCAAATTTTCCAGGAATGCGCGTAATCGCTGAGTCTCCGATTCAACTCGGAGTCGTTCGTCGCCGAAAAAACCAAAGCTCTTCCCTGCAGATCCGAAAATTCCACCGCGCGGTATTCGATCTTGATCTCGGGGTGGACGTTCAGAATGGAACGTACCTCCGAACACGCGTCGAGAGTTATCACGGAAACCTTCGCGCCGCAGTCGATGAGATGCGGAAGTTTCTCCAAAGCGACCTTGCCGCCTCCGATCAAAAGAACATTCTTATTTTCTAAATTAAGAAACGCGGGATATTTGCGGCTCATTTCTCCCCTCCTCCGATCGTCGGGGAAATTCGCCCGGAGGAAACGGATTCCAACCCCTTGTTTTCCGAAAACCGAACCACTTTTCCGATATAAATGATTCCCGGACCTTTCGTCTTTTTTTCGAGGGCGGAAATAGAAGCCTCCTTTAAGGTGGATATTTGAACATTACAATTTTCTAATGAAGCGTTCTCAACGAGCGCAACGGGAAGATCGGCGTCGGCTCCGTGTTCGAGCAAAAGCGCGGCGATCTTAGGTAACGACGAAGTTCCCATAAACAAAGCGATGGTTCCCTGAAATCGGGCGAACCAAGCCCAATCCGTCTTTTCGTTCAAGACGGTATGACCGTCCATGATCAAAACCTGTCTAGAAAGACCTCTGTGCGTAAGCGGAAAACCGGCGAAGGAGGATCCGGCGTTGAGGGAGCTTACGCCCGGAACGATTTCGTATTCTATATTATGATCGATTAATGCGATTAATTCCTCTCCGCCCCGTCCAAAAACGAAAGGATCTCCTCCTTTCAGACGGACCACGTTTTTTCCCTGAAGAGAGTAGGAAAGAAGGAGCTCGTTGATTTCCTCCTGCGTCGCGGAATGTGCGCCGGAACGTTTTCCGACGTAATGGACGATCGCCCGTTCCGGAAATATCCCCAAAAAGGAGGGATCCAACAGCGCGTCATACAAAACGACTTCCGCTTTGCTCAGAATACGATAGGCGCGCAGAGTCAGATCCTCCGGATTCCCCGGACCGGCACCGACGAGATAGACCTTACCCTTACCCGTCGAAATATCCGTTCTCGCACCTTCGTTTAACATCGACTAGACCCCAACCCCCGTGATCATTCCGGCTCCGACCGTAGAATTAGTGCCTTCGTCCACGAGGATAAAACTTCCGGTCGAACGGTTGATTCCGTATTCGTCGAAACTCACGGGTTTTGCCGTACGAATTTTGATTTTTCCGATCTCATTAAGCGCCAGCCCTTTGTCCGCGGCCAGTTTTTCGTGCGTATCGGGAGCGACCTTAAATTCGATTTCCTTTACGATCGCCTTAACGGCGTTAGTCGTTTGACGGAGAAGATATTTATTCCCCGCAATAAGAGCCTTGGAATCCATCCAACAGACGTTCGCCTCCAAATCCTGGGAGACTTTCGGAAGATTCTCCGACTTTACGATCATATCGCCTCGGGAGATATCGATTTCGTCCTTCAAACGGATCGTGACCGACATCGGCGGAAACGCCTCCTCCACTTCTCCCGCGTACGTATCTATCGATTGGATCGTGCTGGTCAATCCGCCGGGAAGAACGGTGATCGCATCCCCTTTCCGGAAAACGCCGCTTCGAACCTGACCCGCATAACCTCGATAATCATGATGTTCGTCGGAAAGAGGACGAATCACGTATTGAACCGGAAACCGGGCGTCTTCGAAATTTTCGTCGCTTTCGATGTAAACCTCCTCCAGATGATTGAGAAGGGTCCGCCCTTGATACCAGGAAAGATCCGCGGACTTGTCGACCACATTGTCCCCGTTGAGCGCGCTGATCGGAATAAATTCAATATCCTTAATATCCAATTTGGACGCGAAATCGATATACTCGGCTTTGATCTCCTCGAAACGGGTTTGGGAGAATTCGACGAGGTCCATTTTATTGATGCAAACCACAAGATGTGGAATCCGCAACATGGAAGCGATATAGGAATGACGGTAGGTTTGTTCGATGACCCCTTTTCTGGCGTCGATCAGAATGATTGCAAGATTGGAATTGGATGCGCCCGTCACCATATTACGCGTGTATTGAACGTGGCCAGGTGCGTCCGCGATGATGAACTTCCTTTTCGGCGTGGAAAAGTATTTATAAGCGACGTCGATCGTAATTCCCTGTTCGCGTTCCGCCTTTAAGCCGTCCGTAAGGAGCGCAAGATTGATTTGTCCGTTGTTGCCTCGCGCGGATTTTTCTATGGCTTCGAGTTGATCTTCGAAGATGGATTTACTGTCGTAAAGAAGTCTCCCGATCAAAGTGGACTTCCCGTCGTCCACGCTTCCCGCCGTGATAAAACGCAACAAATCCATCAGAAGTATCCCCCCCTTTTTCTATCTTCCATCGCCGCCTCGGAACGTTTATCGTCCAGACGCGAACCTCTTTCGGTGGTCCGTGTGGTTTGGATTTCGAGGATGATATCGTCAATATTGTCCGCTTGCGAATCCACGGCCGCGGTGCAGGTCATATCGCCTACGGTTCTGAAACGGACGATCTTGTCTTCCACGCGGTCGTTCCCGTCGACGGTGATGAACTTGGATACGGGAAAAAGAAGATTCTCCCGATAAATCACCTGTCGTTTATGAGAAAAATATAATGAAGGAAGGGAGATGTTTTCCTTGCGGATGTATTCCCAAACGTCAAGCTCCGTCCAATTCGAAATCGGAAAAACGCGGACGTTTTCACCCGGACTGATTTTACCGTTGTAGATATTCCAAAGTTCCGGTCTTTGCAATTTGGGATCCCATTGACCGAATTCGTCGCGGACGGAGAAAACCCTTTCCTTGGCGCGCGCCTTTTCTTCGTCCCGTCGCGCGCCTCCGATACAGGCGTCGAACTTGAATTCGGCGATCGTATCGAGAAGCGTGACCGTTTGGATCCCGTTGCGGCTCGGGAATTTCCCCTTTTCTTCGATCGCTTTGCCTTGATCGATGGAATCCTGAACGTAACGAACGATCAGCTTCTCGCCGATCTTGGAAGCGAGTTCGTCCCTAAAATCGAGGGCTTCCTGAAAATTATGGCCGGTATCTATATGAACCAAAGGAAACGGAAACTTTCCCGGACGAAACGCCTTCAACGCAAGATGTACGAGCGTGATGGAATCCTTTCCGCCGGAAAAAAGAAGCGCAGGTTTTTCGAATTGAGCGGCGGTTTCCCGAAGGATATAAATCGATTCCGCTTCCAATTGTTCGAGATGTGTAAGTCTGGATTTATTCATAGTAGGATTCATATCGCTCTTTTCGGACCGGATTTTTGGCGGACGAGTTTACCGTCCACGACGTGTAGTCCGCATTCTTGATTGTCCGCTTCCCACCACCATCTTCCGGCGCGGATATCTTCGTCGGGTCGAACGGCCCTCGTACAAGGAGCACAGCCGATGGAGGGAAAACCTTTCTTATGCAGAACGTTCACGGGAATCCGATACGTATCGATGTAGTCTTGGGTTTTTTCCAAACTCCAATCCAAAATCGGATGATATTTCAAAATGTTTCGGGAAGAATCCGATTCCACCTTTGCGAGGGAATGTCTGGACTCGGATTGTTCCGCACGAATTCCCGTGACCCAAAGTTTCGTTCCGATCAATGCACGATTGAGAGGTTCCACTTTGCGGATATGACAACATTCTTTTCGATTTTCGACCGATTCGTAAAAGCTGTCCGGTCCTTTGACGTTGATCAAATCTTGTACCGAGACCGTGTCGGGAAAAAACGTTTCGATTTTTTTACCGTAACTCGCGTTGGTCAGACGATGTAGGTCGTATGTCTCGTTAAAAAGCCGTCCCGTATCCAAAGTAAAAACGCGAATCTTGAGGTTGCGGGAAAAAATTACGTGAGTGATCACTTGATCTTCCAATCCGAGACTGGGAAAAAAACGCGCGGGCAGTGCCGAAGAATCTCTGGCGTTAAACGACATTAGAAATCCGGAAATTCAAAGTG
>NZ_NPEF01000220.1 GCF_002811955.1 Leptospira ellisii
TCACGTCCTGACGGGAAACCAGAGTCGCGCCGGCTTTTTTATAGTTTTCGTCGTGATAGAAGGATTGTTCTCCGGAAGTTTTTCGATCGTAAATGCCTTTTTGTCCGCGTCGGAGGGAAGAGTTTCCCCTTTTCTGTTGATAGGAGTGAATAACGTCACTTTTGCGTCGGGAATCGCGGCCTTGGTCGCGGCGTCCGCAACTACTACCTTAAATCCGACCGACGACTTCGGTTCCTCGTTCTGTCTCGCCGGGTCCGTCGTTTTGACGGTCTCTTCGGTTTTTCCTTCTCCCGTTTTGATCGGAAGCAAGACATAAGTCCTGTATACCTTCCGATTTTTTCCTACGTTGCCCCTCAAATCCAGTATATCCTCTTGGGGATGAAAACCGGGAGAACTGATCTCGACTTTGTAGATTCTTCCGGTTTGAAGCACGGTATTGAAGTTGGAGGGTTTGCCTTTGGTAAGATCGCCCCCGATTCGTTTCGAAGTGATCACGTTCGCCGGTTTTGTTCCATCATAAATCTTTAATGTAGAATCGAGGCCGATCATCGTCTTTTCGGAACCGTCCAAAACCAGACCCTTGAAGTTGAGCGCATACGAGTTGCGGAGGGTTTCCGGAACCTGATAACGATAAATGTCGAACTGCCCTTCCCCTCCGGAACGATTCGATGATATATAGGCCCAAATTCCGTCCCGATCGAAACTGATTCCTTCGTTGTCGAATCCCTCCCACTTTTCGGTGTTAAACGGTTTGGGTAAAAGAAAAAGAGAGGATTGATCGATTTTCGGAATTTCAACGCCTTGCGTTTTAGCGGAAGGGTTTTCCTCCGCCGTT
The DNA here is from genome assembly GCF_002811955.1 of Leptospira ellisii. GTDB lineage: Bacteria > Spirochaetota > Leptospiria > Leptospirales > Leptospiraceae > Leptospira > Leptospira ellisii. The sequence continues at coordinate 836 of NZ_NPEF01000220.1, forward strand.
TCCTCTTCGTCTTCCAGCATGTTGTCCAATGCGGATTTGTATCGGAGAAAAATTCTGTAGATTTTGAACTTCTTCCTTTCGTCCTCCCGATTGGAACTGAAATAAAGCTGTTCCCCGTCCTGATGGATAAACGGCAGAATTTCGCTTTCGGAGGAATTCAGAGAGGAGCCGAGATTTTTAGGCTGAGACCAAGCGTTCGTTTTGGGATCGCGGATCGAGATCCAAAGATCGAAGTCGCCGTAACCTCCCGGCCGATCGGATGAAAAAATCAAAAATCTTCCGTCGGGAGAGATCGCAGGCATCTTTTCGTTGAAGTTCGTGTTGATCTCGTTGAGATGTTCCGGATCGGTCCATCTTCCCGTTTTTTTGTCCTTGATGGTGCGGTATAAATTCAATCCTTCGAAACCGTTTCTTCCGTGGGTTTGGTTTACGGTGGAGGTGAAATAAATTTCCACGGGAGAATTGTTTTCGTCGAAGAAAATCGACGCCCCTCCCTCGAAACCGTTCGTGTTGAATAAATTCGGTTTTTTAACTCCGGAGACGGAAGCCCGTTTTAATTCTTCCCGGATGCTTTGGTTCATGTTGACCGGTTTAGTCCATTCCGCGGGAGCTTCCTTGTCGAGATACTGAACGTTTTCGGAAATCCAAAGATCCATACCGCCTTCGCCGCCGGGCCGATTGGATTGGAACACCACATACTTTCCGTCGGGACTCACGATGGGATTGTATTCGTCGTTTTGCGTATTCAAGGGTTGTCCGAATTGTTTTTCCGGAAGATCGGGCAACGGCTGCGGAAAAGCGGGCGATACGATGCAGAAAAAAAGAATGAGGACGAATGTGGAAAGAAGTCGCATGAATCACTCCAAAAAGAAAGTCGAACGAGGCGCCGTTTTTAGTTTTAATTTCAGGATCTCCTTATGAGTATCGGTCTTAAGAGCGATATTTTTAAGATGGAAACCGTTCCGGATTCGAATTCTTCCCGCACTTTACCCGTGATCTTCGGGGTTCTCAACATAACCGAAGATTCTTTTTCGGACGGCGGACTTTATATGAAGAAGGAGGATTCTTTAAAACACGCAGAGAAGCTGATCCTCGGCGGCGCGAACGTGGTGGATGCGGGCGCTCAATCCTCCAACGTCCAGGCGGCTTTGGTGGGACCGGACGTCGAGTGGCGAAGATTAAACGAAGTGATTCCCGATTTGGTGAAAAAAGGAATCCGCGTTTCCGTGGATTCCTTTCAACCCGACGTGATCCGTAAATCGCTGGAGGCGGGGGTGGAATTCGTCAATCACATCCGGGGTTTTGTGGACGAGGAGTCGGTGTATGAAATTTCGAAATACGGGAGAACGAAAAAAAAATTCGTTCTGATGTATTCTTACAACCGTTCCAATCGCGCCGGAATCGATTCCCACCTAACAACGGATAACGTACTTTCGGAGATCGTTGCCTTTTTCCGGGAAAGGAGGAAGGTTTTGCTCGAAGCCGGAATTTCCCGAGAACAACTGATCTTCGATCCGGGAATGGGCTTTTTTCTCAGCCCCGATTACCGAGTAAGTTTCGAGGTCCTGAAAAAAATCGAAACCCTGCGGGAAGAATTCTCCCCGATGATGGTATCGGTCACAAAGAAGTCGTTTTTAGGAAACGCGTTAGGCGGCCTTCCCATTGCGGAGCGTGAAATAGCGACGGCCGTTTCGGAATTGTATCTTTCCCTAAAAGGGGTCGACTACATCCGTACGCATCGACCGGAGAATTTCATACAAGCGCGGAAGATTTGGGATTTATTTCACGCCTAAAATCCGTTTTTGAATTCTGTCGCAATCACCGTCCGGATTTGATGTCTTCCATCGTCTTTTTTCCCGCGGGATTCAACGTGGGAAGGATCTCCTCCTCTTTGATCTGAAGACCTTTGGCCTGCATTCTTTTGATGTAGGGAAGAAGAGGACTCAGATCCGCGTTTGGATTGACGGACAATAAAATCCGCTTCCACAACTCCAAAAAGGTCAGATTTTCCCGCTCCGATTCCGGGGATTTACGGATCCAATCCGCCGCTTCCTGATAGTTTCGTTTTTCATAATATGCTTTCGCGATATAATAATTTAGGTCGGGAATCTTATCGTCCGTAGAATGAAGATTGACGGCGAACATAAGAAGATCGTCCCATTTTTCCATATCATGCGCCAATAAAACCATCGAAGCGCGGGCGTTTTTATTGTACGGATTGATCTGCAGGATTTTTTCGAGATAGTAATACGCTTTTTCGAAGTCGTGTTTTTCCAAAAAGTAGGAAGCCAATTCCTCCCAGGAAACGACTTCCATTCCGGGAACTTTGGATTGAACATCCAAAAACAAAACGGTTTCCTCCCTTCTATTTTGCGTGTTCCATATTTTTCTGAGCTCCTGGACTTGATTTTTCTTTGCGGATTTTAGATAGGAGGCGATCTCGTCCTTCGCGGTTTCGTATTCGTCCACGAGAAAATACATGCGGATCAGATTGGAGAAACAGATCGGATTTTGATCCGACGATTTGAGACATTCCTTCCAATAGGATTCCGCGTCGTCCAACAGCGAGTTTTTCGCGAACAGAATCGCGAGATTGTTTTTATCCTCCGGAGAAGTTCCTTTTCCGCGAAACCCGCGCACCGTCCAAAGAGCGAGGGGTTTCTCCAATTCGGTTTGGGAAAATTCCGCCGAATGAAGATAAAGAAACTGAGGATCGTTTTCCAGAGTTTCCGCGTATCGGATCGGATAGATGCAGGAACCTAAAAGACAAACGGGAAATAAAAGGAATAAAAGAGGACGTTTAAGTTTCCTGAGCACCGGATTCTTCCAATTGTTTCTGAGCGTAGAGCATGTATTTCAAAGCCCGCTCTTTATCACCATGGAACAGATACATAAGCGAAAGATCAAGTGCATCCTGAGGATTGGGAGGAGCGAAGTCTTCGGGGTTTTCCTTGCTCATTTCGAATTTGGAGCGGAATTCCTCCAGTTTCTTTTTCGTGAGTTTTTCCAGGGAATCGAAGAAAACCGCCTCCTCCGGATTTTTTTTACTCTCTTCGACCGCGTCCGAAAATTTGGTGAATCCTTTGGATTGGGAAGTCGCCTGTTTTAAAATCTCGAAGGACTGTTTAAAATTTCCGAGCCGGGAATGAACTTCGGAGATCAGCACCTGCATTCTGGAATCGCCTGGATAAAAACCGTTTACTTTGGTCGCGGTCTCGAGGCATTCCTTCCAACGTTCTTTCTCGAATTGAAGCGTGGCCAATGCGGTCAAGGCCATTCGATTTTTCGGATCGAGACGGATCGCGTTCGTCAGATACAATTCCGTCTTATCGTCCTTTTCGAGTTGGCGATAGCAATACGCGAGAAGGATATGCGATTTCAAAAATCTCTTTTCGATTTCCAGGGATTTTTTCAGGGAACGGATCGAAGTTTCGATTTCTCCCAATCGATACAATTCCACTCCGATGTTGTAGTACAGTTCGGGAGTTTTCGAGATCGATAAAGCCTTTTGGTAGATCTCGATCGCTTTTTTGGAATCACCCTGTTTGGAATAAAGGGCGCCCAGGTTCAGATACGACTTTTGGTATTTGGGCTGAGAAAGGATGATACTTTCGTAAAGACGGATCGCCTCCGGATATTTCCCTTCCTTTTCCAAAGCGAGTGCTTGGTTGAATGTTTTGCTGATATCCGTTCCGGTCATATACGAACTATCGGTCCGTTTTCCCTTCGGGACGATCGAAAAAGTTGTCATGGAATTTTTCGAATCTACCGATTGGATAAAGGAATCACTAGGACCCGAGGGAACAAATGAAACAAATAGCAATTTTAGTTGCCCTGATCATCTTTACGTCTTGCGCTTCCGTAGAATCGAAACGCAGTGTCAGCGCGTCCGGAGATCCTTCCGAAATCTTTTTCGAAAAGGAAATCGCTCCGATGGACAGGGAAGCGGCCGGTTCCAATACCGGATCCACAAAACCCATCCGAAGATCGTTCGAAGAGGAACTGAACGTAGAAAAATACGCGAAAGCGCAACCTCCCGAAAAATCGAACAACTCTTCCGGGGATTTCGACGAAATCGGAATGTCTTCCTGGTACGGAGCGAAATTTCACGGAAAACCGACCGCGAGCGGAGAGAAGTTCGACAAAACGAAATTAACCGCGGCGCATCCGACCCTTCCGTTGGGATCCATCATCCGGGTTCAGAATTTGGAAAATCAGAAAGAAGTACTTGTGAAGATCAACGACCGAGGACCTTTCGTGAAAGATAGAATCATCGATCTTTCCGAAAAGGCGGCCGAGACCTTGGATTTTAAGGACGTCGGAATCGCGAAAGTAGGGATCAAAGTCGTCAAACGTGGAGGAGCCGGAAGTGAAGAATCCGAAGACTTGGAAAACACGGATGATGAAGAGGCTTTACTCGGAGACGAAACCGGAAAACCGGAAAAACTTCATCCTCAAAAAACGGATTATCCGAACAAGCCGATTTCCGGCGGAAAATACATCAAAGGTTCTCCGAAAGGATATACGGTTCAAGTCGGCGTTTTTCGGGATCAGAACAGAGCTGAAACTTATAAATCCAGCTTGGGTCAGGAATACGGAGAAAAAACGTTCCTCTTTACCAGAGACGGATTTTTCGTGATTCAAATGGGGGATTTTTCCGGAAGGAACGGAGCCGAGTCTCTCAAATCGAAATTAAAAACCGACGGAATCGATTGTTTCATTCCTAAAAAATAAATCGATCCTGGTTCCCTTGGAAACGCCGTAATCGTTAAAACGTTACGGCGTTTTTCGTTACCGATGTGCTCGGCAACTGTCCTCTTTCATTCTGGATCTACAGATTTCTTTGGCGACTTCTACCACGGCGATTCCGCAGGTCGTGGAGTTCGCGTCCGTACATCCGGGATAAACGAGTAAAAGGATCGGATAACACTTGTCGAATTCCTTGATATCATCCGCGCACATTTGTTGGCTGGAGACGAGTAAATTGCAGCTCGTGGTTTCGAATAAAAGAGCGGTTGCGAATAGAACGTTGAGGATCCTCTTTTTCATGCGGCATATGGGATAGGAGAATCCTGAAAAATCAATTCCGAAACTTTCCCTTTCCGACGTGTATTTTCCGATAACTAACGTTATGCGGAACAGAATCCCGCGGATTTACGGGTTATATGCCGCCGCCGTGGATGAATTCGTCCAGAATTTCCTCCAAGTTGTCCTTACCTTGTTTGGAAACCGACTTGGAGCCGTCCTTGTGAATGGAATCCACCTCTTTTTGAAGGGTTTCGATTCTTTCCATCAAAAGCGAAAATACCTTGGCGACCGGATCCGGTATTTCGTTGTGATCCAACATGTGTTCGCCTTCCTCTCCGATCGGCATTTTGGATCGTACGATTTTGGCCGGAATTCCGACGACTGTGCTGTCGTGCGGAACGTCCCGCATCACTACGGAGCCGGCTCCGACGCGCACGTTTTTGCCGATCGTGATATTTCCCAGAATTTTCGCGCCGGCTCCCACCACCACGTTC
>NZ_NPEF01000221.1 GCF_002811955.1 Leptospira ellisii
AACCCTGATGAAACCTGTGATCTCGTTCATCACGCTCAACCCGGGATATTCCTGTCCCTGATGGAGTTTTTTTTTACGAAAGGAAAGAGCCGTGGTCCGTCCTTCGTTGTTCCAGTTTTTTCCGACCGTATAAGACGCGTAAAACGGTATCAAGGCAAGTGAAAAAGGAAACTCGATCCGTTCTCCCGGAAATGCGATTTCGGCGCGGTCGAAGGAATTCTGAACGTTTTTAAGTATTTCCGTGGTGCAATTTTCGCGCAAAAGCTGGAAAGGATATAAGTTTTTTAGAATTTTATGATATTCTTGTTCTCTTTTTCGGGATAGATCCAGGTGCAAGGCGATCGTTTTTTCGTCCGGAATAAACATTGGGATCAGGAATTTTTTTTCCCGTTGAGGAATGAGTTTTCCGACCGCGACACGTACCGGAATCGAGACTCCGATTCCCTGTTTGAGTTCGAAAGCGCGATTGGTTGCGTCCTCCCAAATCTGATATTCTTTTTCCGATAATTCGTTCAAGGCGGAGATTTTTTTACGGGCCAAGGACACGACCGCCCAACTTTCCTCGGAAATATGTTTCAGGTTGTTTTCGTCGTCCTCGTTTTTTTTGAATACGATCGGTGCGTCTTCCGGAAAACTGGATAAGAACACGGGCGATCCGATACGAAGACTTTCATCGACCGCGTGTAATCTTCCCAAAACGACGAGAGCAGTGTAAGCCCATCCCGGATCCCGTTCGGAAACGATCCTGGATAGTTGTGCGGTTTGTGCGCGGAAAAAATCGCGTAAAAGTCTCGTCTCTTCTGTATTTAAGGATTCCTGTATATTCGAAATTTTGAAATTATTATCCAATCCCCATTCCTCAATAAGGATTTTGCAGAATACGATTCCTTCGAGCGTGTCGCGGAGAGACAAAAAGGTTCCGGGTTTAAAAAAGGGAAACCGGTCCTTTCGTATCGTTTCCGGCAAAGGGGAGAATTCCATTCTTTTGAGAAGATTGTTTTCGGATAAAAGGTTTTTGTTCAGATCCGATTCCAGTTTTTCCAAAAAATCCTTTCCTAAGGATTCGGCCAGTTCGGATTTTATGTTTGCGGATATCGGAGAAGTCACGTTCTCTTTGAAATACGCGGTGGCGCGTAACCCGACTTTTTTTTCGGGCGAGTTCAATTCCTCGAGAAGTTTTGTTTCCTTTTTTAGGAATTCCCAATTTTGCAGATGTCGAAACTGCACCAGATACAATCGATTGAGTTCCGATTCCAATATGGAAATTTCTTTCTGCGTTAGACCGAGCCTAGTCAACACACTTGTCCGATTGGAAAGAACGTTGTAGTTGAAAGCGAAATCGTCGTAGGATTCTCTTACGAGATGAAAGATATCGTCGGGAAAATATTGGTAGTGATAAACTTTGTTCCCGATCCGTATTCCGGTGTGTCCTCCGCTAGACTGGCCCGTGTTGGAGTCCACGTAGATGAAATCCGCCGTGGCAGGAGAGGAATACGACCCCTCCGTCAAGAACAGGGTCGCGATCCAAAGAAAAAGAAAATATATCAGAGTTGGAAAAATCCTTTGCGAATCGATTCGATCACTTCCGGTCCGGATCCGCCGAGACGTTTTACGAACGAAGCGAACTTTACTTCGTCCACTCCCGCTTTTTTCAACCCACTTCCGATGCCGAGATACGTTACGCGCATCGCTTTCCAGTTCGTGATTCCGTTTTGTAAAGCCAGTGTGGACAAATCGTTTTTGAATTCGATTTCTTGAAATCCGTTTTCCATATGCATCGCGGTCAAATCCCGCACGTCTTTGAAATAAGCTCGTTCCTTTTTTTCGTCGTCGCTCGAGGAAGAGGAGAAAAGGGAACTCACCGATCCGGAGATCGATTTTACCGAACCGGAAAGGCTTTCCAAGGAATCGGAGGATTTACTGAGAGAGTTGACCCCTGCCGAGATCGATTCGAATAGGAAACAGTGATTGAGTCCCACGATCACAAGTCCGGTCAAGAGGATTAGGATTTTTTTTTGAATGCGTTGCATCGACTTACGTCTCCGTTGTTTTGATTCGGGTTGGAAGTTTATTCCGGAACGAATTCAAGTCAAACAACTTTTCCGGTTTGTAAAATGACCGATCCGTAAGCGGGCAATCGTATCCGCAGGCTTCCCGTTTTCGGAGAATAATCCAAAGATTCCGGCACCACTCCCGTCCAATAATCCGCAAATTGTTTCGTCTTTGTTACGAACGGAGTTTGGATTTCGATCGTATTTTCCTCTTCGCTCGGATTCCAAATTCCTAAAAAACCTGCCGGATTATAAAGCGCGTTAGGAAACATTCCCGCACCGAGCCCGACGGGAAGTGGGGTTTTGTTTTTGCATTTGCCGGCGAGTTCCAAGGTTTTTTTGAGAAGTTCCAGTCGCTCTTCCGAGATGAGGGAAAGGTCGTCGCTTACAAGTATCATTCCTCCGCTGACCGCCATCACGCTGGCCATCAGTTTGGTCTGCGCCGCATTCATCGCGTTTTTACTTTCCCGCACGAGAAGACAATCCGGATCGTTGTACCAAAGATTTCTGTGCATAGAAGCACGCGTAACGTCGTTGATCAGCGCACGTTCCGTACATAACGCGTGTTTGTCGTGGACCAAAATCCTTTTTTTCTCCCTGCCCCAAAACGGAGCCACGTCGCAACTGATCCTCATCGCGTCGAACAATCCGATAGAAGGGTAGATAGGCGCTCCACATCCGAGAAGAAACACATCCTTGCCGACGACTTTTCGGATAAAACGGATCGTATCCGCATAACGCTTGTGAGGTGATACATTCCGGTCGTACGTCCATCCTGGCAAAAGACCCGCGTATAAAAAATCCAACTTAAGATACGGATATCCGTATTCTTTTACGAGCGTTTTGAACACCTTCTCGAGAAAGTCTTTGGAAGTAGGATGTGTGACGTCGATACAATACGTGTAATCCATTCCCCAAAGCGGGTTCCAAAGCGCGGGTACTGGTTTGCCGTCCCGATCCTTCAAGACCGCCTCCGGATATTTTTGAAAAAATTCGGATTTTTTCCGCACCAAAAACGGCGCCAGCCAGATTCCCGGTATAAGTTTTTCCCTTCGGACTTCTTCCGCGAGAAGTCGCATCCCTCCGGGAAACTTATCGTTGGTTACGAGCCAATCTCCGATTTCTTTTTGGTATCCGTCGTCGATCTGAAAAAACTGGATCGGTAGTTTTTTTGCCTTCACTTCCGCCAGATTTTTGAGGATGATCTTTTCCGAAATTTTGGTGTAGTAGTGATACCAGGAACACCAGCCGGTCGGCACGGGAGTCGTAGAAAGTTTTACTTTATGAGCTTTTCCTAATTCTCCCCAGTATTTTTTCAGATAACTTTCGGGAGACGTCGCGAATCGGGAGACTATAATCGGAGTCAGGGAAAGTTTATTCCCCCGAAAGTCCTCATAACGGTAGAAGTCGTAGATCAGCGAAACGCCGGATTCCGGATATTCGGATTTCTTTTTGGAGGCGGAGAGTTGTTCCTTTCTTTCCTCGGACAATATCCGGAACTTAAGTCCCTGTTCTCCGGCGCCGATCGCTCCCGCGAAGTAATGCGGGGATGAGTCGGTGGAGATCAAAAGAGTCATTCCTTCGCTGTGCCAATCCCCGTTTTCTCCGGAATGACGCGTGTAGATATTCTCCTCCGAATACTGCAGAAAATCCAGACCCGGGGATTGGTCGATTTCGTTCAAAGAATGCGTCGCGGAAAGACTCCAGGATTGATATCCGTGTTGGAAAATTTTCGGATCGTTCAAGGAATGCGGAGGCAGCTCGATCTCCAAAGTGAGAAGTTCCGTTCCCGCTTTAGGTCTTTGTTCTCCGATCCATTCCAAGATCGGTTTGTAGGTTTCGTTCTTTCCCGTTTTCTTTTTTCCGAGCGAGAGGGAGAAGTTTCCGCAGTCGCTCGGAGTTTTGGTTTCCTTTTCGGAAAGCGAAAAGAAGGAGGTAAAGGAATCCTCGTAGATTTTGTAGTTTAGAACGGCTCTCATATTTCTCTTTGGTTCACGATGTTTTTATTTTTGCGGCGGGAACTTTTCTAAAAATCGGGAGGGCCTGTTTTGTATTTTTAGTTCCCGAAACCGCGCGGTACGGATTATTATGAAATTATGCCTCCAAAACGTTCAACTATAAAACCGGAGCTTTTTCCGGGGGACCTCACTCAAAAAAGATTTGAAGAATATTCGGCCGACGATCGTCTTGCGGTGGACTGCGAAATGATGGGGCTCAATCCCAGAAGGGACAGACTTTGTGTCGTGCAGATCTGCGATTCCTCCAATAACGTGAGTTTGGTTCAGATTCTTCCGGATCAATCCGAAGCGCCTCTGCTTAAATCTCTATTCGAAAATCCTGAAATAGTAAAGATCTTTCATTTCGCGAGAATGGACACCCTGTTCCTCCGTTATCGACTTGGGATCGGAGTTCAAAACGCATTCTGCACCAAAATCGCGAGTAAACTCGCGAGGACCTACACGGACAAACACGGTCTCAAGGATCTGATCAAGGAATTTTACGACGAGGTTTTGGATAAGAAAAATCAGTCCTCTGATTGGGGGAAAAAAATTCTCTCCAACGATCAGGTGGATTATGCAAGCGGCGACGTGAAGTATCTGATCTCGCTCGAACAAAAACTCACCGAAATTCTTGCGAGGGAGGGAAGGGAATCCCTGGCTCGGGACGCGTTTCGTTGTCTTCCCGTTTTCAATCAGATCGATTGGCTCGAGATGCCCGCCTTATTCGAACATTGAAAAAGAAACTTTCCAGAACCTTCGTTTGTCAATCCTGCGGTCAGGATTATTCCCGTTGGGCGGGTAAATGCGAATCCTGCGGGAATTGGAATTCGATCGTGGAAGAGGTCGGTTCCGAACGTTTTACAGCTTCGAACGGAAATTCGCAAAAACAGAAGGGGTATAAGGAACCGACTCCTTTGGATCGAGTGCAGGAGGAATCCTTTTCGCGGATCGACTCCGGTTTGAAGGAATTGAATCTCGTGCTCGGAGGGGGATTGGTTCCCGGTTCGCTTACCTTGATCGGAGGGGAACCCGGCGTGGGAAAGTCCACGCTCGTCCTGGAGATTGCACGTTATCTGTCACAGGCGGAGAAAAAAGTTCTGTACGTTTCGGGAGAGGAATCGCCTTCCCAAATCCGGATGAGGGCGGAACGTATGAAGCTGCGGACCTCCCATTTGTTTCTTACTTCGGAGACGTTTGCGGAAACGATCGCGGAGATGATCGAAGGTGAACGTCCCGCCGTCGTGTTCGTGGATTCGATCCAAACGATCGCGAGGGAAGCGCTGCCCAATCAGGCGGGAACCGTCACCCAACTTCGGGAATGTACGCAGGTACTTTTGGAAACGGCGAAACGTTCGGGTATCCCGATTTTAATGACCGGGCATATCACCAAGGAAGGCGCCATCGCGGGGCCGAAAATCCTGGAACATCTCGTCGATACTGTTTTGTATTTCGAAGGGGATCGACTCAACTATTATCGTCTGTTGCGTGCGGTGAAAAACCGCTTCGGCGCCGTGGGAGATCTTGCGATTTTCGAAATGTTCTCGGGCGGTCTGCGGGAAGTGGGGGATCGAAACCGCATTTTCGTCAACGCGGGTTCCGAGGAAAGAAGCGGTTCCGTGATCAGCGCCGTTTTGGAAGGGAGCCGGGCTCTTACGGTCGAAGTGCAGGCGCTCGTGAGCAAGACCGGATTCACTCAGGCGAGGAGAATGGCGGAAGGTCCGGATACGAGACGGTTGATTTTGCTCGCAGCCGTGATCGAAAAATACATAAAACTTAAATTAGGAGAATGTGATATATTCAGCAATCTCGCCGGAGGTTTGAACGCGGACGAGCCCGCTTTGGATCTTGCGATTTGCGTTTCCATCATTTCGAGTTATTTGGATCAGCCCTTGCCGAAGGGAACCTGCGTTTTGGGAGAGGTCGGTCTTTCGGGTGAGGTGCGCAGCATCGGTCAGGCGAATCTCCGTGTCAAGGAGTTGGCCGGCGTGGGCATGAAGAAGGTTGTTTTGCCGGAGGGAAATTTGGCCGAACTGGACGGAAGCGCGGACATTCAAGTGCAGGGTATCCGTTCTTTGCAGGATTTGCGTTCTTTGTTTCCCGGTGTTGCTTGAATTTTGTCGTGCAATCGGTGTGGGAACTCATACCGAGAATGATTTTGTCGTGCAATCGGTGTGGGAACTCA
>NZ_NPEF01000222.1:0-1442 GCF_002811955.1 Leptospira ellisii
CTCCCGTTTCGTCCCCGGCCTTGCTTTTGGCAAGACCGCGGTTGTTTAAGGAAGAAGGATTGTCCGGATTTACGTCCAAATCCCTTGAATAAAATTCTATGGCCTCGGAATAACTTCCGTTTTTAAATTTGGAATTCCCCAGGGAAAACGGATTCGGGTTGGGTTTGTCCAAAACCGGGTTTTCCTCGTTTTTGTCCTGCGGAGAAACGCAGAATAAAAACGATCCGGCGCAACATAAAACCGCGATCGGGAAACCGATTTTAAGTTTAAACCCGAAGTGATGATTCATACGCGAGGCCTCCGGGAGAAGTTTATCTTCCTTCTTTTTCCCGGATCAATCTTTTTAAAACCGATTCGCTGTGGGAACAGAGTTTTAAAATTCCGCCTTTGGCCGGTTTTTGTTTTTCGAGTTCCAAAAGTTGAGCCGCAAAGCGGAACTTTCGGCGGATATGATTGACCGCAGGGATGGACGTTTTGAAACTCCGCGCCAATTCGTGATCGGTCATACCTTTCACGTTGAGGTCGAAGAACTTCCCCAACTTATCCTTATCCCATACGATCTTTTGATCGGTTCGGTAATAATTGTGTTGTTCCAGACGTTTGCTGTTCCGTTCGTAAGAACCTTGGTTCCTCTTCTTTCTCCAGAAGGGGTGACGGTTCCTCGCATACTTGATATCATCGATCGTATAGCCGGTGGAAGTAAGCCATTCCGACGTGATGCTGGACTTTTTGGGACCGGTCAGTTTCGATTTGATCGATAACTCGATATACTGCTCCGGAGTTGATGCTGAAAGTAGTTTCCGTTTTTCTTTTTCGTAGATTTCCATATCTTTTTACGCTCATTTAAAGGATCGGCGGATGAAACCATCCGCCAAATTCAAGGACTATTGTTATCATATTATGGCTAACTTGAAAACATTTTTCCGAAACGAGCGAGAATTTCTGGAACGGACTTGTTAATGCAAAACTACATCCGAAGTAATCGGCAACTTACCAACGAAAGTTGCCTTCTTTGTTAAAACCGAAACCGATCGGATCATTGGAAACTCCCGGACAAACCACAGCCGCTTTACCCGAAAGACGAAAGGACGAACTACGTTTCGTAACCGCGTTTGCGATCGCATTCGAAACGGATTTTAAAGGAAAGCTCGTCTTAATCGTAAGAACGGATTCTTTTCCATTGTTTACGATGTTTATCGGTGAACCGGTTAAGAATTTATCGTTTTCCAGATACAAATCGAAATTTAAATTCTGAAACTGCAAATCGGACGCCGCCTTGTTGTTAAGTACAAGTTCGAATTCCGTATCGATGGAAAGATCCAAAGCCTCCAAACCGGCGTTTAACGCAGAACCGGGAGACTTTTTATTTTTAGGAGAAAGCAACGCGTCCAAAAACGAAACGGCCTTTTTCGCTAATTCCTGCGAGTTTGCGGATTGGGTTA
>NZ_NPEF01000222.1:1486-6220 GCF_002811955.1 Leptospira ellisii
GGGTTACTTTGGAGACGTCCGGTTTTAAAATTTTAAAATTTCTAATTTCTATGTTCGGAAGCACGGCGGGAATCAATCTTTCGTCTTGGAACGGAAACTTCAAAGCGTTCCTGCCGACCAAAACCGCATATCGTTCCGGAATCGGAAGTGCCGCTTCTCCTTCCAAACGGATCAAAAGCTCCTTTTTTCCGGGAATTTTTTTATACAATGCCGCGAGATCCGCGTATTTCAGTTTTACTTCGATCGGAAGATCCTTTTTGGAGGAAGCGCCGATCGATTCCAAATCGAATTTCACTTTGGTAAATTGAGTTCCTTCGATTTTTAGATCCAGATCGAGTTTGGAAGCGGGAAGGGAGATCGGATACGGATTTCGAACTTCGGAGCGGATCAAAAGTTTGATGTCTTCCAACGTGATTTCGGCGATTTCCACCTTTTCAAAGAAGATTTCAGGGGTTTTGATCTTGCCTTTAACGGATTGCAGTTGCGCACAACCTGCAAAAACGAAACAAACGATCGGAAGTAAAAAAAAGGTGACTCTGGATTTCAAGGATATCCCTCCCACGGGAAGTAAACGGTAAAACTGATTTAGAAACGGGGAATCCCTTTGGAAAGAAAGTTTTTCAACCGCTAAATCCGAAAATCGGCGCATTTTTCGGATTTTTCCGCTTTCGAATATGAGTGAATGCTCATGCTTTAAGGATGAAATTCGCGGAAAACGGGTTCAAAAATTAGAATATTCTAATTCTAACTTCGCCTGTAGCCTGCGCCGCCATCGCTTACTCTGTCGGCATTTTCTCCTAGAACATTCTAATATTCGAATGTGATTCAAGTTTTACCCGGATGCGGAGGTTAGAAGGGGCTTTGGAATTCCGACGGTGTCGGAGATTTCTTGAATTTCCGGCGTGTCCGACCAGGTTTGCGAAGAGGGATTTTTTGCGGGAACTCTCGCAACGGAGTCGAGAGGTGCGGGGAGAGGGGAGTTTTTCCGTAAAATACGCAGGAGGTACCACACGAATTACGGAAAATTCCTGTGTTTTACAGACATTTTGTATGAGTTCCCACGCCGACTTTTCCACAGTTGGACATAAAAAGTCTTGCGGATATCAAGATATCTTGATATCCTCGTTTCTGTGGAGTTATTAGAACCAAAACTCGTCAGCGGAATCGCCTCTCGACACATTCTTTCCGCGCTCAAGGCGCTTTCGGATGAAACGCGGATCCGGATTCTCCACATTCTATCCTTATCCCCTTTGAACGTACAAGAAGTGACGGAAGTCCTTCGAATGGGACAATCCCGCGTTTCGAGACATTTAAAAATTCTGACCGAAGCGGGATTTTTAACTCCGGAGCGAGAAGGATCCTGGGTATATTACCGAATTCCGGAAGAGCGGAAAACGCCCGATTTTTCCTCCGAAGTGTCGGACTTACTTCTTTCCTACAAAGAGGATCTTCCGTTCCGATCGGCGGATCAGGACCAGGTTTCGGAAATCCTTTCGAGAAGGGATCAGAAAAATACATTCTATTTTAATAATGTGGCTCAGGATTGGGAATCGATCCAAAAGGACGTCCTAGATCCTGCGATCTATAGAAAAAAAATTCTTTCCTATCTGCCGGACGTTTCCTCCGTTATCTACGATCTGGGTTGCGGTCCGGGGGGTCTGATTCCTTATCTTTTGACCAAGGCGGATCAGGTGATCGGAGTCGATTCCTCCCCTAAGATGGTGGAAGAGGCCCAGGCCGTTTTTGCGGGGAATTCGCACGTGTCTTTCGTAAACTCCCCTTTGGAAAACGTTGCACAATACGCGCCGTCAAAAGCGGACGCGGTCGTCGCGTCGATGGTGCTGCATCACCTTTCGAATCCGCCCGGAGTCATTCGCGAAATTTATAAAATTCTAAAGCCGGGCGGGACGTTCTGCCTCGTCGATCTGAAGAAGCACAATCAGGAATTCATGCGCGACAACTTCGCCGATCTTTGGCTCGGATTCGACCTTTCGCTTCTACAGGATTGGCTCGAACTTTCCGGATTCGCCGTACGTGCCCACGAGGAATTCGACACGGACAACGTTTTCAAAATTTTGATCATTCAAGCAACGAAAAAGGAGGACTAAAATGTCCGCAACAACACAAGAGAAGGGCTTAAGCTATAAAGTAAAAGATCTCTCCCAAGCAGAGTGGGGAAGACAAGAGATCATCCTGGCGGAAAAAGAAATGCCGGGTCTTATGGCGATAAGACAGGAATACAAAGGCAAAAAACCTTTGGCGGGTGCGAGAATCGCGGGATCTCTTCACATGACGATCCAGACCGCGGTTTTGATCGAAACCCTGACCGAACTGGGAGCGGAGGTTCGCTGGTCTTCCTGCAATATCTTCTCCACCCAAGATCACGCGGCCGCGGCGATCGCTAAGGCGGGAATTCCCGTTTTCGCATGGAAAGGCGAAACCGAAGAGGAATACTGGTGGTGCATCGAACAGACCATCTTCTTCGGAGACAAAGGACCGAACATGATCCTCGACGACGGAGGAGACCTCACCGCTTACATCCACGAGAAATATCCTCAATTGTTAAGCGAAATCCGCGGTATCTCCGAAGAGACCACCACGGGCGTTAAGAGTCTTTACAAACTTCTGAAAAAAGGAGAATTGAAAGTTCCTGCATTCAACGTAAACGACTCCGTTACGAAATCCAAGTTCGACAACCTCTACGGATGCCGCGAGTCTCTTGCGGACGGCATCAAAAGAGCGACCGACGTTATGCTCGCCGGTAAAGTGGCTCTCGTTTGCGGTTTCGGAGACGTGGGTAAGGGTTCCGCGGCTTCTTTGAGAAACTTCGGTTCCAGAGTGATCGTCACCGAAATCGATCCGATCTGCGCCCTTCAGGCTTCCATGGAAGGGTATCAAGTTCTTCGCGTGGAAGACATCATCGAACAGGTGGACATCGTTGTGACCGCGACCGGAAACGACGACATCATCACCCTCGAACACATGAAGGCGATGAAAGACGGAGCGATTCTCTGCAACATCGGGCACTTCGACACCGAAATCCAAATGTCCAGATTGAACGGAGAAAAAGGCGTAACCAAAAAGGAAATCAAACCTCAGGTCGACAAATACACTTTCCCGGACGGTAAATCCATCATCGTTCTCGCGGAAGGTCGTCTCGTAAACCTGGGTTGTGCGACCGGTCACCCTTCTTTCGTGATGTCTTGTTCTTTCACCAATCAGGTTTTGGCTCAGATCGAACTTTACAACAACAAATACGAGTTGGGGGTCTACACTCTTCCGAAACATCTGGACGAGAAAGTTGCGGCTCTTCACCTCGAGCAGCTGGGAGTTCGTTTAACAAAACTGAACCAGAAACAAGCGGATTATCTGGGAGTTCCCGTGGAAGGACCTTTCAAACCGGATCATTACAGATATTGATCCGTTGACCTTTTCGAAGACGGATTTTGAAATTCGGGCTTCGCGCCCGGTTTTCCCCGGATCCGTTCCGAAAGGGCGGCACCTCCCGGAAAAACGATGGCTTACGTTGTCACAGAACCTTGCAGAAACTGCAAATATACGTACTGTGCCGCCGTTTGTCCCGTCGAAGCCTTCCGGGAAGGCGCCGATTGTCTCTACATCGAACCTTCCGTCTGTATCGATTGCAACAAATGCAGGCCGGAATGTCCGGTGGAGGCGATCTATCCGGACTACGACGTTCCTTCGATTTGGCGAAGCTGGATCTCGGAGAACGCGGAACGATCGAAACGTTCCCCGATCATTTCGGACGTCAAAGTCCCTCTCAAAAAGACGGATTGTATCGATCCTAATTTTTGAATATTAGAATATTGAGTTATATTATCCTATAAAAAATCGAAGAAGTTGCCCATGACCTACAAAGTTCAGAACTACACCAATACTTCCTCCAAGGAACTGCTCTCCCTGCTCGAAAAACGGATCCTCGTCATAGACGGAGCGATGGGGACCATGATTCAACGTTTCGGCCTTCAGGAAGAGGACTTTCGGGGGAATATACTAAAGGATCATCCGCATTCCCTCAAGGGAAACAACGAACTTCTTTGTTTGACGAGACCGGACGTGATCGAAGCGATCCACGTGAAGTTTCTGGAGGCGGGCGCCAATATCATAGAAACGAACACCTTCAGTTCCAACCAGATTTCCCAAGGAGATTATAAGACCGAATTTTTGGTCGCGGATCTGAACAAAGCCGCGGTAGTATGCGCGCGTAACGCGGTCGAAAAATTCCGAAAAACGAATCCAGATCATCCCTGTTTTGTCGCGGGAGCGATCGGACCGACCACAAAGACGGCGACACTTTCTCCGGACGTGAACAATCCGGCATTTCGCGCGGTCACGTTCGACGATCTTGTCGCGACGTTCTACGAACAGGCCCGCGCGCTTGTGGAGGCAGGCGTTGACATTCTTCTTCCCGAAACGAACATAGACACGCTCAATCTCAAGGCGGCGATCTTCGCCATCGAACAGGTATTCGAAGATTTGCATATACGAATTCCCGTATGTCTTTCCGTGACCATCACGGACGCTTCGGGCAGAACCCTTTCCGGTCAGACCGTCGAGGCGTTCTACAATTCCGTGGCGCACTGCAATCCCCTTTCCGTGGGGATCAACTGCGCCCTCGGAGCGGACGAAATGCGGCCTTATATCGAAGAGCTCGCCAGAGTCGCGTCCTGTCACATCAGCGGTTTTACGCACGCGGGGCTGCCGCACGCCGTG
>NZ_NPEF01000223.1 GCF_002811955.1 Leptospira ellisii
TTTTTTGAGTTCGGGGATACCCTTCAAGGCTTTAAGGACTTCCCTTCCGTCCATCCTGGGCATATTCAGATCCAAAAGTATGAAACCCGGTTTCGGATATTTAAGAATATCAGAATATTCTCCTTTGTTAAGGAGAAATTCGATCAATTCCTCCCCGTCCTTGACGAAGTGCAGCGGATTGATGAGGTTATTTTCGCGGAACCCGTCGCGCATCAAAAGTCTATCGTCCGGATCGTCCTCGGCGACGAGAATATGGATCGAGTTCTGGTTCTTATTTTCGGCGTTCATAAAGTTTAAGTCTCCGTAATGGAACCCGGAATATCCACGTAAAAGGTGGAACCGGAACCCGGAATACTTTCCGCGAAAATCCTACCACCGTGAAGTTCCACGATCTTCTTACAGACCGCGAGACCGATTCCGTTTCCTTCGTAATCTTCCCTTGAATGAAGTCTTTGAAAGAGCGTAAAGATCTTCTCTCCGTGTTTTTTGTCAAAGCCGATTCCGTTATCGAAAAACGTAATACGAATCCAATTCGGCTCCGAAGGATGCGGAACGGACCGGATCACGACTTCGGGAACGCCGCTTCGGTTAAACTTGATTCCGTTTTTGATCAGATTTTGGAAAACCATGCCGATCTGAACCGGATCGCACCAGGCGAAACCGATCTCCGAATCGATCACCGTCGCATTCCTTTCCTTAACGTAGATCTCCAGATCGCCGATCGTCTCCTTGAGAATTTTGGAAAGATCGCAGAACTGAAACGGCTTGGATCTGCTTTTGATCCGGGAATACGAAAGAAGTCCCTCGATGAGATTGGAAAGCCTCAACGCGGACGCGGACATCCTCTGCAGATAATCCGCGGACTCGGGATCCAAACCGGACGCCTTCTTCAACAATCTATCTCCGAAAGCCATAATCTTGCGGAGAGGTTCCTGAAGATCGTGCGACGCGATAAACGCGAAGTCTTCGAGATCGGCGTTCGAACGTTTCAGCTCGCGGGCAAGATTTTCGAGCTGAATCTGGTTCCTTTGTATTTCGGTGATGTCCTTTCCGGTAGCGTAGATGAGATCGTATTCGGGGGAGAACGTCACCTTCCAAAGCACGCTTTTTACGTCCCCGCTTTTGGCTATATAACGGAGCGCGCCGGAAACGTTCGCCCTCTCCTTCTTAAAACCCTCCCTTCCCTGTAGCATCTTTTCCCGATCCTCGGGATGTACCAAATCCAAAAGGTCCATACCCTGCAGCTCTTCCGTCGTATACCCGAAGACGGTTTCCCAAGCAGGGTTCCGCTCGATCACCTTCCCGTCCAATCTCGAAATCTGAAACATATCGCCGGAGGCTTTGAAGAACTGGTTTTTTTCGTCCTCGTCCTCCTTGTTTCGAAAGAGACTTTCCACCTGATCCGCAATCAATTCAAACATTTGAATATAAGAATTTCCTGAATCGATTTGCGTTCGAGTGCAGAATTCGAGCACGTAGCTTTCGTGACCCGTTTTAAACGGAACGGCGATCCAGGAGCCGACTTCGGCTGTTTTGGCCGCGTCGAGCCGCTTAAAGTCCGCTTCGTTGCGGATGTCCTTGTAGAAAAGTATCTTATCGGACCCGAACGACCTTCCGATCATACCTTCTCCGGGAAGAAAACGGACTCCGAACGAAAGGGATCTATATTTTCCGAATTCGGTCTCTAACTCGGACGAAGTATACCAGGGCGAATTTTCCTCGAGGACCAATTCCCCGTCCTTCAATTTCCAGAGCTGGGCGAAACTCCATAACGTCTGAGTGCATATGATTTCGAAAAGGGTCGCGAAGGATTCCTTGAGCGTCGAGGCTCTGGGAATCCGAAACAGAATTTCCTTTAGGATTTCCTGTTCCTTTTCCCTCCTCCTTTTTTCGGTGATATCCTGAAAGAACACCGAAAGCCCTTCTCCGAAAGGGATGATCCTGAACTCTAAAATCGTTCCTGTGCTGTCGCTCTTATATTCGAACGAGACGGGTTTACCCGTCAGCAGAGAAGTCTCGTATTTTTCCTTAAAAAATCTCTGGTTCGGCCCGGGAAACAAACCCCATATGTTCCTGCCGATCAATTCTTCTTTAGGTTTTCCTAATATTATTTCGGAATTCCGGTTCACCGAGATGAATCTCCAATCCCTGGACAAGGAGAAGTAACGATCGGACATACTTTCTATGATCGATTGTTTTTCGGTGAGGCTTTGTTTCAACGAATACGACGTTTCGACGAATTCCGAAACGTCCCTTAAAAGCGCCAGGATCGCGTGTGAATTCCCGAACGGAATCCGATTCGCCGCGAGTTTCATATAAAGCAGTTTTCGATCCTTTCTCCAGTGCCTCCAAATTCCCGCGGATCGGATACCAGGCGCCTCCATAAAACTCCGGACGGCCGCCTCCAAAACCACACGATCCTCCTCGGGACGTATGTCGATCAGAGTCATGGAAAAAAATTCTTTCCTCGAATAACCGTAAACGAACACCGCGGCGTCGTTGACGGCGATAAAACGCAAAGTGTCCGGATCGAAAACGAAGGCGGGTTCGGGAAGTTGGTAAAACAGCGGATCGACGGACAGATCGGGAATCGATGCAGCACCCTCCTTCTCGGTCCCCAAAATTTCGAAGGAATAAATCCGTACGGAATCGTCGTTCTCGGATAAAGGTCCCCAAAAAAAACGCAGGATCGTTCCGTCAACGGTGAAAAGCGTATCAAAATATTCAGGATCGTGAATATAGATAAGAAGGATCGGCTCCGTGAAAGCGGAGTAGTTTCTGATCCTACCGTAAAGACGCGATAAGAACGAGGAAAGATCCTCCGATTCTCCGCAAGGAGAATCGAATCCCCAAAATCGTCCGCATTCTTTCGAATATACGATTCTTCCGGAGGAACGCTCCTCCAACACGCACAGTTTCGAGTCGAAGGAGTCGATTTCCGATGCGAGTTCTTCCAAGGATCCGGTTTTGGATTGCTGCATACTCGTGTCCGAAGAACGACAATTTTAGCTTCTCCGGCCGGAGTATTTCAATTAAAAAAACAAAAATTATGAAATTAGTTTTTTCTTAATTTCGTTTTTCCATTGATGAACCTTATTCATCCCGGATTCGTATCCGATTTCATACAACCTTTGGAATTGATCCCAATCGAACGTCGAATAACCTCCGACCGGAAGTTCTATGTAAAGATCGGAAATCTCCTTGGTCTTGTTTCGCGTGTTTCTGCTTGATAACATCAGGGAACGCATCATAATTTCTGCGAAACCGGTATATTTCGTCTTTAAACTCTGGCGTTTGAGATGATGAAAAAGAAGATTCAAAAACGAAGGCGCCTCGCCTCTGTATTGCGGCCCCAAAAGACGATGATACATAAGATCCTTGTCCGATTGTCCGCCCCCGCCCAAATCCACGGAAATGAGAATTCCGGCTCCCTTTTCCTTCAAAATCGATCCGGGTAGATTGTCCAACAAACCCCCGTCCACATACAACTCCCCTCCTTCCGAAAACGGAGGAAACACTCCGGGGATCGAAGTGCTCGACCGAACCGCCTTCCACAACGGACCCTTGTCGAAAATTTTCCGCTCCGCCTTCGTCAAGTTACACGCGACCGCATAGAACGGAATGGGAAGGGTTTCGATGTTTCGATCCTTAAAAAATTCATGGATCGCGTTCGAATAACGCCTTCCTCGAACGAGGGAAACGAACGGAAACGTGAAGTCGCCGAGAAGATTCCGTTCCAGCCAAAAATTACGGATCAAAGGAAGAATATCGGAGGAACCGAGTCCCATCGCGAATAACCCCGCCATGATAGCGCCCGCGCTCGTTCCGGAAATCATATCCACGGGAATATCGTTCTCCTCGAAACAACGTAGAAGACCGAGATGGGCGAACCCCTTCGCTCCGCCGCCCGCAAGCGCGACTCCGACGCTTTTACCGTTCAGTCTCCGCGCCAATCTTCCGAAATCCGAGGATTCGTCCCTGCGAACGATCGAATGGGAGACGGAGGGAAATTCGCCTAACACCGATTCGATCCTATTCCAATCCTGAAAACCGGAATCGATCAAAAAAACGAATTCCTTGGAGATTTCCGGGGGGAACGAGGATACGTCCTCCTTCATCGTAGAAGGAAGAGCGCGTTTAGGATCCACGAGGATCAAAATACGGTCCGATTGTCTGAAACACGCCTCCCTCCATGCCGGATTGCGGAAATCGGTTTTGAATATCAGCTTATCGTAATTTTTCTCCTGCTCATAAAACCAATGCACGAGATCGCCGATCCTATATTTTCCGGAACGAACGTCCGAACCGTTTTTGCGTCCGGAACGGGAGGATCTCAGAAAGGTCTCCGGTCCGACTAAATTCGTTTTTCCGAATATTCGCAAAGCGGAAAGCAGAGATTCGAAAAATCTATCCGTATCTCCCTCTGCGGATGGACAAAAAACGGAAATCGTCCTGGATGCGTTCGTTTTCCGGGAGCCGCGGCTTCTTTCGGTCCCCAACCGATGTACGATCGTCCCGGTGATCCGGAACAACGCCTCCGGCGAATGGGCGAAACTTTGCCGAAAGTCCTCCCTGGAAATCCTTACGACCTCGCTGGTTCTAAGAGCGGTGACGGTAGCCGATCGAACGTCTCCCGAGAATAGGGACATCTCTCCGATAATATCACCTTTTCCTAATTCTCCTTGGGCGAGCGATTCGTTATCGGGGGAATTTACCTTCCAGGACAACCTTCCCGAAACGAGGATATACATCGAATCCCCCGGCTCGCCCTGACGCAAAAGCACCTCTCCGCCGGGGATCGCGAGCCATTCCATTTTCGATTCCAAAGTAGAAAGAGTTTTCTTATCGAGATGAAACAGGATCTCCACGGAGGAAAGGAATTCCACCAATTCCTTTTTGGAGGGTCTGAGTTTGGAAACGTGAAAGATATGATTTTCCGAATACAAACCCGAAATCCATCTTAACCACGCCGGATCCTTTTTCGTTATCCGATCCAGGTCTTCCGGATATATATAAAGAATTTCTGATATTCCCGAATGAAGTATCTTTTCCGGTCTATGAATAAAATAATCCCCGGGAAACAGATCCCGGAGCACGAGATTTTTCTCCTCGGCATCGAAGAGGTTTTCCTCCAAACCGCCCGAGACGATTAAACAAAACGAACCCGAAGGAATCGCCGAACCGGAACCTTCCCCGGAATTCCAAAAAAAATAACGCAGATATCTTCGTAAACCTCGCCGGCCTTCGGAGTCCTTTCGATCCGGAAATTCGGAGGACGTTTTGGAACGGAATTCGCGGAACGCACGCGTTATCCTCTGTTCGTCTTCGGAAGTCCTTCGATTCGTATTCAATGCGTTCGATCTTCGTAAATTGATTGAGATAGCTAATATCAGATCCGAAAAACATCCAGCACTTTCCCGGACAGATCCCGTAAAAAAGTTTTATCCGGATCTACGAAACGATTTCTTAAGACGCGCAAACCCTTTGCGCGGCGGTTCCGCGGAAATTCGAAACGCGCCGTAAACTCAACTCAGGATTCCCGCTCCTTCTCTTCTCGGACGCCGAGCTCCTTGATGCGATACGTCAACGTGGTCCGCTTGATTCCGAGATACTCGGCGGCCTTCGTTTTATTTCCTCCGCTCACGCGTAACGCGCTTTCCACGAGTTCTTTGGCGAAGTTTTTGATCTCCTCGTCGAGATCGATCCGTTTGGACGTAGAAATCGCGGGCACGTTTTTCCAAGAAGGCAAATGTCTGGAACGGGCGGCGATCTCCGGAAAAGAGGAGATCTGCAGCGTCTTTTCCGGATCGGAAACGAGCGTATGTAATATAGTATTTTCTAATTCTCTAATATTTCCGGGCCACGAATCGCTCATCAGCATGCCTAAAACGGAAGCGGGAAGTTCGGGGGAAGTTCGCCCGATCTCGGACGAATAACGATCCAGAAAAAAACGAACCAGATAAGGGATGTCCTCCGGTCTTTCCCGAAGCGGAGGAATGGAGATCCGAAACGTTCGGATCCGATTCCAGAGATCTTCGCTGAATCTTTTTTTTCTCACTTCCTCCTCCAGGTTTTTACGGGTCGCGAACAGAAATCTGCAACTGGGATTTAGGATCGAATC
>NZ_NPEF01000224.1 GCF_002811955.1 Leptospira ellisii
TATCTTTTGTATTTGGAGGAATCGGAAGTCGGGGATTCTATCGAAGAGATGATGAATGAGGGAGTTCCCACCTTTCACAAGAACTACAGTTATATCCTCCACCTCGATCTCACCTTCAACCGAGTGACCCGGAAGCTCCAATGCCTCCCCGAGTCCGCTTTTTACACATTCGAATACCGAGAATGGTTCCGAGAGCCGGAATAAACCCACCAGTCAGACTAAAAAATCCGCCAAACGCTAATCTCGACCAACCAACCGGCCTTGCGAAATACAACTTAGCCCGATAGGCGCGGTCCGAGATCGGCTCCCCCATACATTCTTAAACAATATCTCCGCACGAGACGACCCTTGCCTGGCATCGATTGCTACGACCGACTCGACGACTCCCAACCTCAAGCCCAAATCAAAAAATTATTTTTTCTCCACAGGTAAAAAGATGACGGAATCCAAGCGTTTTCCACCTGGAGAATCCACATAATTGACCTCCACTTTCCTTTCACTCGCAGGACGATATAAAATCAAAGCGGAAATCATATCATACACGGTAAGGGAATAATCGATCACCGTAACCACGGCCTGCAGAGGAAGAAATCTGGATTTCGTGACGGGTTTCACCTCCCTTTCCTTTCCGGCCGCCATCCATTTGTAGATCCGCGTGGAACGATTTAGATTTTTAAAATATTCTAAATCGACCTTTGCTTCCGGAAGTACCGCTTCCGTTTGGCGGAAGGAAACCTTAACGGGAAGATTCTTCTCCTTCGATTCGCGCAATGCCTGGGAAAGTTGAAGATCGAACGTGTCGTCGTCCAGATATTCGATCTCGTTGCAGGCGGCAAAAACCGTATCGCAGATATCCCCGTATTTCCTATGGACGAAATACACGAGAACGATATTCGTCGTTTCGGGATGATACAAAACCTTCGCGTGATATTCCGAAGTCCTGCGATAGTAAATCTTCCGATAGATCCGTTTGAATACGTTCCAACCGACGAACCCTAAGTCCTTAAGAAACGGAGGCTCCGGGAGCTGAAACGATCGGACGGCGATATGCAGACGTTCGATCGCTACCTTTCCGTCCCTTTTGGAAATTTCTTCCAGAACTGTTCTTATATCTTCCAAATCTTCGGAATCGATCTTCCTCGGAGCGGCGGAGGTATCGATGAGAATTTTCCCCGCATTCTCCGAAAACAGATCCGAAAGTCTGGAACGAATCCCGTCTTTCGACAGATCTTCCAACGTCAAAGAAATACAATCGTTCTGTCGGCAGGAAATCTGTTCTTCATACGTCTTCTCTTCCCGGTTCGGAATCGATTCCATAGAATCCGCATCCACACCGAAGGAAAAAATCGACAAACAAAAACCGCAGAAAAATCCCGCGGTTACGGATTGAAAATTCAGGAAGGAATCGGACGCACGTTTACGAATCGACAAGGACAATCTCCACACGGAATTCGCGTAGGATTTTCCCCAAAGGACCTAAGATTGGAAAGTTATTTTTTACGAAAAATCAATTGATTTCGTCTCTGTAATCCATCACCAGATACATCAGCGTTTCCTGGTCGGTAGGATTGGAATATTCGTGCGGAATGTCGGCGCGGAAAAAAACCGAATCCTTCGGTTCCAATTCGACCACTTTTTCGCCCACACGAAGACGAAGTTTGCCGGAAACGACGACGATATTTTCCGTGGTTCCCGACTGGTGCGGTTCGGCGACTTCGATTCCGCCCGGTTTTAAGATGAGTTCGTAGAATTCGGTCTTCCGGTTTCCGTTATACGGAAAAAGTGCCCTGCTCGAAAAAACCTTCGAACTGGAAAACAACACCTTCGTGTTTTCCGCCTTCATCACGATGATTCCCTCCGTGCCCTTCTCTTTGAGAAGCTCGCTGAAGGGAACGTTCAAACCGTTGGCGATTTTCCAAAGGACCGAAATGGTCGGGACGCTCTTTCCCTGTTCGATTTGGGACAACATCGCACGGCTGACTCCGCAGCGGGAAGCCAACTTGTCCAGGGAGAATCCCTTCGTATGGCGAATTAGTTTTAAATTCTCTTTTACAACTTCCGTGATATGTTCGCTGGAGGGGGATTCCTTTGTTTCTAATTCTTCCATAGATGGGTTCATTCCCCATTTTTGTCTAATATAACAGAATTCTGTCAATCCAAAACTCCGCCCTTCCGAAAAATAGCCTTAGGATCATTACGACGAATCCGCCGGATCCGATCCCCATCCATGTAGTGCCTCCGAAAAAACATCGGCGGAAAATCATAGAGCCTGAATTTACGGTTTGGAAGCGATCGAAATCGGACTCGGAACGGGGGTAATTCCCCCCAAATCCGGATGAACCGCGGACCAAGTTCCCGGTAATCCGGAGGAAGAATGGGCGAAAAAATTAGAGGCCCCCGCGACCGAATAACGATCCAAACCTGCGTTGTATGACACCGAAGACAAATTCGTCGCGTTACAATCGCCGATCGTGCTCGGCCCCGTGTGCCAGACGTTTTGATTCAGAGAGGAATAATCCATCGAACAATTGTCTCCCACAAGCAGAATCTTATCCTTTCCTTCCACGGCTCCGTTCGCGTGATTTTGAATCGCGGTGGTCGCGGATTGTGCCGTAAACAACGTCGGATCGGTGGGAGTTGTAGTAGAAGCGGGCACCCGTTTTACCACCGCCGAAGTGGAGGAGAACGCGTTGTCTCCGTAGACGAGGATATCCCCTCCCTTCAAAGCAAGAATCCGGTTTTTGCTGCTGTTCATGCCGATCGAAATGGAATCCTTAGCGAGATTGACGAGGGAAACTTCGCTGATTTCAGGATTGACCGAATGTTCACCGCTGAAATACATTTCGGACGTCGACTCGCTGTAGGAAACGGAATAAAAATAATCGGAACCGATGTACGTGGAACCGTCTTCGATTCCGAAATAAGTCCAACTGTTTCCTCCGTCCACGGAGCGTTGTCCGAAAAAATCGCTTCCCGTTCCGGCGCTGTTGTGATCGCCGACGGCCCAAAATTGTCCTCCTCCGAAACCGATCGCGTAAAGATGTTTCGTAACCGAAACCCCTCCGATCGTAACAGTGGCGCAAGGATGAAAACTCCAGGTGAACGCGTCGTTTTGGCTGGTCCAGATTCCGCAGTTTTCCGCATCGCTTTTGGAACCGATCGCGGCCCATATTCCGTTTCCGTAAACTACTCCCCGGATGTTTCCGGCGTCGCATTCGGGAAAACGGGTAGCGCTGAAATTCCAATCGATTCCGTTTTCCGAAATCCAAGAGGAACAATTGTCCCCGACGGCGACGAATTTCGTTCCGGGGGATTGGCCGAGGGAATCGTTCGCCTCGTCGAGCGGTTCAAACCCCAAACTCCAACCCAACTGCCCCACCATCGCGAGCGGATTGGTGGAATCGAAGCTGAACTTCTTCGCTTCGGAACAGGATATAAAACATAAAAATATTAGAATAAACGAAATTAGTAATCTCATAAGGGCCGCCGTGATTTTGCGGAAAAACCCCGAACGCGATATTACGGACGGGATAAGACCTTTCTTAAGATTATAACATGCAAGAAAACTGAAATTTCGATCGTTTTATAGATCCGAAACTACCAAAGAACCATCGGCTACAAATCGGGAATCAAATCGCGCGACGGGAAATAAAATTCCTCTCGTTTCAGTTCGTTTTCGCAGCGATCGTATGTACGGCCGGTCCGGGAGTTCCGCTTTCGGGAATATCGATCAACTGCCAGGAAGAGGAATCCCCCGTGGAGGAGATTCCCAACTTGGTCGTCGACGTACCGAGGACTCTTCCTCCGATTGTGTACAAACCGAGGGCTTCGTTGTAGGCCGAAGCGCTCCAATCGATTCCGGAACAACCCGAAACTCCGACCGGAGCTCCGGCGGAATGGGTCCATCCCGAAGCGGAATCGATCGTACAAGCGTCGCCTAACGCGATCAATTTGCCGTTTCCTTCCGCAACGCTTCCGATTTTTCCCGCGGTTCCCGAATATGTCTGTCCGCTCCAGCTTCCGGAAGGATCGGTCAAAAAATTAACGATCCCGATTCCGTTCAGGTTTTATCGCCGCCGTAGACGACTCCTTTGACCCTTCCGTTTCCGCCGCCGGGATCAAGGATCGGAGGAATCGAAACTGAATTTGTCCGCTTGAGTGCAGGGCAAAAGAAAGGAATGAAACAACAAAAACGATCTTCTTCATAAAAGAGAATTAAGCCGACCTCTTTCTTTTCGTTTTAATGAGTCGCGATCCCGAGGATTCCCGGACCGGGAGATCCGGCATCCGGTTGTGTCAGCACGGTCCAATCGGAGGGAATTCCGGTTGCAGAATATGCGAACGCGGTGGGAACGCTGCCGGTTACCTTCGCCCCCGCGACGAACAAACCCAGAGCGGAATTATAAGCGGAACTCATCCAATTCAAACGGGAACAATTGGACATCTCCGGCGGAGGAGACGCTCCCGTAGGATGCCAGACCGCCGCGGAAAATTCGTAATAATCGATAGCACATTGATCTCCGAAAATCACGATCTTATCGGAGCCTTCGATCGCGCTCTGGATATCGCTCGTAACCGCGGTATCCATCACACCCGAAAGGGAAGCGAGGGAAGAGCCCATCTTTACTTTTCCGATCGTAGGAGCAAGGTAATTGTCGGATCCGTAAACGAGAAGTTGTCCCGAACGTAAGGCGAGAACACGATTGATGTAAGAAGGCATGGAGATCGAAACGGATGAACTTGCCAAAGTGGAAGAATTCAATTCCGCTACCTCCGAATTCACCTGGTGCTGACCGCCGAAATAAATCTTCGAATTCACGGAATCAAACGATGCCGAATCGTAGTAATCCGCCCCTTCGTATGTGGAACCGTCTTCGATCGCGATGGAAGTCCAGCTGATTCCGTCCGAAGAATATTGACCGAAAAATTCGTCGCTGGTGCTGGCCCCGTTGTGAGGACCGACGGCCCAGAACTTACCGCCTCCGTATGTTACGGCAAACAGCTGTTTGGTGACCGGAGCGCCGCTCCAAAGAACCAAGGGATCACAGTTCGCTTGTGCCCAGGTCTCGCCTTCGTCCGTGCTGTACCAAAGACCGCAGCTTCCGTTCGCGTCTTTACTTCCCACTGCGGTCCAAGTTCCGATTCCGTCGTAAGCGACATCCTGAATCGCGCCGTCGATACAACCGGGAAACCGGGTTTTGCTGTAAGTCCAAGTGATCGCGTCTTGGCTGAGCCAAGAGGAACAAGCTTCTCCCACCGCTACAAAACGAGCGGTCGGCGACGCGGGCACTAAACCCAAATAACTCCAACCGAACTGCCCCAAAATCGCCAAAGGATTGGAGGTATCCAGGCTGAATTTACTCGCTTCCGCACAGGAAAAGAATACGGTCAAAAAAAAGAACAAAATTCCCTTTTTCATATAGGCACCTGATTATAATAACACCTTAGTCAATTTATTTTTCAGTAAAAAATTATAACATGACAACAAAGAATTCCATCCTATCGCAAAAGTCAACCGGATGAAAAGGTCTAAAAAGGATTAAAAGAAAACGAAATCTCTCGATTTCCCAAAGGAAAGATTCGTTTTCTCGGAAACATTCCAACTTTACAAAGAAAACGAATCCAATAGAATGAAATCGAACCGAATTGGATTTTAGAAAACGAAATGTCCCAAACGAAAACCGCAACTCCGATCCGGATTTTTTATCAAGATTCCTCCTTCTTATTCGCGGAAAAACCCGCCGGAATTCCGGTACACGCGACCAAGGATTCCCGCCGGGAGAATTTTTCCGATCTTCTTCAAAAACAACTCGGAATCGATTTTTTACGGACGGTCAACCGGCTCGATCTGGAGACGAGCGGACTCGTTTTTTTCTGCAAGGATCCGAACCGCAACAAAGAGGCGGATCGGATTCTCAAAGAATCCGTCAAACTGTATCTCTGCGTGTCCCGAGGAATCGTTGAGCCGGATCACTTTACGGAAATCTGTTATTTAAAGGACGGCAACAAACGGGTTCGGAAGGTGTTTTCGGGCGGGGATAAGGCGATCACGGAATTTAAGGTTTTGCACCGCGACGTTCCGGAGGGATATTCGATTCTATTAGCAAAATTGCATAC
>NZ_NPEF01000225.1:0-2229 GCF_002811955.1 Leptospira ellisii
ATCTTATGGCCCTTTCCTTCGAAGCGAAATCGAAAAACGATTTGGTGACCTGCGTTTCGGACGGGAAGCTCAACATCAAGGATATACTCATCGAAGACGAACTTCTTGCCAAAAACGATAAGAAACTTCTTCAAAAAAGCATCAAACAGGCGGTCACCCGTTCCCTGGAACTGGCTCAAAAAGCGGCCGAGGAAAGAATGGGGGAGTTCCGGGGGATGATGCCCGGTTTAGAATGATCGTTTCGGTCGTTTATTCGAAACGCGGATTTCCCTTTGTACGATCCGCTGCGTAAAAACGTCCGAGAGGACACACGATCTCCGGACCGCCGGTTTCCGGAAGTAAAAAAGGAAGTTCCCCATCCTCGGTTAAAGCGACCGACTGCGACGCCTGACCCAGCCGGAACGGATCCGCGTTTACTTGCAAAATCTTTAATGTAGGCGAGGTTTTCTTCAGCAGAACCACCGAGGGCTGGGTTCCCGTATTACTTCTCTGTTGATCGATCCAATGAAACTGTCCCGGACTTAGGCTGTTCAGAGGCGGGATAAACGGAAGGGATTGGGTCTCGAACAACTTCCGCAATTCCTCGCCCTCCTGACCGACGGGAGGAAAGGGGAACGCTCCCATCACGGATTCGATTCCCGACTTAAATCCCGAAGCTCCCGACGTATCGACGCCTAACTGTGCTTCGGCGATCGTCGTTTCGGTTTCTCCCGTGGAAAGCCAGAGAAAGGACGAGAACAAACGGACGAACGCCGTCTCTCCGGAAAGTCCCAAATCGTTTTTTTGAGCGGGCGAGAGTGCGCTCACCGCGGAAGATGACAAAAAAATCTGCGCCAAACTTTGCGCGTCACGCGCCCTTTGCGAGGTTCCGCCGACCGTATTCCTAAAAAAGTCGTTTCTACGTTCGGAATCGGAACCCGAGACGGTATATAAATATTTGAGAAAGGCGTATGCGAAGGAATAATCCACGATCGAAAGGAAGTCGGCGGAACCGAACAGACTCGCACCGTTGACTCCTCTCGCACAAACTCCGGCGACGTTGCCCCGATAACACTGAATTCGATTCGTCTGCGGGGAATAACCCGCGATATCGCTCGCGACTTCGCTCGTACCCTCGTTCAACCAGGTTTCGTCCCGAATTCTGCTCGCGACGTAATCCGGTAATTCGTATTGGAATCGTATGAGGTGTTGTAGTTCGTGCGCGATCGTAGCCAACATCGTATCCGGTTTTCCGGCGCTTACGTCCCGGGCGGCAAGTTCCTTGAGCTGAACCGAGTCGACGTACAAAATCTCTCCGCCGTTGGAGCGAACTCCGGCTCGAACGTCGTCGGGAAGAAAATCGTTCGGATCGAAAAAACCTGCCACAAAGGAGCCGCCGGGACGACTGCCGTCCCGTATGTCCAAAAAAAGGAGATCGACTTTTCCGTTTTGATCCAGATCCGAAGCCGTTCCGAACGCGGAGGAAAGACGCGGATAAATCTTATCGTCGAATTCACGTATGATCGTCGCGTAGTCCAGGTTGGTTTCCTGTCCGTATTCCGCATAAACGTTCACGTGCGAACCCGTTCCAACCGGAACCGCCTGCATACAATACGAAACGTTTTTGGAAACGTCGCGGACCCAAAATTTGGCGTCGCTGCTGCAACCGACCCCGGTCAAAATCAGAGTTTGAACGAATTCGGCTCCGATTTGTTTCGGAGAATCCGAAGGAAAGACGGAAGGAAAAACGGTATCTAAGGAACAGGCGTCGAAAAAAAATAAAAACGGGAGAATCCGGACGTATATGAAAAATCGTATTACGAATTCCGTTTTCATCGAAGTCATTAGACGAAAAATAGGAAACCGCATTGAGCTTCTCGCGAGTTTCCCTTACGTTGTCAGAATCTTTTTTCGGCAAAACAGGAGCAATCAAATTGGGTTCGCTATTTCCTAAGTCTCGTTCCGAAATTTCCTCCTTTCCCGCATTTGCGGCGATTTTAGCGACGGGGTTTCTTTTATTTTTCTACTGTTCCTCACCCGAAAAAACGGCGGATTCACGCATCCGTCTTCCGATCGCTCCCGGGGAATACTATTCCAAAATCCGAACCTTGGAGGAGGGATATTTCGTGCGACAGCTGTTTTTGGATCTGGAACGGAAAAATCCCAAATTCGTATTCACACAATTGAGCGTGACCAAAAGTAAAAACCGGGAAGAAACCAGAATCGAAGGAAAAGCAATTCGGGAACCGG
>NZ_NPEF01000225.1:2292-6101 GCF_002811955.1 Leptospira ellisii
TCACCAACAGAGAATCCGGAAATCGTTGGGCGTTGCTGAGGGCGTATGATTGCGATCATCTTTCCTTCGAATTGGAATCCAAGGAACCCAATCGAATTTCGGTTTTCCCCGATTTTATTCCGGGAACTCCCGCCTCCGATTACAAGAAAGCGGCCTCGTCGGAAACGCGCCGCATCAGCGCACTCGTATTGGAAAGCGGTGGAAAAATTCTCGAGGTATGGGGATTGCGGCTTTCGCGCGTGCGTAAAAACGCAACCATCGTATTAGAAAAGGAAAACGGAAAACGTTATCCGGTCCGCGCCTTGGAGACCGTGGAAACCACGGGGCAGGTTTCGGCGGAGGGAATTCCGGTCGAAAAAGGGGACGTCCTATTATATACGAATCCCGGGGAAGCGGGTCCGCTGACATATTAGAAAATTAAAATATTAAAAAGAACGAGGAACCATAGGGACCAGTTTGAGATACGGAAGTCGGGCGCGGATCCATTCCAATTCCTCCCTGGAAACGTTCAAACCCGACCATTCCAGATAGCGCAGGTCCTTCATCTCGTATACGTATTTCAATTCGCCGATTTTCGTGCCTCCCACGCGCAGCTCCAGAAGGTTTTTACAACCCGCAATCGGCTCCAAAGAGGAAACCTCCGTATCGCGGATATCGAGCTGTCTCAGCCCACACTCCGGTCCGATAAAGGAAAGATCCTTGATCTTGGTTTTGTAAAGACCTAGTTTGGTCAGCCGGCCGATTCCGGGATAACGGGCCAGATCCGTCTCGGTCACCGGGGTTCCCTGAAGATATAAACTGTGTAAGGCGGGAAGTTTGGAAAGTGGGGCGAGATTTTTCACTTTCGTTCCGTTGACGTTTAAAAAGCCGAGGGATTTGAGGGAACTGAGGTCCTCCAAATTTTCAAAATCGGAATGGAGAATTTCAAGGGAAACCAGATTCGGAAAATCCGAGAGACGGGCAGTATCCGGAAGTTCGTTCGGACCGAAACCGATCCAGCGGATCGAATACGGATAATAACGGAGAATTTTACCTTCGGAAGAATAAACCGGAACCGCGCCCGACACTGGTTTTTCCTCTAAAAGAGTACAGGAATACGAACCGATCCAACAACAGAAGAAAACGAAACATCGAAAAACGAAACGAGCGGGATACATTCCAACCGAGTTTTCGTCGTTACTACGGGAATGAGAAACCAATTTTGAATCCGAAAAAGAATCCAAAGAGAAATAACGTTTTAAAAAATGACCTAAAAAAGGAAGATCTCGGAAACCACATTTGATTTTGAATTTGACTCTCATCTTCAAAAAAACAGAATGGCACTGATTTCAAATTCTGGCAGGAGATACCATGCAAAATCTTAGAAAATATGCAAAAACGGCAGTCCTTTTGAGTCTCGTTTTTGGACTCATGATTCAATGTAAAAAAGAAGAGGACGATATCGATCCGATGGTCTTCTTATTGGCCGGTTTGGGTTCCGGTTATAATTGTTCCGCAACGCTCGGAACCAGAGTTGCAGGACTTCCCGCAATGGACGCTTCGACTCAGGTTCAAACTCTGGTGTACGGAAAGGTTCCTTTCGTAAATCACTCGATCGCGGCGGTAAAATACTCGGGAGCAGCAAACGGAGACGTGATCTCGTTTACCGGAATGAACGTTTCCGACGAAGATGTGGCGACCAACGCGGCCGGTTTGGGAACTCACGCACCGATGGTTTACAACACGGCAAACTGTCCTTTGACTTCCTCCAACTACGACACAAACCGCGAAAGTTACGTGACTCCGAGCGAAGGAACTTACACCGGAAACGGTCCTTTCAACTATACGTTGGACACCAACTCCGGACGCGGAAACGACTATTACTTCATCTTTTATCTCGCGGATAGAACGAACGAGCCTCCTACGACGACGTTCCAAATCACGGTTAAAAACTAAGACCGTTTTTTATCATGAATTTCATCCCGGATTACAGACCGTTTGCAAAACGAATTTGGATCGTATCCGGGATGTTTCTGTTCTTATTCTGCGCGAGACAAAATCCGGCCATCGACGAAACGGAGCTCGCGATGAAACAATCCCTCGTCGCATTACAAAAACAACTCGAAGACGCGGCCAATTCCAAAATCCTCTCCACGGAACCGAACGGAGACGGCTCTTATACGACCAAGGTCCGCGCGATTTCGTATGATACTTGGATTAAATTCAGTTTTTCTAATTTAGCGCAGGCCTCCGTCCCGGATTCTGCTCCGGGTTGGGACGTCGGTTTTCAAAGATTCAAACTGCAGACGAACAGCGGGTTGACCAATTCCTCCGGCAACGGCGGATCCTGTATGACTAATCCGCCGATTACGAATTTTAACGTTGCGGCCGCCGGCTCATCGACGGGTCTGGGTTGGCCCGACGCTTCCTTTTCCACGGACACGAACGTTTCCGAACTCGGAGCGGGCGGAGTCCAGACGAATTACGTGGGCAGCGACGTGCTCAACAAGTGGTTCGATTACAGCCTGGCGTTTTTACAGCCGAATCATAAGATTTTCATAATACGCTCTTATACCGGAAACGAATATTACGCATTTCAGGTGACCGGTTATTACAGCGCCGAAGGGACGTCCGCTTATCCTACCGTAAAGTGGAAACAGATCCCGTATTAACTTCATGTCCCCGTATTTCAGATCCCCCTTATTCAAAACGTTCTGCATTTTGATTCCGTTTTTTTTCGCCGTTTCCCCCGAAGCGCAAGACGACAAATCCCAAAAGGAAACGATCCAACTCGAAAAGGAAACGCCTAACAACGGTTCTTCGAAAGAGGAACAGGCTCAAACCCCGCAAAACGGGGAATCCAAAAAGGACAACGGTCAGACCCAGGACGATTCCCAGATCGTTGTCACGGGCTCCAGAGGGGAACGAAGACTCAAGGACTCCACGGTGGCGACCGAAGTGATCTCCCGAAAGAAGATCGAAGCCAGCGGTGCGAGAAACGCGGCCGAGGTTTTGGAAACCCAGTTGGGAATCGACGTGGTCCCTTTTTTCGGAGGATCCAGGGTGAGAATGTTGGGGCTCGATTCCCAATACGTGCTCATTCTGATCGACGGAGAAAGGATCGCGGGAAGGTTGAACAACGCGGTGGATCTGAGCCGGTTTAAGGTGCAGAATCTGGAGAGGATCGAAATCGTGAAAGGCGCCTCATCGGCGTTATACGGCGCGGACGCGATCGGAGGGGTAATCAATCTGATCACGAGGGAAGCGGATAAACCCCTCAGCTTCGAAACGAGAACCACGTACGGCAACGGCAGCAGAAAGAACTTCAACACGGAAGGCGAATTCAACACGACCGCGAATATGGGATTTAAGAATCCGTTCGTGAGCGGAGCGGTCTCCGCAGGTTACAACAAAAATCCGGGTTATCGTTTGGTTCCGGATTCCCAGGCGACGACGGGTAACGCGTATCAGGATCTGAACACCGGATTGAATCTTACGTTTAATCCGGAAGGCAAATTCAAAGCGAAGACGAGGATTTTATACCAGCACCGCGACCAAAACGGAGTGGACGTAACCCAATCCAAAGCGGTCTTCGATCGGAACAACAAAACCCACGACTTTCTCGCGACCGGTTCCTTGGAATACGGTTTCGGAAGAAAAAATCTGATCTCCTTTCGGGGAAATATCTCCAAGTGGGAAAACAAATATTACAACAACCAAAGGGGTTCGGACGAACTCGACGTGAAACAATTGAATTCCGAACTGACTTCCCAAGGAACGTTACAATTGGATTGGGAAGCGTCGGAACGTCATTTTCTGACGATGGGAGT
>NZ_NPEF01000226.1 GCF_002811955.1 Leptospira ellisii
CGAAATTCTTCACGGAAGCGCCGAACCGTTTCTCCCTATTCGAAACAATATTTTATAAAAATGGAATATTCTATTTTCATAAAGAACATTTCAAAAGGATCTCGGATTCAGCGAAGACCTTCGGAATACCCTTTTCCGAAAACGGATGGAACCGGACCTTAAAGGAACTTTCGGAGATAATTCCGAAACGAAAACCGCATCGTGTACGGATCGATCTTGATCCGTCGGGCAATTTCAAAACCTCTTTTGCGGAATTGCCTCCGTTCTCCAAAAAGGGAAACGTCACGATCGGCGGATCCAAAATCCGTTCCGAGTCGATTTTTCGAAGACACAAAACCGGGCTACGCGAAACGTACGATCAGGAAGGAAAAAAATCCAGGGACGCCGGCTTTTTGGATGCGGTCTTTCTGAACGAGAAGGACGAAATCACCGAGGGAAGCATTTCGAACGTTTTCGTAAAAATCGGAAACGAATATTACACCCCTCCGATCGAATCGGGAGTTCTTCCGGGAGTTTACAGAAATAGACTCTTAAAACGGAAAGGATTTCGTGAAAAAAGGATTTCCTTATCCGAATTGAAGAATTCGAACTCGGTGTTTCTCTGCAACTCGCTGCGCGGTATATTAAGAGTTGTGAAAACGATCGATTCCACCTAACCGAAAACTACGGAATCTAGTTGCGGAAATCCCGGGGAATTCTAAACTTTTAAGCATGAGAATTTTTCTCGGAATTTCCGTTCCGGAGGAGGTAAGGGAACAACTCGCAAGGATCTGTTACGGTCTTCCGGACGTTCGTTGGGTTTCATCGGAAAACTTTCACATCACCCTGCTTTTTTTAGGAGAACAACCGAAGGAACGATTCGACGTGGTGTCCGACCTCTGTTCCGAAATCGTATCTCCCGCGTTTAAATTACGTCTGCAGTCCGTAGGTACGTTCGGAAAACAAAAGTCCCCGTCGATCCTTTTCGCAAACGTTCGAATTTCCGAGGAACTCACCCGGCTGCAAAAAACGTTGGATTCAGGAATTCGAAAATTGGGATTCGCACCGGAACGACAGGAATACCGCCCTCATCTAACGGTGGGAAGATTCAAAAATTCGAACGGTTTACGAGTGGCCGCTTATCTCGAGGAATTCTCCGACTTCACTTCTTCCGAATTCGACGTTTCGGAATTTCACATCTACTCGTCCCGAACCTTATCCGAAGGTCCGGTGTATTCGGTTGAGGAATCTTTTTCTCTTTTACCGTCTTACTAAAAATATGGGGAAACGGACTTGAAGGATTTTTCCGATTTTTTCAGAAACCCCCGCGTATGGGATCGGGAGATCGTCGCCGTCGGCGGGGACCTTTCTCCGGAACGTTTATTATACGCCTACAAAAACGGAATTTTTCCCTGGTCCGACCAGCCGATTCTATGGTATTGTCTGGATCCGCGCGGAATTTTCGATCTGGAAAAACTTCATATCTCGAAACGGGTAAGACGGAAGATCAATCAAGGAAGATATAAAATCACCTTCAACCGCGCATTCGAACAAGTTATGCGCTGTTGCGCCTATCGTCCGGAAGAGGAAACCTGGATCACGGATCTATTTATCCGAGGTTATACGGAATTCCACAGACTCGGTCATGCACATTCGATCGAAGTCTGGGACGAAAACGGCGTGTTAGGCGGGGGTGTTTACGGAATCGCAATCGGAAATTTTTTCGCGGGAGAATCCATGTTCTCCTTCGTTCCGGATTTCGGAAAGATCGGCTTGTATCATTTATTCGAGGTTTTGAAAAAGGACGGCTTTACCTTATTCGATACGCAGCAACTAAACATCGTTACTCTAGGTCTGGGCGCATATCAAATTTCCAAAAACGAATATCTTAGAAGACTGGAATCCGCCGTCGCCTCGGGAAAAAAATGGAGTCCGCCGCGTTCCATTCCTTAAAAAAACGTATTTACTTTTTTACGAAGGATGTTGCACTTCTCAGAATCAATCAAACTATTTCAATAGGAAACCCTAAAATGACCCTTTTTAAGAAAATTCTTGTCCAACTTTTAATCGCGGCTTTCGCTTTTACCGGATTTGCGGCTCTTACCGCTCAAGAACCGAATACCGAAACCCCTGCGGAACAAACCGAATCTCCTAAAGAGACTAAATCGGAAAAGAAAGGAAAGAAATCTAAGAAATCCAAAAAAGCCAAAAAGGCAAAGAAAGCTAAGAAAAAATCCAAGAAGGAAAAAGCGGAAGGTAAAAAAGAAGAAGCTCCTTCCACCGAATCTTCCGCTCCTGCAGGAGAAGAACAGTAAGATCCTCTTCGCCTATCTCGTCGAGATAGGCGACTTCTCCTCTCCTTTTTGCACCGCACCCTCCTTTAGATTCCTTCTAAAATTTGATTGACTCTTTCCGTTTTTCGCTTAGCTTAATTCAGCCTTTACACCTACCGGATTCCCGGTAAAATCAAAAAAGAGGATTTCGAAATGTATAAAAACCTCGCGGATATGTTAATACAGTCCACCGAGAAATTTGGAGATAGACCCGTATTTTGGAGCAAAGGAGAAGATAAAGAATTCCATCCTACTTCTTACAAACAGCTGTACGATATGGGAATCGCACTTGCAGAATCTCTAATTGACTTGGGGCTGAAAGCCAGAGAACACGTCGCTGTTCTTGCAGACAATCGATTGGAATGGATGATCACCGATTACGCGGTTCAATTTTCGGGAGCGGCTAACGTCCCGAGAGGCACCGACGTAACCGAGTCGGAACTCGAATACATTCTCAATCACTCGGAAGCTAAGATCGTTTTCGTAGAAAACGATAAGATGCTCGAGAAGTTCAACAAAGTAAAAGCCAAACTTTCCAACGTAGAAACCGTAATCGTAATGGACAAGGCTTCCTCCGCCAAGGGAAAAAACATCCATAAGATTTACGATCTCATCGAGGAAGGAAAAGCACTGAGAGCGAAGGGAGGTAAAAAAGCGGAGAAAAGGATCGAGGATATCAAACCGGACGATCTATTCACGCTGATCTACACTTCCGGAACGACGGGAATGCCGAAAGGCGTGATGCTCATGCATTCGAACATGATCCATCAGATGATCTACGTGGTTCCGATGCTTTTGACGGACATTAAAACGACTGACAGTATGCTTTCCATATTACCGAT
This sequence comes from Leptospira ellisii, assembly GCF_002811955.1. Lineage (GTDB taxonomy): Bacteria > Spirochaetota > Leptospiria > Leptospirales > Leptospiraceae > Leptospira > Leptospira ellisii. The sequence continues at coordinate 3,155 of NZ_NPEF01000226.1, forward strand.
TTGGCATATATTCGAACGAGTAAACGAATATGGCGCCATTTCGAGCGGAATTCAGACGTATTACACCAAGGTTTCGGATCTCAAAAACGACCTCGCAAAAGCGAAACCTTCGTTTATGGCTTCCGCGCCGCGCGTCTGGGAAAGCGTTTACACGGGGATTTACAATAAAGTCAACGATCCGAAACAAACTCCTCCCGTAAGAAGAGCCTTGTTTAAACTCGCCTACTTCTTCTCCAAAAACTATAACGCCGCGAGAAGGTTCTTAATAGGTTTGGAAGTGGATTACGAAAATCGTAATATTTTCAAGTCCCTCGCGATCGGCATAAAATCCCTGATCGTTCTGCTTTTGACCGGACCGTTCACGGTTACGGCTCTGAGTTTGCTCGCGTATCTGACGCTTCCCGCGTACGGAGTACATCTGCCGAACGCCCTCTTCTTTACGATCGCGGGCTTGGGTTTGATTTTTAACGCGAAAACCCTGGACGCGATCGTCCTTTCCAAAATCCGCCAAGCAACGGGCGGAAGATTGAAAGGATCCATGTCCGGAGGGGGCGCATTGCAGTCGCACGTCGACAACTTCTTCAACGATATCGGAATGTTGGTTCTCGAAGGATACGGAATGACGGAGACGAGTCCGGTCATTTCGGTGCGTCCTTTCGTAAAACCGATCATCGGATCCGTTGGGTTTCTCGTTCCTAAGTCCGAATTGATGATCAAGGACGATAACGGACACGTGTTGACCCATATCAACGACCAAGGGGAAGTTCTCGCGGGGAAACTCGGACAAAAGGGAGTCGTCTTTCTCAAAGGACCTCAAGTGATGAAAGGGTATTACAAAAATCCCGAAGTCACCAAAAAGACGATCGTCGACGGTTGGATGAACACCGGGGATATCGGATTCATCAACTTTAAGAAAACGTTAACCTTGACTGGAAGAGCGAAAGACACCGTTGTATTGTTAGGCGGAGAGAACGTGGAACCCGTTCCTATCGAAAACAAAATGGACGAATCGCCTTACATCAAACAGTCGATGGTGATCGGACAGGATCAGAAAGTGTTGGGGGCGATCATCGTTCCGGACGTGGAACAACTGGCCGCTTGGTGCAAAGAAAACGGAATCAATTCCGCTGCGATCGACGAACTGATCAAAAATCCCAAGGTGATCGACTTCTACAAAAAGGAAGTTCGTAGCTATAACAGTACGAAAACGGGATTCAAATCGTTCGAGCAGGTGCAACACGTCATTCTCACCAAAAAACCGTTCGAGGTGGGGGACGAATTGACCAACCTTCTCAAGATGAAACGTCACGTGATCACGGAAAAATACAGCAAGGAAATCAAAAAGGTCTACGATAAAGACTGAGCTTAAAATTCCTTTCGTATTAAAAAAAGGCCCGGGTTTTTACTCGGGCCTTTTTTATTGTTTCGGATTTTTATTTTATTAAACCGCCCTGCTTTGGAAATCTAAATAGGAATTCTAACTCGATTCGCGATCGCTTTCACACACGACTTACCTTAGAATCGAATCACAAACTACATCTTCATTCTCTAAAGAAATAGAGAAGTCTAATTCCGGGAAAAAGTTCGTCGCCTTGCGTCAAAATCGAAGGGTCGTGAAGAGTCAGAATTTTTGTTCCTTTCTCGTTTAGAATACGAACGTATTCTATAAAATCCCGATTTCGTTTTAACGAAAATACCGCACCTTGAGGAAGACCGATTCCGTTTTTACATTCTTCGATCAGATAACATTCGTCTCCGGTAAAAAGAAATCGTTTAGAAGGAGATGCGATCCATTCGATCGCCTGCGATCCGGGAGTATGCCCGCCCGTAAAAAGGATCCGCAAGTCCGAAAGTAAAGAATACGTCCCGTCGAAAGAATGAAGACGTCCGGACAAACTCGAAGAACGGACGTAGTTCGCTTGATTCGAAAAGTATGATTGTCGTTTGAGAAGATCCAAATCGTGGTTTTGAATGTGGATCGTCGCGGACGGAAAAAGAAAAATTCCGCCCGCGTGATCGAAATGAAAATGGGTAAGAACGATATCCGTGATTTCTTTCGGATCGATACCGCATTTTTTCAAAAGCAGATCGGATCGTTCGAAACTCGAAAACCCGAATCTCTTTCGATAAATATCGTTGGAAAAACCGGAGTCGATCAGAATGTTTTTTCCGGGAAGGCGTATTAGATAAAATAGATATACGATCTCACGATTTCCTTTGTCCTCTTCCACATTCAAAAAACGATCGGGATAAAAACTTCTACCGTATTCGAAAACGAACAAACCGAAACGGGATTTACAATTTTTGGACGAGATCCTTTCCGAACGATCCGCGCCTCGTTCCGAATTTTGGCCTTTGGAAAAGCAGCTTATGAAACTTAAAATCGAACAAAAACAGATCGAAACCGAAAAGAAAATCGATTTCATTTTAAACTTTCTGCGGGACCACTTTTGACGACGGAAAATCCTTTCTGGATCGGGGTTCTAAATTGCATTAGAATTCCCTTATGAAGATGCCCTGGCAAAAGCATCCATTCCTGCAGATTTTCCAGAGATTGGACGTTATAATGAAGCGGGTAATCCACGGGAATTTTTTCTCCGTCCGGCGAGCCGTACTCCTCCTTGGTTCCGTTTTGCATCGTTCGTAAAACGATTCCTTTCGAATCGGTGGGAAGACTTAAAAGATTATCGCGAAAGCCGGGCGTATAAGAAAAATAATCTTCGATGTTGGAAAGATAAACGACTCGGATCGGAACGTTTAGTCGCGCCGCACGTTCCGCGACGGAACGCATACTTTTTTCAGCGTTGATATCCCCTTTCAAAATCTGGATTCTCCCTTGAAGAACCATGTTGCGAACGT
>NZ_NPEF01000227.1 GCF_002811955.1 Leptospira ellisii
CTGGGTCCAGATCGTCAAAGCCTGTCTGCTTCTCTTCGGAGTCACGTTACTCGCTTTGTTGGCTCTTTCCCGTTTCGGATTCAATCCCGAGAACTTATACGGAGCGGTCGAAATGGAATTCGGAGCGACGGCTTTGGAACCCGGCGGTTTGACGGCCAATCCGGTCGATTCCGTCTCCTTGGGTTTGGCGCTGATGCTTGGTTTATTAGGACTTCCTCATATTCTAATGCGATTTTACACCGTTCCGGACGCCAAAGAGGCTCGGAAGTCGGTCGCGTACGCTACGACTTTCATCGGGTATTTTTATCTGGTCATTCCCATCGTAGGATTTGCGGCAGCCGTGTTAGTCGGCCGTTCTTCGATCGCAGCCGTGGATAAAGGCGGAAACATGGCGGCGACGCTGCTTGCGGAATTGTTGGGAGGCAACATACTGATGGGATTCGTCGCCGCGGTCGCTTTCGCCACCATTCTTGCGGTCGTCGCCGGTCTCACGTTAGCCGCCGCTTCCACCATCTCGCACGACCTTTACGTCAACGTATTCAAGGAAGGAGACGCGAGCGAAGGGGAACAGGTGCGCATCGCAAGAAAGGCCACGATCGTCTTCGGAGTTTTGAGCATTCTGTTGGGCATCCTATTCAAACACCAGAACGTCGCGTTCCTGGTCGGTCTTGCGTTCGCCGTCGCGGCGAGCGGAAACTTTCCGTCCTTGTTTCTTTCGATACTTTGGAGAAACCTGAGCACGACCGGCGCCGTGATATCGATTCTGATCGGTTCGGTTTCCGCGATCGTGTTGATTATACTTAGTCCCACCGTTTGGGAGGAGGTGTTCGGATTTAAGGAGGCGTTGTTCCCGCTCAAAAATCCGGCGATCGTTTCCATGCCTCTGTCGTTTTTGACGGCGTTCATTTTTTCCAAAATGATTCCGGAAAAAGCCGCGCGCGAAAAATACGACTCCGAAAAAATAAGGACTTATCTGGGAATCGGAGCGGAGTAGTCAATCCTTTCGAATTAGGCCAGGTTTTTCCTTTCGGGAATGGATTCCTCCCCGGAGAAATATTCGGGGAAAACGGGAAGGTTTATGAAGAAGCGGGTATATTCGTTTTCTTTACTTTCGTAAAATAGTTCTCCTCCGTGATCCTTGACGATGCCTGTGCTCACCGAAAGTCCGAGCCCTGTTCCCTTATCCACTTTTTTCGTGGTAAAGAAGGGGCTGAAAATCTTCATCGCCTCGTCCTGGGGAATTCCCACCCCCCGATCCTCGATGCACATTTGGATCCAGGGTTTGTGTTCCTTGTCGAATTTTTTCGCGGAAATGAATATGAGTTTGTCCGCGTTGTATTTCGGATATTTCTGATTGAGCGCGTCCCGCGCGTTGTTGAGCAGATTGAGTACGACCTGTTGTATCTGTTGCGGAACACATTCGATTTCGGGTAGATTTTCCGGAATATTCAGATTTATTTGAATATTATCCTTTTTGAATAATTGTTCGCACAGGGAGACCGTTCTCTGCACCACTTCGCGGAAATTCACCTTTGAAAAAACGTGTTTCTCCTGTCTTGAAAGACGTAACAGGTCCTTGGTGATTTTGGAAATCCTCTCGCCTTCACCCAGAATGTTGCTGGCATATCTGAGGATCGGATCGTCCTTGCTCTGCGCGAGGATGAGCTGCGCGAAATTGATGATGATGGTGAGCGGATTGTTGATTTCATGCGCCACGCCGGTCGCCAAAAGGCTGATCGCTTCTAGTTTTTGGGCCTGGATGAGCTGCGACTTCAACGCCTCGTTCTGTTTTTCGATCTCGTCCAGCAGGTTTCTTTCCTCGGACTCCTTCAACGCGCGTTCTATCGAGAAATTCAGTTTCGAGATCTTGTTTTTGGAGATATAATCGGTCGCTCCTCGTTTGAGCGCTTCGATCGCCGCGTCCTCGCCTAACCATCCCGATACGAACAAAAACGGGGTGACGGGCGCGTAACGTTTCGAAATTTCGAGGGCTTCCATTCCGTCGAAAGAGGGCATAGAAAAATCGGAAAGGATCAGGTCCGGCTCGCTCGCGTTCAGCTCCTGGACGAGTTCCTCTTTGGTCTGTATTTGTTTATAAGAAAAATCTAATCCGCTATTTCCGATCTGACGGATCATGAGTCCTAGATCGTTCGGATTGTCCTCTATACAGAGGATGTAGACTTTTTTCTGGATCATCATACCACACTTTTATTCATTAAGATCCAATAGAATCCGATTTCGCTGACCACGTCGCTGAATTTGCCGAACTCCAGGGGTTTCACTACGTAGCTGTTCACTCCGAGTCTGTAACTTTCGACGATGTCCTTTTCCTCCGCGGACGAGGTCAAAATCACGACCGGAATCATTTTCGTCAGTTCTTCGTTTCTCACGCGTTTTAAAACCTCTATCCCGTCCACCTTAGGCATCTTAAGATCGAGCAGGATCAGAGAAGACAACTGCGTTTTGTCCCGATCGGAGTAGGCACCGGTGGCAAAAAGATAATCCAACGCCTCTTCACCGTCGCGCACCAGCTGAAGTCGGTTGGTTAAATTATGTTTTTTTAAACTTCTTAAGGTCAGTTCCGAATCCTGCGGATTGTCCTCCGCGTAAAGGATGGAAATGAGGCTATTTTGAAAATTAACCATCTTGTTTGTCCGCTCCCAGAGTGAAATAAAAACAGGCGCCTTCGCCCGGTTTGCCCTCTCCCCAAACGGTGCCGTTGTGTTTTTCGACGACCCGTTTGACGATCGCAAGACCCACGCCGGTCCCTTCGAACTGTTCCGCGTGATGAAGTCTCTGAAATATGTTGAACAGCTTGTGCTGATATTTCATATCGAATCCGGCGCCGTTGTCCCTTACGTAAAAAACCGTCTGTTCGTCGTCCGTCCGATACGAGGATACCTCTATGACCGGATATTCCTTGTCTTTGGAATATTTATAAGAGTTGGAAACCAGATTAAAGAGAAGCTGTTTCAACAAGGCCAAATCCCCTTTCGCGCCGGGAAGATCTCCCACCACCGTCTTCACTTCGCGTTCGGGGTAATAGTCCTTCACTTCGTCCAGAACCTTCTGGACCATTTGACGCATATCCACGGAATTAAACGCCACATCCCTCCGCCCTAAACGCGAATATTCGAGAAGATCGTCTATGAGTTGCCCCATGTTTTCCGAGTTTTTGGTTATGATGTTCAGGATCCTTCTGCCTTCCTCCTGAAGGTCCGCGCCGAAATCCTCCATGAGAATTTTGGAGAATCCCGATATGCCGCGGATCGGCGCCCTGAGATCGTGGGAAACCGAATAGGAAAACGATTCCAGATCCTTATTGGATCTTTCCAGCTGTTCGGAATATTCCTTGAGATTCCGATTGGAAAGCTTGGCTTCCTCCTCCGCTTTCAGTCTGCGTTTACTCTCTCTGTAAATTAGAATATACTGTATTACTATGAAACTCAGGTTGAGCACGATTCCTAAAAAGATGAGAAGGTTCGAAATCCACACGTTGTGCTCGAAACTTTTTTGACGGATCTTCAGAAGGCGGATCTCCTCCTCCTTGATCTCGTATATGATTGAACGTATTTTCCCGGTGAGTTCTATACCTTGCGGAGAACGGAAGGCTTGGGTGTAACTTTCGACCGGTCTGAATTTTTTTCCTTCGATCTGTTTTTCCAGATAAAAAATTTTTTTTTCGATCATCGAACCCAGTTCTGCGAGACGTTTTTGTTGACCGGGATTGTCCGAAGTGATCGCGTTCAGCTCCCCGATCTTCTCCAAAAGAGTCTTTTTATTTTCGAAGAAGGCGCCGAATTGTCGGGTATCGTTAAAAAGGATGTATGCTCGAAAGACCGCGTGCAGTTCGCTGAAAGCGGAAAGGGTTTCTTCCAGACGTATGATGACCTGTTGGGTATGTGATTCCCAATTCCTCATATTCGAGGATTGACGGAGGCTGTAAATGATCGCTCCCGAAACGAACGTGTTGAGGAAGATGATGACGGCTAATCCGATCAATATGTTCTTTTCAATCGTGTTCTTCAAAAGAATTCTTCAGCTCCTTGAGAACGAAATCGAGTCGGCGGAATCGCGTTATTCCGATTTAAAATCAGGATGACTTTTTTATTTCAATATCTCTAAAATAGCAAGAAAAACTTGAAATTATGTTTCGGATCGGTTAATTATAGTATACTCATCCGGATTCGGGCAAGAAATTATCCGATTTTTTGCGGAGCACGTTCGGAAAATCATTTTAGAATTTCTTGAAATGCGCGAATGCGTCCGCTCCCGATCCGCGCGTATGAAACGTTAAGTTTATGTCGTTTTCGTCCGCGGCGTTTCGACCTTTTCGAAACAAAGAGCCATCATATCCCCTTGATCGAGAATTTTGACGAGAGGATCCGCGATGTTCTTCGCGATTCCGTAAAAGAAGGACGCATTCTTCTTCGTCGTCATTCCGCTTCCGTAGGTCACGTGCGTCGTTTCGGAAAAGCCGATTCCTTCACAAAGCGCGATCAAACCGGAAAGGGAATAGTAGTATAGATGTTCCGGGACATTGAGATATCTCCACGAAGGTCCCTGCAGTTTCGCCAAAGTTCCCCATCGACAGGTGGAAAGTACGATTCTGCCTCCGGGTTTCAAATGTGTATGAATTTTTTCTAATGTTTCTTTCGGTTTGTGAAGGTGTTCTATGGAAGCCCACAACGTGACGAGATCGAATTTTTGTCCTTCCCCGTTTTTCCAGCGCAGGAAATCCCCTTGTTCCACTTGGAGTCCCAGCTTTTCCCGCGCGAATCGGACGGGCGATTCCGCGATATCGATTCCGTGGGAATCCCAGCCGCGCCGCGCCATATAGTCGACGAAATATCCGGCGGCGCATCCCACGTCCAGACAACGTTTCGATCCGGAAAGCGAATTCTCCCAGGCTTCGAAATCCAAATCCCTTAGATTGAGACCGAATACGCGCGAGATTTCGTTTTTCACCGTTTCTGAAAAATAATTGTCATAACCTCGGTCGCTTCGTTTGAGAAAGTATTCCTCGGAATAGTAGGAGGATACTTCCTCCGGAGAAGGTTGCGGATTGACTTGAACCAAACCGCATTCTTTGCATTCGACAATATGAAAAGTTTCGTTTCGGTGGTTGGATTTGGAAAATAAGGACGTAAATTCGGAGGAACCGCAGGTATTACAGGAAACACTTTCCATTTTATAAACCTATCGGTCGCGGTTCGGAATCCTTTGATACAAATTCTGCTTTACTCGTTCCTTCTCCTTGAAACTGATGAAAATACATGAAACTAACGGCCCTGTATTCCATTCTTTGCGTTTTCTTTTTGTTCTCTTCCGCTCTTTTCGCCCAATCGGACAACAATACGACCGTTAAGATCAAAGCGGTCGGAGATATGGTGCCCGGGACGAATTTTCCCGAGCCGCTTCAGATTCAGGATCCCCGGTCTTTTTTATTCGGAAAAGTGGAAAGTCATCTCAAGGGGGCCGATATCCTCTTCGGGAATTTCGAAAGCACCCTCACCAATTATCCCAATACCTCCAAGGACACTTCGCGAAGAATGATCTTCGCGTTCCGCACTCCGCCCGCTTATGCGAAGGTTCTTAAGGAAGTGGGTTTCGACGTTTTGAGCATCGCGAACAATCACTCCCTTGATTTTCATCGCGCGTACCAAATGCGGACCGTGTCCGATCACGAGATCCGCACCCGCGTCGATCAGAGAATGGCTGAACTCGACGAGGTTGCCCCTGTATTCTCCGTAAAAACGCTCCATCTGATTTTTTACGTGTAGAGCGGGACCGCCCTCCGCGCCTCCGTGAAAGGAAATAAAAACGAGTTGTGCCTTACGTTTGGCCTCCTTAACGAGCGCCACTCCTTCTTCGATTTCGTTGACGTTGTTATGCGACTTCAAATGCGAAAATCCGATCCAGGCGATGGAGACGTTTTTCACGTTCATATACGTGA
>NZ_NPEF01000228.1 GCF_002811955.1 Leptospira ellisii
ATATCATTATCATAAGATCCGTAGTATCCGATTGCAGAACCTTGAAAATAAAATTTAAGCGGAGTTCCCGCAATTTCGTGTTATAGGCTGAATTCTTCTTGAATCACGGGATGATTTTTGATTTTTTCGAGCGCTCTTTGAATACAAGCCTTTCCGATATCCGTATGATTCCAAACATTGAGGCCGGATGGGTGCGGTAAGGGAATCCAATCTATTAATACGCCGTAGAGTTCCCGCGAAAAAACTCCACCGACGACGTCTTCTAATTTGTATTTTGTATTCTCCATCAATTGATCGATCGCCAATTTACCGATCGGAACAATTAATTCAGGCTTATGGAATCGAACCTCGAACTCCAAAAATTCAGAACAATTTTTAACTTCGGCGGGATTCGGTTTTCTATCTCCGCTTTTTGCTTTTCCGGGAAAACATCGACAAACCGCCGACATATTCACTTTTGAACGGAAGGCTTCTTCTTCGATTCCAATTCTTTTGAACCAACCGAAAAGGGTTTTTCCGGCGGTGTAAGCAAACGGCTTCCCGAATCGCTCTTCGTGAATTCCCGGCGCTTGGCCGATACTTATAACTCTGGCCGAAGGAATACACCCGTGAACGGGATTGCCTTGCATTTGCGGGCATTTACGGCAGCTTAATAAACGATTGAGATGATTCGAATATTCCGATTTTCTATTTTTCATTCTGAAGGAGATTTAATGAACTATGATATTTGCGGCATCTTCCAGCGTCGTCGTGACTCGGATAAGGGTTTTTAATTTCGTTAATTCGAGAATTTTGTTTACTTGTGAGGAAGGGGAAAACATCGCGATTCCACCCTTGCCGTTCTTGACTAATTTTGCGTGTGTGCTCATGAAAACGGCCAGACCGGAGGAGTCGATATAACGAATGTTTTCCATATTTACGAAAACGTAAACGAAACCTCTGTCTATGAGTTCGAAAATTTTTTCCTTCAAAGCATGCGCCGAATATAGATTTATTTCCCCGCTGATTCTTAAAGCCACTCCCTCTTTAGGGAAATTTGCGGGAACTCCATCCTTCTGCAAAGCAACCTGTAGTTCATTGATGGAAAAATCAACTTCCTCCCCGTCGAGATCCAAAGAATCGCCTATTCCCATCTGAGTTCTCCAGTTTTAATTAATAAATTCGGATTCAAAATTCACCGACGCCGTCGGAAATTTGAAACGTATATAATGCCGGTTCATTGCCAAATTTTTCGAAATAGCGAGATTTTATTTTTTCAAATAGCATATCTCTTCTTCCCTTTTTGTCGAGTATCAAAATGCAACCCCCGAAACCGCCGCCGATCATTCGGGCCCCGAGAACCGCCTCCTTACGTAATTCTTCGACTATAAAATCCGTTTCTTCACACGAAACTTCATAGTCTTCGGATAGGGAACGATGGCATTCGAAAAGAATTTTACCGACGGAAGCCGGATTACCCTCCCGCAAATACCGCACAGCCTCTTCGGTCCGCAAGCGCTCGGTCACCACGTGCCGTGCCCGCTTCGCTTCGACCTCGCTCAGTGCGGGAACTCCCAAATCCCCTAACTCGGCCTGATACAACGACGAAAGAGGATTCCGACTTTCCCGAATCTTCAAAAACGCCGATTCCACTTCTTTTCTTCTTTCGTTATAAGCGCTGTCCTTCAGGGAATGTTTTACTTTGGAATCGATCAGATAAAACTCGCAATCCGAAAGATGGATGGAATGATAACGATATTCCAACGTCTCGGTATTCAGCGAGATACAATGACCTTCTTTTCCGACGGCGATCACGAATTGATCCATGATTCCGCATTGAACTCCGACAAAACGATTTTCCGCGCGTTGTCCCAAAAGCGCTATGTCCTCCCGTTTCCAATTCCAATCGTGGATTTCGGAAAGCGCGAACGCCATAACCACTTCGAATGCGGCCGAAGAGGATAAACCCGCTCCTTGCGGAATGTCTCCCCAAACCACCGCGTCAAAAAAGTCGACCTCGTAACCGAGTTTCGCGAATTCCCCGATGACTCCGAACGCGTAATTCACCCAAGGGAATTCGTTCGAATAAGCGGCCGATTCCGATTCCGCGAGTTCGTCCGATTCCATGGAAAGAATTCGAAAACGTCCCGCGGAATTTTTTCGGATCGCGATCTTGATGGAGACGTCGATGGCCGCCGGCAGAACGATTCCTCCCGCGTAGTCCACGTGTTCCCCGATGATGTTGATTCTTCCCGGAGCCGAAAAAAATCTGATCTTCTCTCCGTGTTTCGAATCGGCGAAAACCGTTTCGAATTTTTTAGATAAGGTCTTTTTATCCATTCTAACGTTTCTTAAAACCCGGGAAACATTGATACGGGCTCCGCTTCTCGTCAATCCTTCTACGTTTCCGTTTTCCCGGAACTTTTGGATTTTTCTTGCCCCTCGTTTTCATTTTTCTAAACTGTTCCAGCGTTCGATTTTCGGGAGAATTTGGAACGTTCTCCGATTCGATATTTCTTTCCTCGAAAGGGCGATCGATTCGGCGATTTCGGTCTTGAAAAAAGAAACCGAAAAGAAACCGAAAAGAAACGGAAAAAAAGGGATTTTCGTAAACTTATGATCCGATTAGAAACTAGATTCGCATCTTCTTTCGTTTCGACCCGGGAATTGGAGCCGTTTTTGTCAGACGCCGAATCCGCCCGGCGCACCTTACACTCCGCAGACGGAAAGGGAAACGAGTATCTGGGTTGGCTGGACCTTCCGAAAAAAGAATCGGATTCCGAAATCGAAAGAATCGTTCAAACCGCCGAACGACTGCGCGCCGTTTCCGAAACGATAGTCGTCATAGGAATCGGCGGATCCTATTTGGGATCGCGCGCCATCTTGGAAGCGGTTCAGCCTTACTTTAAAAAAACTTTCAAAGGAAATCCGGAAATCCTATTCGCGGGTCATCATCTCGAATCCCGTTATTATTCCGAACTCGCGGAATACCTCCAAGACCGCGATTTCTCCATCAATGTGATCTCCAAATCGGGAACGACCACCGAACCCGCGATCGCATTTCGGATTCTCTGGGATCTTCTCGTAAAAAAATACGGGACCGCGGCCGCGCGAAGGGTGGTCGCCACGACCGACGCTTCCAAAGGCGCGCTCAAATCTTTTGCTGACGCGGAAGGTTTCGAAACTTTTACGATTCCCGACGATGTGGGAGGGCGGTATTCCGTTCTGACGCCCGTCGGACTGTTTCCACTGGCCGCTGCAGGACTTCCGATCCGCGATTTTATATTCGGATTTCGGAATATACTTACCGATCTGCACGAAAATAGGGACCCTCTCTCGAATCCCGCGATCAGATACGCGGCTCTTCGGAATTATTTTTTGTCCACCGGTCGAACCGTGGAAATATTAGCGAACTTTAATCCTTCGCTTCATTTCGTTTCGGAATGGTGGAAACAACTTTTCGGCGAAAGCGAAGGCAAGGAAAACCGGGGAATTTTTCCCGCGTCGATGGACTTTACGACCGATCTTCATTCCTTAGGACAATACGTCCAGGAAGGCAAACGGATTCTTTTTGAAACGGTTTTGAGTCCTTCCTCCAATCGATCGGATTTGATTTTGACTCCGACTCGGGAGAATCTGGATTCCCTTAATTTTTTGGCGGGAAACACGATCGGACACGTGAACGAACAGGCGCGTTTGGGAACCCTTCTCGCGCACGCGGACGGAGGAGTTCCCTGCTTGGAGGTTGTGTTTCCGGACATCACGCTTTCCTCTTTGGGGGCTTTATTCTACTTTTTCGAATATGCTTGTGCGATTTCCGGATATTGTCTCGGGGTCAATCCCTTCGATCAACCGGGCGTCGAAGCATATAAGAAGAATATGTTTTCCCTTTTGGACAAACCGGGCTTTGAAAAAGAAGGGGCGGCGCTTCGAAAACGGATCTTAGGAAACTGAAAGAATTACGTCGTTTAATCCGATAGGAGTAATTCCTCCGCTCGACGAAGACACTTTTTCGATCTTTATCGTGAAATTTCTTTTCTTGCTTGACACTTTTTAAAATCGGGAACTGGATGAGAACATGCAGGGGAAAAGAAACAAAACGGGGATTTGTTTTGCGGCAAGTTTGCTCGCATTCTTGTTTCTGTCCATTTCCTTAACTTCTGCCAGCAATCTTCCTGGGAAGTTGCCGACCCAAAAACAAACCATAACGGGTATTGAATCCGAATATAAGGAGCCGGTACAATCGGAGGAAGAATCAGAATTCCTACTGAGTATCCACTCCTTTACCCATAAAAACATCCTATTCGTTTTCAAAGGCAAAATCACTTCCCTCCAGGATAGGTTCCAATTCCATTTCTGTAACTTCCAAACTATAGGTCTCTTAAACTTACCCCCTCCCGTATCCGCTTAACTAGTTTCGAATTCTAGTTTTTTACCGTTACGGGGGAAATATGTCTTACAATCGAAGAAACGCGGTTCTTCCCGCGAAGAATTCAGGTTCGTACCTTAGATTCTTAAAAACACAGATCGATTCCTTTCGAAATCCGAACATCGGTTTTTCAGACGGGCATTCCCCCGTACAAAGTCCTTACTACTGTTTGCAACTTACGGATCTCCAAATTGTGCCAATCCCGGTTTTGGGAAATTACTCATTCTCAAGACCGGGGTTGGCATTCTTTTTTTAGGCGCCGTCGTTTCCTCATTCGGACGGAAAATAAAAAAGGTCGGTTTGGAACTTCGCGGAATTACGACATTCGACCCCCGGTGTTACTCCCGTGTTTCGAGTCATGTTCTGCGGTAGTTCGGGAGTTCCCGCAATCTCCCTAGGAACGGCCCTCTTTTTCGAGACTTCGTCTAAAAATGGTTTTATTTCCGCCGAAATTCGGATACGTTTTGCCGGGGATTTTTCCCCTAAGCAAAAATGGATCAGGAATTCAAAAGATGGACCCGTCTTCTCCGGGCGATCGAGGCAGGTACACGGATCGAATTGAGCGGACATATACTCAACGATTCGTTCCGAAACAACCTCGAAAAGTTCCTTAAACTCTGTCTCGAAACCTACAACAAAATCGATCTGACACCCGTCGTTTATTCGGTGGTTCAAGAGATGCTGCTGCGCGCCGCGACTTCTAATCTGAGAGAATTGTTCTTTTTCCGAAAAGGGTCGGACGGATCGGATAAAGCCGCGTTCGACGAACACGAGGAGGAATTTAGAATCTTCTTAAATACCTTCGACTCCAAGGACGCGAGAATCGCCCTAAAGGAGAAGGGCCTTTTCCTCAAGGTGATCATCCACCACAACGACACAGGATTGGCGGTTGAAGTATTACATAATTCTAAACTGATTCCGTTTTTGGAGGAGCGTCTCCGAAAATATCTCGCCGCTGCGATGGAATTCAAAAATCTCATGGAATACTACGAAGTTTATCCCGAAGACAAAGAGGGCAGGGAAATAGGACTTGCGTTGTCGATTTTGATGTTGCGTGAAACCGGGCTCAAACCGGAACTTCTTCGGATCGGATCCGGGGACGAAACCCACGTTTCCCGATTGGAAGTGCCTTTCGGAGAGGAATATAGAAGCATCCGCAAAAAGATATTGAACGACGAGGAGGTTCTGCCGTTTCCCAAGGATCATTCGGAGGAAACGGAGCTGCCTTGGAAGACGAGCCTCTGCAGCTACTGCGGGAGAATCGTGGACGATAGGATTTTTTTTCCGGAAGTCCCGCAGGACATACCGGTGAAGGTTCTGCCGGAACCGACGCGCTCCGGTCACGGAATCTGCGCCTGGTGTCTTTCCTCTTATCTTTGAAACTTTCTCGACAGTCCGCAAAGATCCAGAAATTCGTTCCAGCGAACGCCCAACTTTCCGGAAAAATCCTTATCCTTTAGAGAAATATAATATTCTTTTTCTCCGAGATCGATCGCTTCCCCCGTAAAAAGGATGCCGGCCAATCTTTTTTTTTCGGATATAAGTT
>NZ_NPEF01000229.1 GCF_002811955.1 Leptospira ellisii
AGACGAACGAAATCAGGAGTCACTCCCGCGGAGGTTTGTTCTTCCGGCGTCAATTGTTGGTGAGTCGTGGAAGCGGGATGGATCGCGAGCGATTTCGCGTCTCCTACGTTCGCAAGAAGGGAGAACAGCTCCAGTCCATCGATGAACTTCTTCGCTTCCGCGACGCCGCCTTTGATTCCGAATCCGAGGATCGCACCGTAGAGATCGCGCTTGTGGTATTTTTTCGCAAGTGCGTAGTTCTTGTCCGATTTCAAACCCGGATAGTTGACCCAGGATACTTTCGGATGTTTACTCAGATATTCCGCGACCGCGAGCGCGTTTTCGGAATGTTTGGTGATTCGGAGCGGAAGGGTTTCCACACCTTGGAGAATCTGCCAAGCGTTGAACGGAGAAAGAGCCGCTCCGGTATCACGTAAACCTTGCACTCTCGCCTTGATGATATAGGCGATGTTGACTCCTCCGAACGGTTCGAACTTGCCGAAAACGTCCCAAAATTTTAGTCCATGATAACTCGGATCCGGTTCGGTGAAATTCTTAAATTTACCGTTGCCCCAATTGAACTTACCGGAATCGACGATGATTCCGCCGATGGATGTTCCGTGACCTCCCAAAAACTTGGTCAACGAGTGGACGACGATATCGACTCCGTGTTCGATCGGATTGACCAAATAGGGGGAAGGAAGCGTGTTGTCCACGATGAAGGGAACTCCCGAATCGTGGGCTACCTTTGCGATTGCCGCGAGATCGAGGGTATCTAATTTAGGATTTCCTAATGTTTCCGCGAAAAAGGCCCTGGTTTTGTCGTTCACGGCCTTGCGGAAATTCTCCGGATTGGAAGGATCCACAAAGTGGACTTTAATTCCCAGTTTAGGAAAGGTATAATGCAGAAGGTTGTAGGTTCCGCCGTAGAGGGACGAGGAAGCGACGATTTCCTGACCGGATTCCACGATGTTCAAAAGGGCCAGGGTTTCCGCCGCTTGACCGGAAGCGGTCGCAAGAGCCGCCACTCCGCCTTCGAGAGCCGCCACTCTCTGCTCTAAGACGTCCGTGGTGGGGTTCATCAATCGGGTATAAATGTTTCCGAATTCCTGAAGACCGAATAAACGGGCTGCGTGATCCGTGTCCTTGAATACATACGAGGTCGTTTGGTAGATGGGAACCGCTCGGGAAGTGGTGGTTGGATCGGGAGATTGGCCTCCGTGAAGTGCAATGGTTTCCGGTTTATAATTTCTTGGCATGGAATCAAGTTCTCCTTTTTTGTCATAAAATAGAGGACTTGGAAAGAAAGTCAAACAAAAATCTGTTATATTGAAATTGGAATCTGTTTATACGGAGAGGGAATAAAAAATTTCCATTGCAATTTCTAGGCATTCTGATTCGATTCTCTCCCAATGCTCAAAAAACTCGAAATTCGGACGGTTTCCGGCTGTTAGAAGTTTAGAAATGGAGATTTGTTCTACGATAATCAGGGAAGAGACCGACCCGAGAGAATCAAAGGAAACAAATTCTCCTGATTTTGGGGTGGAGAATCGCACCGATCTATGATCCAACGTTCGCATTTATTTTTAGCAGTATTTCTATTCATTTCCGTTCCCGCAGCCGTACAGGCGCAGCAGTTTTGGGTCCCTCCGGGAAGACAATTTATGCATCCTCCAGATCCGTTTACCTACGACATAGGGATCAACAAATTCGATAAGGATTATTATCTTTATGTCGCTCCGACCGTGAATTTAAACTTTGGAGGTGATTTCGGCGCCTCACTTACGGTTCCTCTGAACTTTTTGATGTATGATACGGATCCGAAACAGGAAAATTCCAAAATCGGAAAGTTGCGCTCCTTCGACTACAATGAAAAAAGCGATTATCTCCGGGTGATCAATAATATCTGGTTCGGCCAGTTCGGAACCTACAAACCGGGAGAAATCACTTACTCCGCGTTTTTCGGCAAAATTTTCGACGGATATGTGGGGCACGGAACGATTCTCAATCGATACGTGAACAACCAAAGGCTGGACGTTTATAACGTGGGGGTTCAGGCGGACTTAAACAGCGACTACGGAGGGGTGCAGGTTTTTACGAATTCGATCTATTCCCGAGAGGTCAATTCGGCGAGAATTTATATCAGGCCCTTTGCGATCGCGATGAAGGCCATCGATCTGATCCGAGGTAGAACGAGAACGGTCTCCCTGTTGACCGTAGGACAGGGAAACGTCGCGGACGAAGCGGGAAGAAAGAAGGTCTACGAAGAGGTGGGCGCGGAAGAAAAGGAATCGTACCGCGCTTTGATCGAAGATCAAAAGACCAATGAAAAACGGGAAGGAACCATCTTTTCCGATAAGATCCCCGAAAAAAAAGGCGGAGGTCAAAAGGAAGGACTCCGGGATTTATTCAATCAGGACAATTGGGCCAATCGATTCGCGATCGGTTATACGACGGCGTTCGACAGTAAGGCTCCGCTGGAATTGAAATTCGACAGCACCGGAAAACTGCGCGTGGACGAGAACAACAACCCGCTCGTAAAATCCGTGGAAAAGGTGAGTATCACCGGATACGATATCGAATATAAATTGATCGGAGCCAAATACGTGGAGATGACCCCGTATTACGACGTGAATAAGATCAAACAGATCGACGGCGCAACGGGAACCCACTACGGCGTTATGTTTCGTTTCGGAGGAAAGGATATCTATTTGAACGTAAAACCGGAATACAGAAACATGAGCGCCACGTATATTCCGATGTATTTCGACAGCTTCTACGAATTGGAGCGTTATCAGGGAAATCTGCAGAGCAACATTCCCATGACGAAGTTGGAGAACGCGAAACTCGCCGATCCGGACGGTCCCAAGGTAAAGGGATATTTCACGACCGTGTTGTTCAACTTTTACCGGATCGCCCTCGAAACCAACTACGAGAATTATTCCGGCCCGGACAATTCCAGGATTTTCGTGGGAATTTATATTCCTTTCGGTACCTTGGTGCTCCTCAACGGATATTATATGAAAAAAGGGGTCAACGAAAATAAGGAAGCCTTCATCCTCGATGATCGTTCCCAAGGGGCCTTGGAACTGGCTATCAAATTGGGTTTCGCCTCCATACGTCTGCAGAACGTTCGGAAATGGATCTACGACACGACCACCAATGAATACGAAGCCAAGGACGAACAGAAGGTCCTGTTTTCCAGCAACGTAAGTTTTTAGAATATTCTAAAATTCTAATTGAGATAGGAGGAAGGCGACGGCGGTCTCCGTGCGCAGAATCCGTTTCGACACGCGGATTCCGGAAAAACCCTTTCTTTTCCAAAACCCGAATTCCTCGGGGACGAGCCCGCTTTCCGGGCCTATGACGAAAAGGAACGAGCGGGACGAATCATCGTCAGGAGAACGTCCGGAGCCGATACCGGTTTCCGCAAGGATGGAGGACAAGGAATTCCCCTTCCGATCCAACACGAACGAATGGGAGAACCTGCTTTCCGTTTCGTATTGTGAAAAAAGGGTCTCGGCGTTTTTCCGGAATTCGATTTTTATTTCGGGAAGAAACACGTTTTTTCCCTGTTCCATACCTTCGATCAATTCGGTTTCCGTCTCTTCCCGTTTCCAAACGGGGGAGGTCAAATATTCTCTTCTCGAATTTTTGGTCGGAAAAAAGGTGATAGAGCGTACTCCCCAGGTTCCGGCCAATTGCAGAATCTTACGAACCGTGGGTGGACGATTGATCGCGATCAGAAGATCGACTTCGGGAACACGACGTTTCGGACGAAACAAGGGACGGTATCTTCCCGTCAGCCCGGAATTCGAAATCTCTTCCAGAACGAAAAAACCCAGACTTTCGTTTATCAGACCCGCTTTGATCTTATCTCCCGGTTTCTTATTTAAGATTTTTAGAATATGCGAAATTCGTTTCGGTTCTTCGATCAGAAATCGGTCGCCGTTTCCGATCCTCCATTCGTTTTTACACAAAAGCAGGTTCAAAACGGATCAGATTTCGAACTTCGGTTTGGTTTCGGAGGGCTCTTCGGGACCGGACGGCTCGGACGGCTCCAGGTTCTCTTCGGGAAGACGGGGGTCGTTCGGAGTTTCGGATCCTTGCTGCGGGGCAGGGGGTTTGTCCTTCCATTCCTGGAAAGGGGAGTAGATGCAGGTTCGTACGATTCCGATCGCGAGCAGGAACAAGAGCAGGTTTCTTGCGAGACGTTTTCCCGGTGTTTCGCCTAACGTTCCGTATTTGCCGAAACGTTCCGTTAAACCGCCGATCGACGAACGGATATTTTCAAAAAGGGTTTCGAATACGTTTTTGCGATAAGGGTTTTCCTGTCGGGGATCCCGATCGAATCTTCCTGCGGCTTGTTTGGGAGTGGACTCCGGATCGAATAGGAACGATTCGTAACACCGCGGACACCGGACGGTCAGTTTTCCCAAATCAATGGGAATTCTGAGTTCCGTCTGGCATCGGGGACAGGGGAGAATGTAACGCACTTTTTAGTAGCGGAGCGATTCCTTCAGAGCGTCCACGTTCTCTTTGTAATTTTCGTTTCCTAACTGATCGTTGTAGTCGAAAATTTTCGTGAAAAGTCTGTCGAACTGATCCAAATGTTTGATGTAGAATTCCTTCTTAAAGGTGTTCCGGATCGGGTGGGTTTTGGTGTTTTCCACGCCTGCGAGGATGTATTTTCCCACTCCCTTTTCCGCTGGAGTTTCCGGACGTCCGTATTCGGGATATCCGTCTTTTTGGAAGAAAATCTCCACCTTGTCGTTGTGGGAAGGCTGAGTGTTCGGCCCCCGGTCGATGACTTCGGAGACGATCTTATCTTCCAAAATCATGTTATTCTTATAGATCTTGGATTTAAGTCTGTTGATGTTTCTTGGAGCTTCGGTTCTCGGCTCGGGGTCGTTGCTGTTTTGACCCTCGAAGTAGATCTCCATGTATTTCGCGAGGGAGCCTTGAACGACTTTGTTCAGCCCTCTTTCCTCGTCGCGGATAAAGTCGTAAACTTCGACACGAATACAGTTGTTCGCGGGATCTTCCTGATTGAGGGAGGGAAGGCATTCGTCGTTATTCGCCTTTCCCTTAAAAAGAACGGTTCTAAACGGAAGAACGCGCACTTTCATTTTCATAAGAACGGTGTGACGAGTGAGTCTTTGGTTCAACTCGAACACTTTTTCGTCCAATTTCTTTTCTGTTTCCAAAATGGACTGTCCCAATTGGGCGTCCGACGGCGATTTTTGATCCGTGTTTGAATTCTGCTGAGAAAACACCGCAGTAGAAATCGCTACGAGAACCACTAAAAATAGCTTTTGAAGTTTCATTTCCCCTTGTCCTTTAGTGAAACGGATATTTGAATTCCCGAATCGGTCGATTCCGATCCTAGAACCCTATGTGTATTATCGGAATAATAGACTCCGGATTGAACGAATGCACTACTTTTTATTGAAAAATCGGCAATTATTTCCGGGGCTCGGAGCTAGTTTCCAGATACAATTCAAACGGCGGCGGAATCGGGTTCAATCCTTTTTCGACGAGATACGAAGCCCACTTCCGTTCCACCAAATCGCAGAAATCCCGGATCGTTCTTCCCGAATTTCCCTCCAAACGTTCCGCGATCCGGGTTCGTTCATTCGCGGTTAGGTGAAGGGCATATGTCTCAAGGACCTTGCTCCTTTCCCCCACATCGGGAAGAGGAAAATAGATCGTCCGATCGAATCGGGAGAGGAGTGCGTGGTCCAAATCCCGTTTGCGATTGGTCGCTCCGATGGTTACGGAATTTCTCTGACTGCTGAATCCGTCTATTTTTCGCAATAACACCGAAAGAATTTTGCGCGTCGCTTCGAACAGACCTTCCTCCCGGTTTCCGGCAAGGGAATCGATTTCGTCCAAAAAGATCAGACAACCCGGAAACAGGGCCGCGGCGTCGAAAACATACGCCATATTC
>NZ_NPEF01000023.1:0-2500 GCF_002811955.1 Leptospira ellisii
CAAAATTCGCCTTCAAGAAATATATTCCTCGGGATTTCGCTTTGCCAATTCGATCGTCGTCTTGGGAATTCGCTGGAGAAAGTTCCGACCGTTTTTTCGTCTGATTGATTTTGACCTCAGAGGAACGTAGGAACAACCATAGAAAACGGCACAACGCCCGAATTTCGAAAATAAAAATGCGTCGATTTTTAATTTGGAAAGAATTCGCGATTTATAGCGGCCGGTCGTTTTTTACGAAACGCCACAGTCACTTTTTCGCCCAGCTCTGTATCGGAAATGAAGGGGAATTTCGACTTCGCGGAAAAAGCGGAATCTGGAGATCCTACCGCGCCGCCTTTATTCCTTCGGGAATCAGTCATGAAACCGAAAAGGCGGACGGGGACTTCACGATAATTTTGATGGACCCGATCGTATTCGGCGCCTTTTTTCCGGAAAAAAAACCGGAAGAAGGAGATCCCGCTATCGACATAGGCGATCTGATTTCGGAAAAGGATATTCAAGTTTTATTAAGTGTTTTCGAATCTTCCCCCAAGGACGTAAAGGAGGAATGGTCCCGAATCTTCCTTTCCCGAAACGAACAAAAACCGCATGTCATAAACGATTTTAGAATTTCCGAAAGCGTAAAACTTCTTTCCGAATCCGAGGAAGACCTTCCCTTGTCGATCTTATCCCGGAAAGCGCGACTTTCCCCGAGTCGGTTTCGGCATTTGTTCCGCGAGGAAACCGGAATCACTTTTTCGGGTTATAAACTTTGGCTCAAAACGCAAAAAGCGATTCTTTCGCTGCGCAATCGGCCCGAATTGACGACTGCCGCGTACGAAGGGGGCTTTTCCGATCAGGCGCATTTCAGCAGAATTTTCAGACGTTCCTTCGGAATCTCACCTTCCGATTTCGCAAAAAACCCCGATCGATTTCAGGTTCTCTTTTTCTTTTCCTAAATCGACGAAACCAACGCCGCGGGTGAATCGTCAGCCCATTCGTTCAAGACCGATTCCTTTTTTAGCGATACGATCGCGGAATGAAACCGAAACAACTTATCTTTTCGAAACGGCGGAACGCGTCATGAGGCGCAATCTAAATCGGATCGGAATTTCGTTTTGTATTCTCGGAGCCGCGACGGTTGCGATCATGATCGTTTACTGGATTCTTCACGAAACCGAACGTGCGGAAGTGGAAGCCGAATGGAAGGAAAAAAAGACGACTCGAATTCTCCCTTACGAATTGGGAAGCACAGAACGTCTTTCGATTCTGCCACTCGTCAACTGGCATGCCGCGCCGGGCTTTCGAAGCGAGATGGGCGTTTCCTATCTAATTCGGACGGATCATACTACGATTCTTTTCGACGCGGGACAAAACGCTAACGAGGAGAATCCCTCACCCCTTCTTCACAACATGAGTCGGTCCGGAATTTCACTTTCGGAAATCGACGCGATCTTCATTTCGCACCTACATTTCGATCACGTTGGCGGAAAAAAATGGGAACGAAACGGAACCTTCTCCTTAGGCAACGAGCAGATTGTTTTGAGCGGAAAGAAAATATTCACGCCCGTAACGCTTTCATACCCGGGGAACGCACCGATGCGTATCGACGGACCTACGGTGTTGTATCCCGGAATCGCGAGTATAGGACCGATTTCCAGAAGACTGTTTATGGGTCGAGTCGACGAACAGGCGTTAGCCGTTAATGTGCTCGGAAAAGGAATCGTACTCGTATCGGGGTGCGGTCATCAAACGCTTCGAAAAATTCTGGAAAGAACGGAAAATACGTTCTCGGAGAGAATCTACGGAATCGTCGGAGACCTGCATTACCCCGTTCCGTCCGGACGACTTGAGAAGTTCGGAATCAATCTACAAAGGGTTTTCGCTTCCGGAGAAGGGCCTTTAAAAACGCTCCGTTGGGCCGATGTGGAAAACGATCTAGGAGTATTAAAAAAAATGAATCTATCTATTTTGGGAATCGGAGGACACGATTCGAGCGACGAGACGATCCGGTTTTTCGAGCGCAATTTCGAAGACTCGTACCGTAGAGTCGTGGTCGGTAAGTGGATTCACGTTTCTCCTACGATACCGAAAGAGAAGGGAGAAAAAAATGCCCACGATTTATGAAAGGGTAGTTTCGTTTTTAGGAGAATTCGGCAAAGGTTCGAACGATCGAATTCGATCCGGTATTCCCGTATTAGGTTTCGTTTCGGGAATTCTTCTCGCCGCCGCAATCGGATGGGCCGCAAAACAGCTCGTTCTGCGAACGGGAAACGGGGCAATTTCCCCGCTGTTCGTCGGTATGATGGGTGGAATCTTGATCGCGAACTGCTTCGGAATCAAAAATTCCCTTTTATCAGGAATCCGATTCGCTTCGCGTACGTTGCTTCGCCTTTCCGTCGTCCTCTTAGGTTTCAAAATCACCTTACAAGAGTTATTCGAAATTGGCGCTCTCGGATATCTGACCGTTGCGGCGATCGTCATCGTAACGTTCCTTTTCGCTTATTGGATTTCGGATAAC
>NZ_NPEF01000023.1:10000-12500 GCF_002811955.1 Leptospira ellisii
TGTCTCCCGGTTTTACTTCCGCACCGATGCGGATCACTCCAGTTTCATCCAGATCACGGAACGCTTTGTCCGAAAGATTCGGAATATCGCGCGTGATTTGTTCCGGTCCAAGCTTTGTTTCTCTTGCTTGGATTTCGAACTCTTCGATGTGAATGGAGGAGAATACGTCGTCACGGACGATTCTTTCGGAAATCAGAATCGCATCCTCGAAGTTGTAACCTTCCCAAGGCATAAACGCCGCGAGAACGTTTCTTCCGAGGGCGAGAACTCCGTTGTCGACCGCAGGACCGTCCGCAAGAACCGTACCCTTAACGAGGATATTTCCCATCTCGTCCAACTTCTCGCCCGTGACCACTTGGCCTGCGAGAGTGGATCCTCGTTTTACTTCTTCGCCCGAAGATACGATCGGAGCATATTGTTTGCTTCCGATTTGAAGAACGTATTCTTTCAGTTCGCCGTTTTCGCCGGTGACTTCGATTTTCTCTTTGGAAACCTTGGAAACCTTTCCGTTGATCTCGGAGTGAACCACTCCTACGATCGGCTTCTGATTGAAACAGGTTCCTTGGTTCGTCTTTTTGAATTTCGTAAGTTGATACGTGTCGGATTCCTTACCGCCCTTTCTTTCCACGACGATCTGTTCCGCATCCACGGAAGTCACGACACCGTCGTGTTTGTTTACGATACAAATTCTGGAAT
Organism: Leptospira ellisii; assembly: GCF_002811955.1. Lineage (GTDB taxonomy): Bacteria > Spirochaetota > Leptospiria > Leptospirales > Leptospiraceae > Leptospira > Leptospira ellisii. The sequence continues at coordinate 10,697 of NZ_NPEF01000023.1, forward strand.
CGTAAGCGGCTCTGGTTTCCATACCGGTTCCGACGAACGGAGCTTCTTCTCGAAGAAGAGGAACCGCCTGACGTTGCATGTTGGAACCCATGAGTGCGCGGTTCGCGTCATCGTGTTCGAGGAACGGAATCAATGCAGTGGAAACCGAAACCACCTGCAGCGGAGTAAGATCCATATACTGGATTTCGCTCGGGTTACGGAAAGGGAAGTCCCCTCTGTGACGAGTGGAGATCAGTTTGTTTTTGAGTTCGCCCTTTTCGTCGATCACACCGGATGCTTGCGCGATGTAATGATATTCTTCTTTGTCGGCGGTAAGGTGTTCGATCTGACCGGTGACTTTTCCGTTCTTCACGGTTCTGTAAGGAGTTTCCAAGAATCCGTAGTCGTTTACGCGAGCGTACGAAGACATGGAAAGAATCAGACCGATGTTCGGACCTTCCGGAGTTTCGATCGGACACATTCTACCGTAGTGAGAATAGTGAACGTCCCGCACTTCCATACCCGCTCTGTCTCTGGAAAGACCTCCGGGGCCGAGTGCGTTCAATCTCCGTTTGTGAGTCAGCTCCGCGAGAGGGTTAGTCTGATCCATAAACTGAGAAAGTTGAGAAGAACCGAAAAATTCGTTGATCACGGCGGTGATCGGTTTGATCGAAATGAGAAGTTGAGGAGTTTGTGTTTCGATCTCCTGAACCGTCATTCTTTCTTTGATCACTCGTTCCACTCTGGAGAATCCGGTCTTGAGTTGATTGGAGATCAATTCCCCAACGGAACGGATCCTTCTATTCCCAAGGTGATCGATATCGTCCGGATAATAATTCTCCGTTTCGGAGAAAAGATTCAGAATGTAACGAACGGTTTCGATGATATCGGCCGGTCTTAGGACGCGGGCTTTTTCACCGGAGAATTCCTTCGGATTGTTGAATTCGAACTTGGAATTGATCTTATAACGACCCACGTCTCCGAGATCGAAAGTTTTCGGAGAGAAGAAAAGACGGGTCAATTCCGTCGTCGCGTTTTCGATCGTGGAAGGTTCGCCCTGACGCATGAGGGAATGGAACTTAAGGATCGCATCCTCGTAGTCGTTCACCCCGTCTTTTTCCAGAGCGTTGATGAGAATCGGATTGTCTTTTCCTTTCGGGAATTCGATCAACTCGACTTCTTTTACTTTCATCTCCTTCAGGATGGAGATGTTATCCTCGTTGATTTTGGAACCGGCTTCGAGCATTACCTCTCCGGTTTCCATATTGATGATATCGTTGATGGTTCTTCTTCCGAGAATTTTTTTGAGATCTTTGGAAGTAGCGCCCGCGATTTTTTCCTTTTTGGAGCCGTAGAACAGACGAAGAACCTCTTCGTTGGTTCCGTTTCCGAGGGATTTGATCAGCAGCGTCGCCGGAAATTTTTTCTTTCTGTCGATCTTCGCGATCAGGATTCCCTTGTTGTCCATCTCGAATTCCAACCAGGAACCTCTATAAGGAATCACTCTAGCGGAGAAGACGTCTCTTTCCATATCGTAGGAAAAGAAAATACCGGGAGAACGGTGAAGCTGCGAAACGACTACGCGCTCCGCACCGTTGATGATGAAAGTTCCCTGCTCGGTCATTACGGGAAGATCGCCCATGTAAACCGTTTGTTCGCGGATTTCTCCGGTTTCTTTGATGATCAGTCGGATCACCGCTTTGAGCGGCATCGCGAAAGTCGCATCCGTATCCTTACATTCCTGAGGAGAACGTTTCGGTTCTCCGAGAATGTAATGACTGTATTCCATAATCATGTCGTTGTTCGGACTTTCGATGGGAAACGT
>NZ_NPEF01000023.1:17500-27031 GCF_002811955.1 Leptospira ellisii
GATTGAATCCAAGTTCCGAACAATTGCGTTTCGATCGGCGCAAATACGAACCAGGAAAGACCGAGCAACGCCTCGTCTTCCGAACCGCCTTTCGAGCTCGCCTCCGAATCGGGTTTACATTGGATCAAAACTGCAAGAGCACAAAATAAAAAAGAAACGATCCGTAACTTCCGTTTTGCGATTGTCTTCCGTATCGTTCTTATCATTTTTTAAAGTCTCACACGATTTGCTTTCAAATCGGTCTATTTTCGAATCGAAATTTTAGCAACTCGAATTCGCAAATCATTCGATATACGGAACGAACGGTACAGGTCGTTTTATAAACAGGGAGGGGACATGGGTTTACTTTGGGGTTTGATCGGAGTTTTTATTTTCAGCCTTACTTTGCCCGCCACAAAATTTACGGTGGGATATATGGATCCTCTTTTCGTAGGATTAGGAAGAGCGGTCGTCGCAGGAATTCTCGCCGTCGTAACGTTGTTCTTCACCGGATCTCCGATCCTACCGATTCGTTTGTTTCCTCGTCTACTCGTGGTATCCTTGGGAGTGGTCGTAGGGTTTCCGGTCTTTTCCGCATACGCGATGCAACACGTTCCCTCTTCTCACGGAGGAGTGATCACCGGAATTCTTCCTTTGGCGACTGCGGCCGCAGGAGTTTGGATCGCGCAAGAATCGCAAACGGTATTGTTTTGGATCGCCGGAACGCTCGGATCCGCGTTAGTCGTGCTTTATTCCCTCTGGAACGGGAAAGCCGAATTAAAAACGGGGGATTTGTTCCTTTTGCTTGCTGTATTGTCCGCTGCGATCGGTTACGCGGAAGGCGGAAGATTGTCCAAGAAACACGGAGGATGGAAGGTAATATCCTGGTCCTTAGTAATATCGCTTCCGGTTTCGATTTCGGCGAGCGCGCTAACGTTTCGGGTCGAATCGTTACAGGCCCCGGCGTCGGCTTGGTTGGGATTTTTATACACGGGCGTGTTCAGCATGTTCCTCGGATTTTTCGCCTGGTACAAAGGACTTGCCATGAGCGGAATCGGAAAAGTGGGACAGATTCAGCTGATTCAGCCGTTTTTGACCTTCCTTTTTTCGGCGCTTCTGTTGTCCGAAAAGATCGATTCCCTCACGTTGCTCGCGGGTTTTTTCGTATCTGGGACGATCTTTTTAGGGAGAATCCGCTCCGGCCGCAAAAAGGAAGAGCCCGCGAAATAAGGAACAAACTTTAGTAATTTATAATTTTATACTATATTAACCGTCTCCAATTACGCCTCCGGTTCCAATCCGTGCGAAGCGTCGTCCGTCAGAATTTCGAACGCGGCCTTGCCCGAGGAAAAAAGTCTCAGATAAGAGGCGTCCTCGTTCCGTTTTAGGGAAAGTTCCGCGTCCGCAATCTTGCTGTTCAGACAATACTTCCAACCGCCGGGAGGATTCCGGTATCTAAGACAGGCGAAGTCGCCGCGTTCCGCGCGGATCCGACCTTCGAGTTTTATCTCTTCGGAGGAGGCCGAAAAACTCCAATCGAAATAACCGTATTCCGCTCTACCGAAACTTTTCAGAGGACGATTGAGTTTGTAATCCCTTCCGCGGAAACGCAAAACGATCGGAGTGATGGAAGGAGTCCAAAACGGACCGATCTTAAGATTGGCGGTCGCCAACTCCAGAAAGGAATCCGATTCCCCGTCAAAACCGGCCACCTGTCCCCAAGCGTATCGATCGGTATGTTTGGAACCCCAGTTATGATTGTGGCTTCCCGTCCAATCGGAGATCCTTATTTCTTGACCGCCTAACGTAAGTTTACCGGAAATACGGACGAGCGGATTTCCCACAAGAACCTTGGCTTTGGGGAAATTCCCTTCGTATAAATTCTCCGGGAAAAGAAACAAAGGCGCACTCCCGCCGGAAAGTTTCAGGTCCCAAAAAAAATTATCTTCGCCTTTCGTATTTCCCGCCTTACCGATCAAATGCGAATCGGAAAGTTCGGAACCTCCTATCTTAACGGACAAAGGCGCGTAACCGAACGTGCAGACGTCGATCGGGAATTCCGACTTGGAAACCGCATGCGTGTTTTTTTCGCCGTCGAAGTAGATCGCCCAAAGTTCTCCGATCGCGTTCTCGGGTTTTTCCTTGGGCGAAAAAATCGTGTAACGGATCCAAACCGCCCTTCGTTCGGACGGATGATTGCCGCGGACGAACCAACTTTCGTAATGTCCGATGCGGTCATCGCGCCGGAAACGGGCTTGGTTGAAGTCGGACGTGATTCGAGTCATAAGACCTTCTTGCTCTAGTCGAACCTTTCGGTTCGAGGTAATCTCCGGACGCTCGTAGGTCCGTTCCGTCTTCGATATCGAATCGAAGATCCTTCCTCAAGAAGAATTCTCCGCGCGTCTCCGTTTTTCGTCATAACGATCCGTGCGGGAAAAACCGGCCCGAATCCGGGCATCAAAGACGTCTCCGCAAATCGTCGAATCCGCGTCTTAAATCCGGATTTCATCGGCGGAATCGGACCCGGGCGAAAAGGTAAAAGTCGGAATCGTTCCGACTCCGAGAAAAGATTTATTTTTTTGAATATAATAGTTTTCGTATTTCTTTCTTCAGAATACCGAGCCCCGGCTCCTCGTAAGGGAAATGCCCGGCTCCGTCGAGAAGAACCGCCTTTTTCGGACCGGCGATCGCGTCGAAAAACGGCCTGCTGATCTCGAACGGCGTCCAAGGATCGTTTGCCGGATGAAGTAGAAGAACGGGGCAAACGCGGAAAAGCTGCGGCTCCGTTTTGGGCGAAAATTCGGAAGCGGTCCGAAGCCAACGGAACTTCACTCGACCTCCTCCCGCATACGGATCCGTTTCGAAAACGCGGGAGAAATCCGGATCGTTGGTGATCAGGTTCATCTTGCTCAAAAATCGGATCGGAACGAAAAGATCGTCCGTGACGTAGGAAAACCAAGACGTTAAAGGAATTCCTAATATTCGTAGAATAGGATGGATCGAAACCGCGTCTTGAACCTCCGTTTTTCTCAGATCCGCGAGCGTGGTGACGATCAATCCGTCCACGTTTCCGTTCTGGGCCACGGTCTGATACGCGAGCATGCCTCCTATGCTGAGCCCGAAAAGATACAACCTTTGCCCCGGTTTGCGTTCGGCATCCACCAAGTCGTTTAACAAAAGAACCCATTCGGAATAGTCCATTTTGAAATCCTTCGGCGTTTCCGTTAAACCGAAACCGGGAAGATCCGGCGCGACCACCTCGCATCCGGAATCGAAAACGATTTTCGCCATAGGTCCGAGAACGCGGCCGTTCCCTCCTCCGCCGTGGATCACGATCGTTTTACAATCGGAATTCGGATTGGGATAACGGTCGAGATGTACGTTAAATCCCTTCCAAGACAGATATTCCTCCCGAGGAGTTTCTCCGTTTTTCCACTTCAGACTTTCTGGAAGGAATCTTCGGTAGGCCGCGAGAGTTTCGGCGTTTTTATCCGCGTAAAAGCCGCCTCGCTGAAGGGAAAAATCGCCGCACGAAGCGAAAAAGAAAATCGCAAAAACGATCGTATATAGTTTCATACGAATACGCTCCTTTCCACGGATCGAATGCGTATTCCGGAAAAAAGTTTTTGAATCCGGTAAAATTATACAGGTGTCAAATTTCCATGTCCGACAAGATCGAAAAAAACTACGCGTCGCTGATAGAAAGTTTCCTGCGTCTGTTTATGGCGAAGGATTATTCCGAAATAACCGTCGGGGAAGTGTCGGACGCGGCTGGAATGACCCGCGCGAACTTCTACGGTTATTTTACGGGTAAGGACGAACTGCTTTGGAAGTCGTTCCGGTATGTTTTTTTGGAATCGAGGGAAACCGTCGAAGAGCTGGATCCATCGACTCTTCTTTCCGACGGCAAACCGCTTACGTTTTATCTGTTCGAAAACGTAAGGAAAAATCGAGATTTCTATCGAAGAATTTTCGGACAGTCGATTCCGTCGGAATTCCACTCCAAACTGCAGGATTTTTTGGCTGCGGAATCGTATCGCACTCACGCGCTTCTCCGCGAACGATACGCCCATAAAACGTATCCCTACGAATTCGTGTCGCATTATCTTTCCGGCGCGGTTCTAGGGTTGATCTCTCACCTTATCCGCAGGGACATAGACTGGGATTCGGAGCTTTTGGCGGGCTGGTTTACGTCTCTGGCTGCCCCCGGAATTCTTTCCGGGTTCGGAAAAAAATCTTCGGCTCCGAAAGGGGAAAGCGAATCGTAAACATTAGAAAAACAAGATTTTCTTAAATTTGATCCGGATAAAACCGATCCTTAAAGGAGCGGAATCAATTCCGAAAGGGAACGGATATCCCCCTCCTCCTTTTTCAGATACGATCTCCAACCGAGACGTTTCGGAACGACGACGTCGAATTCGTATTTGTCTCCGCAATACACGAGCGATTCTCCCGAAAGACCGACCAAACGCATCGCCTCCTCGAAAATTTTCGGAGAGGGTTTTTCGTAGCCGAATTCGGCGCTCACTATAACGGGATTAAAATATTCTAATATATTTTTCGCCTGCAGAAGGGAACGAAGGCGATGATCCCAGTTGGAGATGACCCCCAACCCCCAGCCGTTGTTTTCGCAGAACGTTTGCAGCTCCCAAAAACCGGGGTCTATATCCCAAAGTTCCGGATCGGCGAAACGATGATAGATGACCGGAAACGCGTTTTCCAAAGGGACGGCCCCGGGAATACGACTTAAAAAATCGGAAAGAAGTTCTTTCCACCAGCCCGGGGTACCTCCCGGATGATGCCGATACTTATCCCTATGATCGGGAGGTGCGTTTTCATTCATACGATCCCAAGATTCCGAAAACGCCTTACGGAAAGTACCCGCGCCGTCGTCTTCCTCTTTTAGCCCGGCTTCCAGAAGAATTTCCGAATAAGTTTCCCCCGCCGCCTTCTTCAAATGAAGAATCGTATCGCCCACGTCCAAAAATAAATATCGATCCTTGTCCACGGACTCAGTTTTTAATACCCCCGCCTTTTTGCATCCAGCTTTCCGTTCCTGGTTCCTTCTCCGAATCGTTCGTTCCTTCGGAATAAAAATGACTTGTAAGTTCCCGAAAAAAATGACACGCTCTTCCGGCTATGTCCGATTCATCTTTTTCCATAGGAATTTTCATTTTTCCAGGAGTAACTCAACTCGATTTCACAGGTCCCTTCGAGGTTTTTTCCAGAATCCCCAAAGCGAAAGTTTTTCTTTTTGCGCAGAATATGGATCCGATCTTGACCGAGTCCGGAATGAAATTTCTTCCCGATTATGATTTTAAACGTTGTCCGAAACTCGATATACTTTTGGTTCCGGGAGGTTCGGGTACGACTCATCTTATGGAAGATCAAGAAGTGCTTCAATTTCTTCGGAAAAAAGCGGAAGATTCGCGCTATATCACCTCCGTTTGCACGGGTTCTCTGGTGCTCGCCGCGGCCGGACTTTTGGACGGTTATAAGGCGACGACACATTGGTTGTCTTTGGATGTCTTAAAATTATTTCCGATTCAGATTTCGGGAGAACGTTTTGTCAAGGACCGAAATCGAATCACGGGCGGCGGAGTTACGGCGGGAATCGATTTCGCGCTTTTTTTAACCGCGGAATTTTTCGGAACCGAACAGGCGGAAGAAATCCAACTGATGATCGAATACAACCCCGCTCCCCCGTTTACCTCCGGTCATCCGACCACGGCGACCTCTCATCTTGTGGAAAAAGTGAGAAGTAGCCGGGAGACCGCGCAAAACAGAAGAAAGGCGGCAGCGATTCGAGTTTTGGAATCGAAAGCGAAGGTATAACGACGAAACTTTCGAACGCGACCAGTGGCCCTTTTGTTTAAGATCGAAATTCTCCCGAAGAAGGTCGATGTAGGAACTCCTCGGGAAGCAGGCCAATCGTGCTTACGATTGGCCTGCCAAAATTGTGGGAATTCTTCGACCCTCTGCACGGGGGAGTTCCCGCAATTTCCCACCAAGCCCTTCGGTCGTTCGTTATATCACGGGGCCTCTTCCTTAAATGAGACAGAATTCACTTATGTAGGACAAAAATGTAGGAACACCTAATTCCCTGTTTCACAAGAAAGTTCTTGATCCTTTAGTTACAAATTACATATTTTGTTATTTGTAACTAAAGGAGAATCTAATGAAACAAAAATCCTTAGGAAAAAACGGTCCGCTGGTTTCCCAAGTCGGCCTCGGCTGCATGGGCATGTCGGACTTCTACGGAACCAAAGAGACCCGGAATCGTGCGGAAAGTATTCGGACGATTCATGCGGCTCTCGACTCCGGAATCAATCTGCTCAACACGGGAGATTTTTACGGAATCGGTCACAACGAACTTCTGATCGCGGAGGCATTGAGAAACGTTCCGCAAAAACCGTTGATTAGCGTCAAATTCGGCGCCATGCGAACGCCGAGCGGAGGATTCAGCGGATACGATGCGCGACCCAATGCTGTAAAAAACTTCGCGGCCTATTCTCTTGTGCGATTAGGAGTGGAAGCGATCGATATCTACCAACCGTCCCGCGTTGATCCGACGATTCCCATAGAAGAGACCATCGGAGCGATCAAAGAACTGATCGAAGAGGGAAAGGTCCGATATCTCGGACTTTCCGAAGCTTCCCCCGAAAATATACGAAAGGCGCATAAGATTCATCCGGTCACCGCATTGGAGATCGAATATTCCCTCGCCACCAGATTGATCGAAAAGGAGATTCTCGCGACCGCCAGAGAACTTGGCATCGGAATCGTAGCCTACGGAGTCCTTTCAAGAGGACTTCTTTCGGGAAGGATCACCGGAGGATTGGGAACGGGAGATTTTAGAACGCATTCTCCCCGCTTTATGGGAAAAAACCTTGAATCCAACCTGGAGCGGGTCAATGTGCTTCAAGAACTCGCAAAGGAAAAAGGCTGCACGCCCGCACAACTTGCGATCGCTTGGGTGCTTCATCAGGGGAACGATATCGTACCTTTGATAGGTTCGACGAGGATCGACAGTTTACAGGAGAATTTGGGATCGCTTTCGGTGAACTTTACTTCCGAAGAATTAAGACGGATCTCCGATTCGTTTCCGGAAGGATCGTTCCAGGGAGAACGTTATCCGGCTTTTCAAATGCAGACGGTGGCCAAATGAAATATGCCTCGCACGGGCTTAACTCCGGAAGAATTGTATAACAAAACCCTCGACGCCGCCGAGGACGAAATCCGTAGAAACGGAGTCGAGCGTCTTAAGTTGACCGACATCGCGAGGGACCTAAACGTCAGTCACGCGGCGTTATATAAATTATTTCTGGATAAACAGGCTCTCTTGGACGAGGTCTCCAAACGTTGGCTGGATCGAATCGACCGTACTTTGGAGCGGATTTCCGACAAGGAAGAACCGGTCGATTCAGTCCTCACCGAATGGTTTCTCACGCTGCATTCCATGAAACGCGAAAAGGTGCTTTCCGACCCGAAACTTTTCGGCGCTTTTAATCTCTCCTCCGAAAAAACGAGACCTTTCGTGGTAAATCATCTGACGACGATGTTCCGACTTCTGGAGAAACTGGTCTCCAAGGGAATGGAATCCGGTCGATTCCGCTGCGCCGACTCCCGGGAAGGGGCGAAAATTCTCTTCGAAGGGACCGCGGCATTTCATCATCCGAGAATCGTTTTGGAACGGATCGAAGAGGAAAGAGTTCCCGCACTCAAGGCCGTTCTGAAGACGCTTCTCGACGGGCTAATGACCCGATAAACGGAAACGATCGGTTTAGGAACGACCTCGATTCCCTCGTGAAAAATCCGAAAGCACAAGATAGAACGTAGGAACTCCCCTAAAAAGAGATCAAGGACGGGAAATGATCAAGTGCGGTTCGTCCAGATCCTTCCAAAGCGCAGCGTTCCCGATCGTCGCCGAAGCCTCGTGCATTTCATGTAGGAACTCCGACTCTTTTTCCGGATTTTTTTTCTTGTCCTTGGAAGCCAAAGATTCCTGAACGCTCGCCAGGATTTTATCCAATAAAAAATGAATCGGTTTATCCCAGATCGCTGAAGTGACGACGATCACCATCCTGCGATGAGGAATCACGTAAACGAACTGACTTCCCTTTCCATTGGCCATAAACGTCTTTTTACCTTCGAACTGATGCGTCCAAAGTTGGTAGCCGTAATTCTGCATCGCCCCGGGACGGATCGCTTGACGGATCCATTCGGATTTTACGATCTTCTTACCTCGAAACGTTCCGTTATCCAGATAAAGAACTCCCAACTTCAACATGTCGATCGGTCGTAAACGAAGGCCGAAACCCGCGGTTTGTCTTCCGGAAGGGGAAGTATACCATTCGTATCCTTCGAAGCCGAGCCATTCGAAGAGTGTTTTTTCGGCGAACTTGAGTAAGGTGGTCCCCGCCTTATTCTCCAGAACCGCCGCGGCGAGTTGCGAATCTCCGTTGCTGTAATCGAATTTCGTTCCCGGTTTATCCTTCACTTCGGGAAGAAGCGCGATGACGAGCGGATCTTCCGCGGTGCGTATATCCTCGCGTTCGGGGAACTCCGACCAGCGCATCCCGGAAGCCATATGAAGAACGTCCTTCAACCGCAACGACTCCTTTCCTTCCAAAAGGGGAAACGGAAGATTTCCGAGAGAACGCAAAGAATCCATAACGGGTTCGTCCACGGTTTTCAAAGCCCCTTCGAAATTGAGGATTCCGAGCAGCGTGGAAGTCACGGTTTTCGTGACCGAATAAACGCTGTGATTGTGTCCGCGAGTGACTCCCCCCGCATAACGTTCCATCGCCAACTTGCCGTCTTTTAAGATCAAAAGAGAGCGAACCTCGATTCCTTCTTCACGGATCGTTTTGGAAAGTTTAGCCAAAGGCGCGGAATCCAAACCGGCTTCTTCGGGTAAAACGATCGGAAATCCTTCGAAAGGAGTTCGATCCAGTTGTTTCGGAACGGAACGTCGTGCGACACTTTTTAAAACGACGTCCCCTTCCGAACCGGCGGACGCACAGGACAAAACGAATCCGATCCAAATCAGAAAAAGCCAAATTCTCATCTTGGGATTCAGTCTTTTCCTTCGAATCGTGAAATCGATTCTTTTTCCATTCCTTTCCGGGTTTTTGAAATTTATTTCCGTTCCGATGTACCGTTAATTCATTTTATAAAACAGGCAAAAACTTGGAAAAATTCAGCAACTTTCCTTCGTATTTTTGACTGGTTTTTTTGGGACTTTAGAATAGATTAAAGAGAGGGGAAGGTCCGACACCCGACAAAACCATGCGTTTCAAATTCGTTCCGATTCTACTTTTGACGGCGGCGACAGTGTTGCAGATAACGACGACCTCTTGTATTATCCGGGTCGACTGGGACGAAAATCCTAAAAACGTCAAAAAGACCGTTTCTCCCGACGCGTTCCCCAGAGCCGAAGACGCGAACCTGACGCAATACGAACGGGACAAGCAGAATCGGGAAAATAAAAAGTCGGAACTCCATTCGAATTCGGAGAAGGAACCAGGAACGGAAAGCTGGATGCAAAAA
>NZ_NPEF01000230.1 GCF_002811955.1 Leptospira ellisii
GGTGTGAGTTCCCACACGATTTGCTCTCCCAGCAAAATTTCACGCCTACAAGAAAGCCGCATTTTAGAACCTTACCCTGATTTCTCGAATCACAAAGATTCGGCGCAAACGGACGGAAACCTCGAATCAGCAAATCCGATCCTCAAAACTCGCAAACAAGTCGATTCCGCATTTTCCCCTTGACCTACAGGCCAGGTCGACCAGATTGGTTGAAAACGACTTTCCATAGGCCGGATCTATATGTACGCTATTATTTCAGTTGGAAACAGACAATACAAGGTGACCCAGGATCAGGAATTCCTGACCGAAAAAACCGGCAAAAACGCTGGGGAATCCTTTGACGCAAAAGTTCTTCTTTTCGCGGAATCCAGCAATAAGGTTCATATCGGCCAACCCGAGCTCAAAACGGCTCGTGTTTCTCTGAAAGTTCTCGAAGACGTAAAAGGCGATAAAATTCATGCATACGTCTACAAAAGAAGAAAGAACTATCAGAAATCCTGGGGACACAGACAAAAACTCCAGAAAGTGAAGGTAGTTTCCCTCTCCGCGGTGTGATCCGGGTTCGGATTACCCTTCAAGGAGAATCGTATTCTTCCTTGGAAAGCGAAGGACATTCTTCCGCTTCCTTGGGAAAAAAGGGCGAGAATCTTCTCTGCTCTGCCGTTTCGGTTTTGGTTCAGACCTTATATCTGTTCCTACTCCAATCCGGCAAAGTGAAACCCGCCGAAATTCGAGACGGATATCTGCGGTTCGAAGTTCTACCCTCTGAAAATGACGCATTGATTCATACAAGTTTTGATTTGGTTCTTTCCGGTTTAAAAAATCTGAAACGCCAATATCCGAAAGAAATTGAACTGATAGGAGTACCTGAAAATGGCACATAAAAAAGGTGGCGGATCCTCTAAAAACGGCCGGGATTCCAATTCCCAGAGACTCGGAGTAAAACGTTTCGGAGGAGAATCCGTTCTCGCCGGAAACATCCTCGTTCGCCAAAGAGGAACCAAATTCCGTCCCGGCAATAACGTAGGTTTGGGAAAAGATCATACCCTTTTCGCTCTCGTTACCGGAAAAGTAAAGTTCGAGATGGTTTCCAAATTGAAAATGCAGGTTTCCGTTTACCCGGAATAACCCTTCATAGTTTAACCGAAACCGGATGAACCGCAGTCTCCTGCCCGTTTCTGGGTCCGGACTCTGCGGTTTTTCTTTTTCAGGTAGTTTCAAAATTTAGAATATTCAAAATCCATGGAATCCTTTGTAGACGAAATCGCCATCGAAGTGAATGCCGGCCACGGCGGAGCCGGTTCCGTGCATTTTCGCAGGGAAAAATACGTGGAGTTCGGCGGACCGGACGGAGGGGACGGAGGAATCGGCGGGAACGTGATTCTTCGCCCCAACCTTTCGATGTATACGTTGGACAAATATCTTTCCAAACGCAAGTTCAAGGCGGAAGCCGGTTTTCCAGGAGTCGGAGACAATTGTTCCGGAAAAAAAGGCGAGGACCTGACTTTGTTCGTGCCTCTCGGAACCCAGATCTACGACGAGGAAACGGGGGATCTTCTTTTCGATTTCGTCTCGGAATCCCAGGAATTCGTGGTCGCAAAAGGCGGGCGCGGCGGCAAAGGAAACACACACTTCAAATCCTCCACGAACCAAACCCCCCGCTTCGCGCAGCCGGGAGAAGCGGGAGAATACAAATTCCTCCGTCTTTCCTTAAAACTGCTGGCGGACGTGGGAATCGTGGGACTTCCCAACGCCGGAAAATCTACCCTGATTTCGAAAATAACGGACGCACATCCCAAGATCGCGGGTTATGCGTTCACCACACTTTCTCCGAACCTCGGCGTTGTTAAACGAAGAGGAGATATCTTCCGATTCACCGTCGCCGACATTCCTGGGATCATCGAAGGCGCGAGTATGGGAATCGGACTCGGCCTTTCCTTTCTGCGTCATATCGAACGCGTTAAAGGAATCGTATATCTTTTCGACGCCTCTTCCCTCGACATAGAAGAGGACTTTAAGATGTTACAGAACGAACTTTCCACTTACAACCCCGAACTTTTGGAACGCCCCTATCTCGTGGTATTAAACAAGATCGACGTATGGGACGATCCGACTTTCACCGAGGATCTGATCTCCAAAGTGAAACACTTGGGAACCGTTCTCGCCATTTCCGCGGACCGCGGAACCAATTTGGAAACTTTGTTGGAAGCGATGGATGAAACCTTCTTCAAAGCAGAAATCGAAAAGGTGCTGCATCCCAAGGAATCCAAATCGACGCAGGAGGAGCCAGCGCAGGACGAACCGATATGAAATCGACGTTTATGGAACGGCACACATTTTCCGAAAGGATACGCGACGCGGAAAAAATCGTCATCAAGGTCGGATCGGCGCGACTTTCAGGGCCCGAATCCGAAGTGAACGACTTTCTATTCCAATTGGTAAGCGACATACGTCATCTGCGCGACGCGGGAAAGGAGGTCATTCTCGTGTCCTCCGGAGCGATCGCGCGGGGAAAACTTTTGTTAAGCGAACTTCCCTCCTCCATCTCCTCCGGGGATTCCCTTTCCGAAAAACAGGCCTTGGCCGCCATGGGACAAAACAGGCTCGTCAATCTATACGACAGTTTTTTTTCGAAGGTCAATCTGAGCATCGCCCAGATCCTATTCGGGGTTTTAGACCTCGAATCCAAGGAGGGATATAAGAATCTCAAAAACACCTTCACTCAGTTGTTGCGCTGGGGAATTCTTCCCGTCGTCAACGAAAACGATTCGGTCGCCACGGAAGAGGTCAAATTCGGAGACAACGACATGCTCTCCGCATTGGTAAGTCTTCTTGTCGAAGCGGATCTTCTGATCATTCTCACAGGAGTGGACGGTTTTTTAAAGGAAGGAAATACGGTTCCATTTTTGCGGGAAGTCAAACAAGAGGACATGGATTTGGCGGGCGGCCCGAGCGGTCCAGGAACCGGAGGAATGTTCACCAAATTGAAATCGGCCGGTTTACTTTCGGAAGCGGGAGTTCCCACGGCGATCCTAAACGGCAAAAAGATGCACGTCATCCGCGAATTCCTCGATAAAAACGAAATCGGCACGTTAGTCGCTCCTTCGGGGAATCGTATTTTTTCGGAAGAGGAAATCAAGGAAATCATACGCAAAAACCGCAGCGGAAACGGAGGAAATTCCCAATGAAAGAATCGGAATACGTAGAAACCCTTTGTTCAAAGGCCAAAAAAGCCTCCCGCTCCTTGAAGGTTCTTCCGTCCTCCAAGAAGAACAGAATTCTCCTGGATTTGGCGGAGCTTCTCGGAAAAAGACGGAAGGAGATCCTCGCGGCGAACGAGATGGACCTTAAGGAAGGCCGCGAGAAAAATCTTTCCTCCGCGCTGATGGACCGGCTTTTGTTAAACGACAAAAGAATCGACGCGATGGCGGCCGCGGTGCGCGAAATCGCCTCGTTGCCCGATCCGATAGGAGAAGTCGTCCGCGGTTTGACGCTTCCGAACGGACTAGAATTGTCCACCAAACGCGTTCCTCTCGGAGTTGTGATGGTCATTTACGAATCCCGACCCAACGTCACCATCGACGTAGGTGCGTTGTCTTTCAAGTCGGGGAACGCTTGTATCCTTCGCGGAGGAAGCGAGGCGTTCCGTTCCAACGAGATTTTAGTGAAACTATTTCATGAAATTCTAATTCAGGAAGGGATCGATCCCGCCGCGGTCACTTTCGTCGACAAAACCGATCGTTCCTTCATGCTTCCCTTCTTTCAACAAACGTCCGCCATCGACATCGTGGTTCCGAGAGGCGGAGAAGGTTTGATTAGATTCGTATCGGAGAATTCCAAAATCCCCGTCGTCAAACACGATAAAGGCGTTTGTAACCTTTACATCGATCAGGACGCGGATCCCGAAAAGGTGATTCCCATCGCGATCAATTCCAAGGTGCAAAGACCCGGCGTCTGCAACGCTACGGAAAATCTGATCCTTCATACCGGTTATCCGTTCCGCAAAGAGTTGCTCGAAGCCCTGGCCGAGGAAGGCGTCGAATTACTGTTAGACGCTCCGGCGCTCGCCTTATTTCCGAAAGGCAAACCCGCAAAGGAGGCGGATTATCTGGAGGAATTTCTGGATCTCAGACTTTCCGTTAAAACAGTTTCCTCTTTGGAAGAAGCCTTCGCCTTTATAGAAAAAACGTCTTCGGGTCATACGGAAGCGATCGTCACGGAGGATCTGAGCACCGCGAAAACGTTCGTGGATTCTCTCGACTCTGCGGCGCTTTTCGTCAACTGTTCCACCCGTTTTCACGACGGAGGGGAATTCGGGCTCGGAGCCGAAGTGGGAATTTCCACGGGGAAATTGCACGTGAGAGGACCGATGGGACTCGTTCATCTTACGACCACCACGACCTACGTTAGCGGAAACGGACAAATCCGGGGTTGAGGCATGATCGATTCGGTCAAAATTCCGACCGGGATTTTCGGAGGAAGTTTCGATCCTCCTCATTTCGGCCACGCCGGAATTCTGCGCTCCTTCTTTCTGGAATTCCCCGAATGTAAGGAGGTGTTCATCGTTCCCAATCTTCAGAATCCGCTCAAGGGGGAAAAAAACTCCTCTCCGGAAACTATATTAGAGATGTTGCATATTTTTGTCTCGGACTTCGAGGAAAATATCTCGATTCTGGATTTGGAGCTAAAGCGAGAAGGTCCGAGTTACACGATCCGAACCTTGGAGGAATTGAGGAGTTCCTACCCGGAGCGGGAGTTTTATCTTTTGATCGGAGAGGACAACTATTCCAATTTTCACGAATGGAAGGATTGGAAAAAAATCCTGGATTCGGTGAAAACGGTCTGTGTATTTCGCAGGACCTCGGAAACGATTCCTGAAAATCCCGACCTCCGAGCGGTTTCCTCGAAGTTCTCGTTTTTGAAAAACCCCCTTCTGCCCGTAAGTTCGACGGAATTACGTCGTGAATTTAAGATCTCCGCCAGGGAAACTTCGGGAGTTCCCGCAAATCTGCGGGACTACATCGAAAAAAAAGGCCTCTACCAAACGTAGGAACTCCCCTTCCGATCCGAAGTAGGGATCTCGTTCGGAATCAAACCCTGTTTTTAGAGGAAGCCGCCTTCTTCCGCACGGCATTCGCCGTTTCCTTCTTTCCTTTTTTCTTATGGAATCGTTTTTCCAAAGGTTTTGACATATGAACCGTTCTTGCAAAAGAACCGCATTCTTCCAAAACGGCGTTGATTCTTCCAGCCAAACGGAACGGGTTTCCGCAATGTTCCGCAATCAAATAAGAATGCCGACCTCCGTCCACGGGAAAATCGAGATAAAAACCTACGCCTTTTAAAAAACCGTCCTTTACAGCTCGAAATCTGAAATCCTTCGAAAGGGGAATTTTGATCCAACCTCCCGTGTAAAACCGCTTTCCGGAGGAAAGGAAAAGACCGCCCGCAAAGGAAATAAATTCTGGATCGACGAAAATCCGTTCGATTTTGGTCAAACGTCTGAGTCCGGACCAAAGAAGAAACAAAGCGAACCAGAAGATGAAAAATTCCAAAGCCGCGGCGCCAAAAAATTCGAAGGAGAATTCTTCCCAGATCCGTTCCGAATTTAGAATTCGCGTCCTTACGAAATAATAAGGAGGTAAAAGGAGTAGACAACCCAGTCCGACCGCGATCGAACACCAAAGAAACGGTCGAAACGCAGGCCGGTTGTAAACGAATATTTTTTTCATAGTTAAGAGCAAGTATATGATTTCTTTTTAATTCGACAATTGCGGCGGGTCGTTTTTTCATTTTGAGCCGGATCTTTCGTTTTTACATTCACCAAAAGGAACGAACCGCAGATCGGCAGTTCTCCGTGAATGTGCGGAGCAAATCCTGCAAACCGGTTTCCGTGTCCGGAAAATGAAAAGAGGTTCTGGAATC
>NZ_NPEF01000231.1:0-749 GCF_002811955.1 Leptospira ellisii
GAATCCGCGAAGTAGAATTCGTTTTTGACTCTTAAAAAATATCTGAGCTTTCCATCCCGCTCGGGAATCGGAAATCCTGAATCACGGTCAATCCACCAATCTAAGAAACGTCTAATCCAAGAATCAGGATCGGGATTGCAAGTTGCGCGAACATACGGAACTACCCCGCTTCCCGAGCGGTTCCGTGAACCCATGAAAAAGAAAGTGTCTTCGGAGAATTGATTGCACTCATCGAAATAGAAAGCCGCAACCTGTGAACCCTCCCAACTGAATTTTGTTTTTTCAAGTTGAAGGTGGTGGTATTGGATACTTGCTTTCTGAATTTTGTATTCAAGAGCGGGTGACTCGCGGGCGATTCCACCGAGTAACGGGTAAAGATTGTTTGCTTCGTCCCAAAGGCCGCCGGGCTTTCGAAGATCCGTTGAATTCTTTCGGAAAAAGACCGCGTTGAACTTTGGAATATGAACGTATCGTAACGGATCAATCGTGATTGCATACGACTTACCACCGCCTTTAGCTCCGCCAAAGAAAGCAATGTCCGCACTCGTTGAAAGAAACCGTTCTTGTGGTCCGGGTTGGGCTTGAATGATCCGGGACTGCGTCGTCACTCAGATTGATTCGATTCGTTTGTTTTACTTGGGATCGGAGTTCTTCCGTTATCGGGAAGATATACAATTACCTGCTCGATTTCAAAATAGAATCTTTTTACTTCGGAGATTTTCTAAAGCATGTTCAAAACTGTGATGGAA
>NZ_NPEF01000231.1:759-5913 GCF_002811955.1 Leptospira ellisii
GAGTTCTTCCGTTATCGGGAAGATATACAATTACCTGCTCGATTTCTTTCTCGATGGAAACCTTGTCCTTCCGTCCCCACTCTTCCGGCCATCTTCGTTCTAAAATCCACGCTTTCGCTTGCCACGAATCCGATTTTTGAATGTCGCTAAGAAGTTTGATCTTTGCGAGTGCTTCCTTTTCCTGGAGTTCCTGCATAAATTGCACATATTCGGAATTCCGTTTTTCGTTTGGATCGGTTCCTTTCGCTTTCCATTGATAGAAAGCGCGTTCTGAGATTCCGGCGAGCGCACAAGAAGACTCGTATGTATGGCCGTTTGAAATCGCCGCGAAGAACTTTTCTTTTACCGTTTTTGTTAATTTGGAAGGTCTTCCGCTATTTTTAGGCACATGATTCTATGTCGTTTGATTCGATCCAATCTTCACAGATTTCGATCATCTTTAGAAACGCAACGGAATGGTTTTTGACGTTGAATCTTCTTTTGATTTCGGTCATCACCTCGACGAACTTTTCAAATTCTCCGAGAACGATCCGATCTCTCTTCTCATCGATGAGCCTCTTTTCTAAACTCTCTAAGGTAAGATCGATTTGTTTTAAATCGAAGTCCGCGTAAAAAAGCCGGATCTCGTTTAACTGAATGTCGGATTCTGAAATCGGGATTAGTTCCGGGATTTGGTAGTTTAAGAGTGATTGCTCGTCTATACCGGAATACGCTTTCCACTCGAGTTCCTTGATTTGAAGATAGAGGGCTTTGAGGATTCCTAAATCGTCCTGTCCCGTAATCGAATTATGAGAAAGCTGAATCGCAAGTTCTCGTTCCGAGTCTATATCTTCTATGAAAAGAATCAGAATGACGGGCAAGTTTGCTTTGATCGAAGCTGTTACGCGGTGATTCCCTGAAATGATCCGGTATTTCTCTTCTATCTTTACGCCGAAAGGAAGTTGAGAAAGAAATCCGTCTTTCTTAACGTTTTCGACTAAACGGCTCATTTGATCGGGTGTCATATATCGCGCATTGACCGCGAGCAGTTCGCAGTCCTTTACCGGGTCTACCCAGGCCAGTTTGTAAGGAGCTATGAATTGGTTTATTTCTTGGAGTTTCTTGTTTATTTCCTCTTTGTCTTGAACCATGTCTTGAAAATTTCTTCCATTGACGCGTTTGTGAATTCTTGTCTGTAGACAAGCTTCCCTTTCTTTCTTTCCACGAGTTCGTAAATTCCGCGGTATTTCATTGAAACGGGGTGTGGAGTATAGACCGAAGTTTTCACGCCTCTATACGAGTGCAAATACTGCCGCGTGAGGTATCTTCGTACTTCCTTGGATAGAAGAAGCATTATGAGAAGTTTGGAGAGTCTTTTCTCTCCGGATTTTACTACAAAATCAGAAGATACAAACACATGATCCATACTACTCATAAACTTTTTAAAGCCAGCGAATCCGAAAACTTTCCCGTCCGCGAGAAATGCGATTCCAAAATCTTCTTTATCAGAATAGTTCACTCGTGAAGACATGAAGATATGTTTGTAGTGAAAAATCTGATCAGAAGGGACTTTTGAAATTCCGATTTTTATATTTTCCGAAAATTGAAAGTCGCTCGGGACTATGCTCAAGATTGAGTTTTCTTTTTCCGGCATTGGAGAAAAAAAGTAAGTCTTTTTAGTTTGGAGACTTGAGTAAAGTGAGATGTCCCTTTTGTTCGAATAACGGACCACCCCTTTTTTGAAGTTTGCAAGCTCTGGAAAATCAATATCCGAATAGATCACGGATTCCCCGGTCTCTAAAAGATTCAAATACGTGCTACCCGCCATTTTACTATCAAAGATGTTATAGGTAGCTTTTTCGTATTCGAATACTTCCTCGACCGTCTGATACATTTTCTCATATCCGCCCTTATAGGTAGGCGCAAAAAGAAAACGTATTCCATCACAGTTTTGAACATGCTTTAGAAAATCTCCGAAGTAAAAAGACTCTATTTTGAAATCAAAGACTCCTCCTGCTTCAAATTTCTTTAGCGTCCGTTCGTAAAATTCGTTACCCTTTTCTAAATACGATTCCCACATTTCTTTTTGAAAATCGTTCTTTTGAGGCCGAAACTTCGATGTTTTCAAAACAAACATGACCTCAACGAGAGAACGAAACTTCGAATCCTTAGGCCAATTCTGAAAAACCGAATTATACGTCGGGTCAGAGCATTTCAGGAGAGTGTTCTTATTTAGAATAATATCGGCGATGAGTTTCGAATAAAGTGAAACATCGTTTGAATGGACCTTGAAACCGAGTCCTGATAAAATTCGATCTACAGTAAAATTACCAGAGCAACCCACGTAAATATTTCGAGATTTTTCAACCTTCGAAAGTAAATCCACGAGGATCGCCCTGGCTTCGGGCGGGACAGAACCGATGAACCCCATTACAGAAGGTTCGGCTGATTCGTTTCTTCTTTTTTCACTTGGCTAAATTCGGGAACTTCGATCCCGGTTTTTCTTTCAAGCCACTCTGCAACAAGTCGCCTATGACAGAAATCTCCCGGCTTTTCATAACAAAGAAGAGCTAAGTCTTTGCCTTGCGACAACTCTTTCAACTGCTCCAAAACCTCAACTGCGTCGAGTTTGAAGAGCTTTTCGTTAAACCTCTTTGTGTATTCCGGGATTTTCATTTTCAGTGTGTCCGAATCCGGTGCCAAAGGGAAGTATTTCAGCCCTCCCCAATACTTCGCATACCGCGCAATCGAAACCGGAACGATTCCCTCCGGCAAGTTTCGAACATTGGAAAAGTAACTCGTGTAAATCTTCATCTCATCATGCCTGTAAAGGTCAGCGGATAATGCTTTCTTCTATGCTTTTCAGCGATCCGCTTCCCTATCTCGTTTAATTCTTTTAGGTGAGGGGTTGCTAACTCCCTCGCCTTCTCATAACTGATTTCCTTACTTAAAAGTCTCAGTTTTATGACCTGAATTTGGTATCTTGATTCTTCTCCGCTCATTGGATTTCCTCGATCGACGTATTTTTCGGGTCGAGAAAACCCTGATCTTTTAAATTCCGATTCCAAAGTACGCAAAAAGATTGAATGCTTTTTAGGAGCTTCTGGTTTGTCTCCAGAATTGAATCATCCTCGTCTAAGAGATAGACCTCATCATATCTTGGGGGCCAGCTATCTTGCCTAAAAAGAAAGGGGACCAATTGCATTTCCATTTGAACGCGGCTGATTCCTTTTATATCCGTAAGCGCGAATTCTTCGGATAACTCAAAGCATACTTCAGGATCATACATTAGATCGCCATTTTGAATATAGAAATGGGAAACGGAAATCGCATCCTTTCCTCGCGGTCCTTTTCCTATATACTCAATCACGAGGTCCATAAAACCTTCGTTTTTGATCTTCAAGCTACGCTTCTTTAACTTATCAAATCCGCCATTTTGTTCGATTAGGAGTAGAATGTTATTCATTTGCTTTTCCTTCGGATTGGTTGTCGGAATCATTAGAATTCAAGTATCCGTGATCTTCGAAAATCCCGTCCCAAAGATATGTAATTACGTTGAGCCATTCTAAAAGTTTTTGATTTGTATGTCTTATCTTGCCTTTCTCGTCCAATTCATAGACTTCATCTCGAAATCCATGAGATTCTTGGATATAAAGGTAGGGACAATACTGTGTCACTTTTTCGGATACCAAATCACCGTCTTTTGTCTTCCAGTTGATATAAGAAAAAACTTCGAACCTCATTTCAACGACTCGCCTAAGTTCACTTTCTATTTGAGCAAAAAGCAAAACTGCAATTGCATCCTTTCCTCTCGGTCCCTTACCAATATACCGAATCTCAAGCGTTTCGTTTGAATCTTTTTCGATTCTTATTGGGTTCTCTTTTAGATTCCTAAGCCTCCCGCTTCTTCTAATTATCTCGTGTATTGTCTTCATACGTTAGTCGCCTTTATACTAATTTTGTGATTTAAACCACTATGAAAACAATCTACTAAGTAAACTATTATTTACATTATACATCAATAATATACTAAGCAATTCAATACCAACTGTCTATCTTCGCCCTAACGAATTCTTCATCTTCATCTTTTACGAATTGAATTGAATGAATTGGCGAATGATCGACATATAAATACATGTCTAAAAAATCTTTCCACTTCTCTTCGCCGGATGCAGATTTCAACATGATTAGTCGATTGATGTCCTCCGAAGAAAGATCGAAGATCCTTTGATTCTTTGAATTGTATTTCTCGATGTATCGAATCAGCTTAAGTCCGTGAACCAAATCTTGAAGGGACGCCTGGGAAATCCGCATGTGGACTGCGGCCTCTCGGAACGTCATTCTGGTTTAGGATATTTCGTTTTTTGGTTTTCTTTAAACTCAGATAGGTTCGATGGAGATTTGAAGAGTGAGATAAGAATTATTATCGCTGTAATTCCGAAAATGGAATAACCAGCTACCAGCCAGAAAAAATAGAGAATAATAAATCCAAGCATATTAAGTTTTTATAAAACTCCCACGCCTGCGATTAATGAAAACCGCAGGGTTCACGTTTGAATTTTTACGATTAAGCCGCAATTTTACCTGTCTCGGCAAACTGTATAAGGATAGAAGCCGCGAGTTTTGCGGTATCCGCGTCGAGTCGGATTCGGTCTCCATTGTCGAGACCTAACCAAATCGTCGACTTCTCCCCGAGTTCGTTGGTTTCTTCGATAGAAGAGCTTCTACCAAGGGCATCGAGGAATTTTGCTTTTTGATAGCCTCTCGGCGTTGTGTGGATGTACATTTGTCTTTCTTTCATGCAGACCTTTCTTTTACTTTCTCGTTTGTTTTTACGAATCCACTTTCGGGATTTTGGTTCAATAATTTGCGAAGGTTTTCGTCACTTACTGCTTTCTCTTTACAATTTAAGGAAATCCAATCCGGCAAACAAGGTTTCGGATCTGCGTCAACAAGTTCGAATTCGGATAAAAGTTCTTCGTATGAAACCCATTTAATCCGCTTGTCCTTGTATCGGATCACTTGATAGTTTCGGATTTCGTTCTCTTCTATAATCAAGGAAGCGAAACAAAGAAGATTTGTTCTCTTGGATCGGACGGTAAAAAACCGACCACCTTCAAGAATTTTCCTCTGGGCCTCCTTACGGAAACCTTCTTCCATCGCCTCTATAAATTG
>NZ_NPEF01000232.1 GCF_002811955.1 Leptospira ellisii
TTTCCGGAATTTCCACGAGAACCAACGAAGTGGTTTCCAAATACGGACAAAAGGGTCTTATGATCCTGGATACGAGGAAAACGCTGCCCGGATATCGAAAACTCGCCAAATACGCGGTGTTTTGCGGAGGTGGGAGCAATCACCGACTCGATCTTTCCGAAATGGCGATGATCAAGGACAATCACCTGGCGATGTATTCTTCCGCAAAGGAGCCGGTTCAGAAAATCAAATCCCGTTTTCCGGGAAGACTTGTGGAAGTCGAAATCGACGCCTTGTCCCAGTTGGAAGACGCGGCTTTCTCCGGCGCGGACGTGATTCTTTTGGATAACTTTTCGCTTCCCGATACGAAAGAGGCGTTCGAAATTTTGAAACGGACCGCTCCCGGAGTTCTTGTCGAATTTTCGGGAGGAATCACGCCCGAAAAATTGGAAGCGCTCTCCGAATTTTCGGGGGCCGGAGTCAGTATGGGATACCTGACGCATACGACCCGGTTTTTGGATTTGGGTCTGGACATAGAACACTGATGGGATTCGTGAAAGCGCCTGCTACGAAAGAAATGCTTCTCGAAGGGGTTCGGGAAAACCTGGGGGACGCCGCCTATGACGCCGTTCAAAGGGCGTATGACGTTTCCGAATCGGCGCATCAAGGTCAGTTCCGTCTTTCCGGAGAACCGTATATCGTTCATCCTTTGCAGGTGGGATTTATCCTTTTCGAATTGGGTCTCGACGAAAAGGTGATCTGCGCCGGCCTTCTTCACGACGTGATCGAAGACACCGAATATTCCCGGGAAGATATGATCCGCGATTTCGGAGAGGACATCACCGATCTCGTCGAAGGGGTCACGAAAATTTCCAAAATAAAGAGCCAGTCCAAAGAAACGGAGGCCGCGGAGAACATCCGAAAGATCATCGTGGCCACGATCAAGGATATACGGGTCATTTTGATCAAACTCGCCGACAAGACGCACAACATGCGCACGCTTTCGTTTCAACCTCCGGAAAAACAGAGAAGGATCGCGCAGGAAACGATTTCTTTGTACGCTCCGATCGCCGGTAGATTAGGAATTTATAAAATCAAGTCCGAGCTCGAAGATCTGGCGTTTCAGATCCTCAATCCCGAAGAATATCAGGACGTCAAAAAGAACATCAATTCCAAAAAATCCGAACGCGAAGGTTTTATCGAAACCCTCAAGATCATCCTTCTCCAAAGACTCGCCGAAATCCAGATCGAGGCGGACGTCGACGGCAGGGCGAAACACTTCTATTCCATCTACCGCAAAATGAAACTGAAGGAGAAGACCTTCAACGAGATCTTCGATCTTCGGGCGATCCGCATCATCACGAACGAGGTCAAGGACTGTTACGGAGTATTAGGAATCGTGCATACTCTTTGGAATCCGGTTCCGGGCAGGTTTAAGGATTACATCGCCACGCCGAAGACGAACATGTATCAGTCGCTTCATACCACGGTCATCGGTCCCGACGGAAAACCTTTGGAAGTCCAGATTCGTACCCGGGAGATGAACGACATCGCCGAATACGGAATCGCGGCGCATTGGATGTATAAGGAAGGAAAACCTTCCGCGACGGGCGCCAAAAGCGTCAAGGTCAAGTGGCTCGAACTTTTGAGTTCCTGGCAGGATTCCGCTTTGGATCCGAAGGAATTCGTGGAGGAATTGAAATACGACCTTCACGAAGACGAGGTGTTCGTCTTTACTCCGAAAGGCGAAATTCTGCAATTGCCGAAGGGTGCGACCATTCTGGATTTCGCGTTCCGAATCCACACCGACGTCGGTTTAAAGGCCAAAGGGGGAAGGATCAACGGGCGTATGCTTCCCCTTCGGACCGAAATCCGCTCCGGAGACCAGATCGAAATCATCACGGACAAACGTACAAAACCTTCTCCGATTTGGCTGCGTATCGTCCGTACTCCTTCCGCGAGACAAAAACTCAGGGCCTACTTTCGGAGACTGAGGGAGGAGACCAAAAAGGATCTGCAACAAGAGGCGGAGGTCGCCGCCGAATTCACACTAAACGCGGAAGTCCTGGAGGAACTGAAGAAAAAACCTTCCTCCAAACCGAGCAAACAGATCGATCTGGCCGCGGGTAAGGTGGTCGTCGCGGGACTTCGCGGAATTCCGGTTCGTTTGTCCGGTTGTTGTTCTCCGTTGCCGGGAGACGAGATCATCGGTTTCGTCACGCGGGGAAGAGGGGTGAGCATCCACAAAAAAGGTTGCGTCACCGCCAAACAGCAGGAAGAGGAAGAATCCATGCGCGTCATCACGGTGGAATGGGACTACGGTCAGAACGAATCGATTCCGGTTATGGTGGAAGTAAAGTCAAAGGATCGCCAAGGAATCTTTATGGAAATCGTAAAATCCATCTCCAACACGCAGACCAATATACGAGAATCGAAAGCGTCCACGGATCAAAGGGGAAATCTCGTGGCGAGTTTCGAAGTGGAAGTGGAACATTTGGATCAGTTGAAGGAGATCCTCAGTAATCTCAAACAGATCCCCGACGTCTTTCAAGCGCATAGAATCAAAAATTAACGAGAGGTACTTTCTTGAAAAAGAATATTCGAATTTTAGCATATTTCATGGTTCTCCTTCTTTCGTCCGCTGCCTTCGTCGGTTGCGGCGATAAGGAGGAAGCGGAGACGGGGGTCGTCGTCGAGGATCTGCCTTGGAACGGGAACGCGGATTCAGTCCCTCCGGCGCTTAGAGGTCGCAATCCGATCGTCTCTCCGGACGCGAAAAAAGGGGGGACGTTCCGGATTTACAGTCATCAGTTTCCCAAGTCGCTGAACTATTATCTGGATCAGTTCTCGACGACCGCGCATATTTTCGGTCTGATGTTCGAACCTCTTCTCGATTATCATCCGATCACTCTGGAACCGATTCCCCATCTCGCCTCTTCCTGGAGAATCTCTCCGGATAAAAAGACCTTCACCTTTACCATCGACGCGAACGCGACCTGGTCAGACGGAAAGCCGGTGACGGCGCACGACGTTCTGTTCACATACGAAACTCTGATGGATAAGAACAACAACACGGCCGTATTTCGGATCGATCTTTCCCGTTTCGAAAAACCCGTCGTGATCGGAGAACGAGAGATCGCGTTCACTCAAAAGGAAATCCACTGGTCCAATTTTAATACGATCGCCAGTTCGCTTTACGTTCTCCCGGCGCACCATTATCAAGGAAGGAATTTCGATAAGGAGAATTTCGATTTTCCCGTCGTTTCCGGCCCGTATTCCATGTTGTCCGCGAAAAAAGGGCGTTACGTGAAGATGAGAAGACGCGGGGATTATTGGATGCGCGCCTATCCTTTTTATAAGGGAGTGGACAACTTCGATACGATCCTGTTTAAGGTCTACAACGAGGAGCCGATCGCGTTTCAAGCATTCAAAAAAGGTGATATAGATATATATCCGACGTATACTGCGTCCTTCTGGGTAAAGGACGCGGTCGGCGAAAAGTTCGACGAGAATTACATCGTAAAACAGAAGATCTACAATTCCAAGCCGATCGGTTTTCAAGGCCTCGTGTTTAATATGAGAAGGGAACCGTTCACGGACGTGCGCGTTCGTAAGGCGTTCGCCCATCTCGTCGATAGGAAACTTCTCGTCGAAAAACTCGCGTTCAACGAATACGAACTGACGAACGCGTTCTATCAGGATCTATGGTCGGCAGATTCCTCTCCGAATCCTCCGATCGATTTCGATACGAAAAAGGCGCGCGAACTTTTGGCGCAGGCGGGTTGGAAAACGAATTCAAAGGGAATCCTGGAAAAGGACGGAAAGGAATTTCGGTTTAGCATTTTGGAACGGGATAAGAAATCCGAAAAATATCTGACCTTGATCCAGGAACGCGCGAAGGAAGTGGGAATCGTCATCAACTTGGAATCCACGGATTTAGCGGAGTGGAGTTCAAGGGTGGACAAATACGATTTCGATATGACTTGGGCGGCCTGGGGAGGCGGGGTGTTCAAGGATCCGGAGGCGATGTGGTATTCGAAATACGCGGATGAAAAGGGGCAGCCCAATCTTTCGGGATTTAAGAATGAGGAAGTGGACAAACTCGTGGAGGAACAGAGAACGGAATTCTCCGCGCCGAAACGCAACGAGATCCTGAAAA
Source organism: Leptospira ellisii (assembly GCF_002811955.1). Lineage (GTDB taxonomy): Bacteria > Spirochaetota > Leptospiria > Leptospirales > Leptospiraceae > Leptospira > Leptospira ellisii. Next base: position 4,139 of record NZ_NPEF01000232.1, read on the forward strand.
AGATAGATCGGGTTTTGACGCGGGAGGTTCCGTATGTTCTGCTTTGGAACACGAGCGCGACGCGAGTGATGTATTGGAACCGGTTTAAGTCTCCGAAAAATCCCCTCGGTAAATACGGATCGGAAAAGGAAGCGGCTTCCCTTTGGTGGCTGGATCCGACTCAGTCCTCCAAGCTCGACGACGCGATCTTAAAGAAGGAGAAACTTCCCGCGTTACCCGCGAAAGTTTCGTATCAATAAGGCAATAAGGCGAGTCCATGAACAAACGGAATCGATTGGGGGAATTGGGAGGGGTCATCCGCGATTTTCTCACGTCTCCTAAGATTCCGAATTTTATCGAACTTCTCGAGAAGGGGCTCGATAAGGAATTATTTTACGATCCCGAAAAAACGAGACCGGAGATTCCGATCGAGGATCTTCCCGTGGACTATCGTCTGCGGGAATCCGGATTCGTGCGGAAAACGTACGAAAGACTGTTTCCGGTTTCGCATCTATTTCGCATAACGTATCGATATGAACGCGAGTATCTGGACAATTTTATGCCCCTGTCCGCGGAGAAATACATAGGGCGTGGTTCGTATAAGTTCGTGTATGCGCTTCCCTGGAATCAGGTGGTAAAGATAGGGAAGTCGAAACTTCCCTCCGATCCAATTTTCGGATCCTTATACAAACACGTCGCCAAAAACCTGGAACGTTATCTGAAACCGGAAGAGATTCATCTTATGGATTTTTTGAAATCCAAAGCCTGGTCCCGTTCGGCCAAGGACGATCTGCAGTTCAAGTTTTCGAGAATGGGGTTGGAACGTCTTCATTATTGGAAGTTGAAGTCGCTGATTCCGGACCTGGTTCTGCCGACGAGATTTTTTATGGGTATGAGGGTGCGGAGAACTCCGTTCGGGATTCCCTTATTGACCCTGACTCCTTGCGACAATCAAAATCTTTTACCAGGAAAACATCTCAAGGAATTCATACGCTTGAACGAGAAGATTCGACAGAATCCGCTCCAGGACGCTTTTTTTCCGAAGTGGAAATTGAACTTCGACACGCATAAGTTCGGGGTGATCAGCCGTTCCAAACTCAAGAAGATCGCGTTGGATTTTCATCGCGTGATCGAGGTGACGAAACATCTCGCATCGGAGGAAAAACTCATTTTCGATATACATTCGGAGAATATAATCATTACGTTCCCCGATTTTTCCCTGAAGATTTTCGACTATCACGTGTTCGACGAACATCTATACGAACCCAGTAAGGAAAATCCTTCTCCGGAGATCGATCACATCAACACGATTCGAGAATTCGTCCGCTCCTTCGAGTTGGGGTAGATGGCGAAAGCGATAAAACGCCGTTATACGATGTTTCGGGCGTGCCTCGGAGCCGCCACAATATTCCAAAAGATGAATGTGTTTTGCGTCGGTTGCGGCGGCTCCGAGTCGCGTGACTCCGGGCTCGCGGATTCCCGCTCGTCCTCTTCGAGGACGCTTGAGCGCCCTGCGGCCCGCTCACGCAAAAGAACGTCGTACAATGTCAATGTTCCGCCGTGCAACGCAACGTAGGAAATGCAGGAAGCAAGCGAATCGCTTCACGAATCAAAAAGAAAATCGAATCAAGCCGACTGCTTTCGCTGTAGTTGCGCTGTGAATTTGGAGATTGTGAGGTTGGTTCGTTCCTTCCTTCGAGCTGGATCGGGGAGACGTATCGTGA
>NZ_NPEF01000233.1 GCF_002811955.1 Leptospira ellisii
ATATGAATCGCATGTTTGGCCTTCGGAATGAAAACCAATCTGCTTTTTTTCAGATACGAATGCAGTTTTTTCGTCGAACATCAATTTTGCGACTTCCTCGAACCGGCTGACCGGGAAAAAGGACATCCCTTTTTTTACGTATTCTGGAATCTCTTCCAAATGTTGAAGATTGTCCTTGGGATAAATGATCTTATGAATTCCCACACGTTTGGCAGCCACGATCTTTTCGCGCAGTCCCCCTATGGCGAGAACTTCTCCGGTCAAAGTCAATTCGCCCGTCATTCCGAAACCCGGTTTCACCTTCGTATCAAGTGCGAGAGAAAGAATCGCGGTCGCCATCGTGATTCCCGCGGAAGGTCCGTCCTTGGGGGTGGCTCCGTCGGGAACGTGAAGGTGAACCGTACGATCCGCGAAAAGTCCCTCATTACTTAAGAAATTTCTAATATAACTCAATGCGATGCTCGAGGATTCCTCCATCGTCTTACCGATCATTCCGGTCAGGAGAATTCCTCCCTTACCCTTAACGAACACCGCTTCGATCAAAAGCGTCGCCCCTCCGACGGAGGTCCATGCGAGACCGAGCGCGGTTCCGGGAACGGAAGTGCGCACCATACGTTCGTCCGTAAATTTGGGAACTCCCAAAAATTGTTCCAGATCCTTTTCCTGGACGGTCTTGGGAAAAGGACTCTTTTTTACGATTCGAAGCGCGATTTTTCGGACAAGTTTGTCGGTCATCTTTTCCAAACCGCGCACACCGGATTCCCGGGAATAGGAATCGATCAGGGAGACTACGGCCTTTTTGTCGAATTCGATTCCGTAGGAGGCGACTCCGTTTTTTTGAAGCACCTTTTTCCAGAGATATTTCTGGAAGATCTGCACCTTTTCGTCGGTGATGTATCCGGAAAGATTGATCACCTCCATACGATCCATTAGGATCCGAGAAATGGAATCCAACGTGTTCGCGGTGGCGATGAAAAACACATTCGAAATATCGAATGGAAGATCGAGATAATGATCGCGGAAATTCCTGTTTTGTTCCGGATCAAGGACTTCCAAAAGCGCGGAAGCCGGATCCCCTTGGATTCCCACCGCCAACTTGTCGATCTCGTCGAGGAGAATCACCGGATCGCGCTCCTTCGTGATCCGAAGCGCGGTGACGATTTTTCCCGGCATGGAGCCGATGTAGGTTCTGCGATGGCCTTTGATTTCAGCCTCGTCCCGCATTCCTCCCAAAGAAAACCGAAAAAACTTTCTTCCCATGGCTTCGGCGATCGATTTCGCGATCGAGGTTTTACCAACTCCGGGAGGACCGACTAACAGTAATATGGTGCCTTTCTCGTCGGATTTCAGTTTTTTTACGGCGAGAAATTCGAGGATACGATCCTTGACGTCGTCGAGTTTGTAGTGATCTCGGTCCAAGGTGCGTTTGGCCTTGTCCAGATCGATGTCGCGGTGCGGAGCCGGTTCCCAAGGAAGAGATTCCAGTATGTCGAGATAATTCCGGATCACGTTGTAGTCCCCGGTGTTCGGATCCGCATAGGAGAATTTATCCAATTCCCTCGTCACTTCTTCGATCACTTCCGGATCGGCGTTGAGCGATTTGAGACGTTCCAAAAATTTCTCGTATTTCTTTTCGAACTTATCGTCCTTGATTCCGAGCTCGTTCTGGATCGCCTTGAGTTGCTCGCGGAGAAAAAATTGCCTTTGTTGTTTGTCGATCTTGTCCTGGATCTGATCGGAGATTTCGCGCTGTATGGAAACGAGTTCGATCTCCTTTTTGAGGAATAAAAGCACCTTCTCGATGCGTTCCTTGAGAATCGTGGACTCTATTACGGATTGATAATCCTCTTTTTCGAGATTAAGAATGGAACATACGAAGTCCGCCATCTTCCCGGGCTCGTTTACGTTGAGCATCGTCAGTTTCATCTCTTCGGTGAAAAGCGGATTATTCTGTGCGAGTTCCCGGGTCATCACGAGAAGCGTCCGCATCATCGCTTTGATCGTGTTCTTGGGCGCACCGCCCTCCTCTTCGGGATAATTGACCCGCGCGATCAAAGGATCGACGCTCGTGTAGGAATTGATCTTAAAACGTCGGACGGTATTGATGAGGATATTGACCGCTCCGTCGGGAAGATTCACTTTTTTTAAAATTTTGGCGACGACTCCGAATTGGTAGATGTTTTCCGAGGTCTCTTTTTCGTTTTCCTCGTCCTTCAAGAGAACGAGTCCTAAAAAGGAATTTCCTTTGAGGGATTCCTCGACCGCTTTGGCGAATTTTCCGCTCGGAACGATGAGCGGCGTGATGATTCCCGGAAAAACGGGTCTGGATTTGATGGGAATTAAAAACAACTCGGGCGGTAGAATCGAGTCCAGCGGGATAATCGGATTCTCGTCGATTCCGGAAAGATCCTCTATTGGTTCCAAACGCCCTCCTCTCTCAAAACGGTTTTGGGAATACGAATTTTGTCCAGGTTCCCACGGAGGAAGGGATTCTCAAATACAATCCGATCCGTTTCTTCCCGAAAATCGTTAGAAACGGAAGAAAACGAAGTCCGTCATACGCGAAGACACCGTCGTTTTTTACTCTATCGGTTGACTTTCCGGTCCATCGACCATATAATTGGCCCGTTTTATAGAAAGAATCGAATAGAGAAGAGAGGGTTCGAAATGAAACGATGGTTTTTCTGGTGTCTTACGGTTTGTTTTCTTTTTTCCTTCCTGGATTGTAAGAAAAAAGAGGAGGATAATACTCCAACGATCTTGGCTTTGGTGGTCGCCGATTTTTTGTCCACTCCGTACGAAAAAGTCACTCCCGAAGCGGGGACGATTACCGTTGCGGGCGCGTCTTATAATAACCGCGCCTATACTCCGTCCTGTACGGGAATCGAAGGAAACACGACATTCTCCTTGTATCGCAAGAGAGTGGCCGCCTCCAACAAAAAACTTTTGATCAACTTCATGGGCGGCGGCGCTTGCTGGAGCGGTTACAATTGTTTCGGGGATAATACGACAACGTATTTCGATATGCTCAACGCAGTTCCGGATCAGTTCGTAAAGATCGCGTTTCAGGGCGTGATGAACGCGGGAAACGCCTCCAATCCGTTCAAAGACTACGACGTCGTTTTTATTCCGTATTGCACCGGGGATCTGCATATCGGATCGAAGGATACGACTTACGTGAATCCGAACACCGGCTCGAACGTAGTCATCAAACATCACGGATACGATAACGTATTGGCGACGATGAAATTCATTCAAACGGAATATCCCGGAGTGGAATCCGTGTTCGTTACCGGACAAAGCGCCGGCGGATACGGAGCGCTTCTGAATTATCCGATCGTTCGGGAGACCGTAGCCGGTTTGAACGGAGGCGTAAAAGTGAATATGCTTTCCGACGCATCCAACGGAGTCGTGCCGAACGGATTTTTCGGGAATTTGGATACACAATGGGGAGCCAATCCCAACATTCCCGCTTGGGTCGGAACTCTGGGACCCGGTTATCTTGCGGGAACTCCCTCCATCACGGATTACTTTACGCAGGTTGCGAACGAATACGCCGGATCAGGCGATAAGTTAGGGCAATACACGGCTTTGTTCGACGGGAATCAGAGATTCTTTTACAAGGTGATGAATGTCATCGACGCCGCTCCGACCTACACGGACGCGAAAACGACGGATCCGTATGATTCTTCCAAATCCTATTCGACCTTGTTCGGAGATTCCGACGGAAGTACGATTCCGGACGGAACTCCGGGCTCCATGGACGGTTCTTCCTGCGGTTGGTCGGAACAAGCCGTTACTTCCATGGTTACGATCGAAGGCGCCGCCGCAAATTATGCGTATTACATCGCACCGGGCGACGTTCATACGATCACTACGTCGGAAAAGATGTATGACGTGAATTCCGGAGGGACGAACTTCGTTACCTGGTTGACCACGCTCGCTTCCGGCACGCTCCCGGCGAACACTAAGTGTAACGCAAACGGCGGGAACTGTGCGAATTCCAATCTGATTCAGAGCAAAATCAACACCACCTTAGGAGCGGCCACTTCCGACCAATCCTTTGCCTTGAATCGAAATTTAGTCACCGCCTGCGGAGCCTTAACCGATCTGTAAATCGCTTCATCGCTCCGTAGAGGGAGATCCTACGATCTTTTTGTTGTACAACAAACGTAGGATCTCCTCCGTTCCTTTTTTTCCGCCGGTCCTTTCTCCTAATTCGGATCTCGAACCGATTCCCCGAAGCAAAACCATTTCCATACCCGTATTTTACCGATTCAGTGTGAGAGTTCCCACATTTACGGACTGACAAAAACTAATTCCGGAAATACCGGAGCTCCTTCGATAAACGGGGAGTTCCTACATTCTAAAAAAACTATATATCCTTGAGAATCAAATCCACGGCGCGGATAAAAACGTTTCGGATGTCCTCTCTCGCTTCTTCCGAAGGTAAAACCTTATGATTCCAAATTTTAAGGCCGAATCGGATGAAAAAATTATCCAGAAACTCCGACTCTACATGCGTTTTCATCGTCGTTTTTCCGGCTTCCCGATTCCAGAACAAGGCGGCCTTGGTTCCCTTGTCCCCGTTTGCGTGAACGAGCGTTTCGGTAAATTCATGAATGATGGATTCCAAGTTGCCGGGAATCACCAAATTGATCGCCCACGTCGGAATTACGTAAGAAAACCCTCCGGAAACCTCGAACGTTTCCACCTTGAGAATTCTAAACGAAAGGGAACCGTTGTCCGGATGATTCACGAAAACCCCCGATAAAAGTATTTCAGGATTTTCTAATAAAAGCCCGTAAAGATTCGCCTCCAAAGAGATTCGAATTTGAAACGGAAAGTGATTGAGGGAAGAGATCGCGAAGGGTTCCTCGGGATACGCGACGCCTTTGGAATCGTACGGAAGAATTTTGCCTTGTTTTGTGAGGAACTTAAACGAAACCGACGGCGTTTTGGAATCGAGTCGAAACTCGGCGAGAATTCTGCCTTTCGAATTTTCTATCTTAACGTTCACCCAACCCAGGTATTTGATCGAATCGAGATAATCGCCTAACTCCTGATAGTCGTCGGTGAGGTTTTTCGAGATCGAACCCTTAAAGTTGAACTTCGTGATCGAAGATTCTCCTCCCGTTTCCTTATTTTCGGCAAGAATGAGGAGCGAATCCAAACCGAAGTAATAGTTTAGAAATTTCCCCAGATCAGGGAAGGATTTCGAAAGGTCGTTCAGAACCTTTCTCGCTTCGGGGTGATTCACTTTTTTAAAAATTCCCGTAACCGGCGCGTCGATCTGTCTTACGTTCTGGGAGTCCAGATACTTCAAACCGGTTTCCAGAACAGCTAACGCGTGTTTGTGGGTAAACGGACCGAGATGGGTCGCAAGATCCAAATTACCCGAATACGAATTTCCTCCGTAAAGAGGTTTCGGATTGTGTCTGAGGTTGAATTCCGCGTTAAAATCGCCGAACGCAAACGGGGAAGAATTCGATCTTTTTTCCTCCAACTTGATCTTATAACCGTCCGGGGAAAACTTCCCCCGATACGCGACCCAATGGGTCCCGTCCTCTGACTTTTGCAGAAATTCGGATTGATAAAGTTTTTTGAGTTCGAATTTTTCCAAAGAAGTTTCGATATACTTGTGAAACTCCAACGCCCTCCCGTCGTACTGAACTTTCTTGGCCGCCCCGCGCAAGAAACCCAAAAACTGTTTCGATATTTTCCGACCGTCGTACCCGATCGAATCCTTGTGCATTCCCGGTTGGATCTGCGCAGGAAGTTCGATGGATTGATTTCC
>NZ_NPEF01000234.1:0-4110 GCF_002811955.1 Leptospira ellisii
CAAAGAGGATAAATTCGCCGAAACCAAAACGGCGCCGAAAGAGGAAGCGAAACAAAATCCTTCTCCCGAGAACGCGAACAAACGGAACGATGATAAGGAAAAACCGGAATCGCAGGAAAACAAGGATTCCGGTAAGGATGGAAAGGATTCGAAGGACAAACCCAAGTCCAGGAAAAAACAGGGGGATTATATCTTCGATTCGCAATTTTAAACCGAACTCGCAGCCAAAGAAGAATTGATTGCTTTCCGAAGCGATCCGTGGGACTGGATATAGCAAGGTACGTCGTTGCTCGGAATTTCGGTTATTCTCTATCTATTCGTAACGATTCTGATCGGCGCGATCGCGTCCCGATTCGTAAGCGATTCCAAGGACTACGTTTTGGCGGGGAGGAGGCTTCCTTTGTTTTTGGCGTCCTCGGCCCTTTTCGCGACTTGGTTCGGATCGGAGACATTGCTCGGAGCGTCTTCCAGGTTCGTGGACGAAGGACTTCTCGGCGTCGTCGAGGATCCTTTCGGCGCGGCGCTTTGTCTTTTTTTAGTCGGATTATTTTTCGCCAAGCCGCTCTACCGGATGAACATCCTCACCTTCGGGGATTTTTACAGAAATCGATTCGGAAGAAGGGCGGAGATCGTATCGAGTCTGTTTATGATTCCGTCCTATTTCGGATGGATCGCGGCGCAGTTCGTCGCTCTGGGAATCATCTTACACTCGTTAACCGATCTACCCGTATCGACCGGGATCCTTTTGGGTGCGGGCGTCGTTGTGGTTTACACCACGATCGGAGGAATGTGGGCCATATCCCTGACTGATTTTCTGCAAACCATACTGATCGTATTAGGACTTGCTTATTTAGTTTGGGATCTAAGCGGAAAGGCAGGAGGATTGGGAACGGTTCTCGCGGGAACGAAACCCGGTTTTTTCCGATTCGTGCCGGAATTGGAGATCAAAAGCGTTCTGGTTTATATCGCGGCATGGATGACGATAGGATTGGGATCCATTCCACAGCAGGATATCTTCCAAAGGGTGATGGCTTCCAAGTCGGAGAAGGTCGCCGTATATTCCTCCCTGTTGGGGGCTTTCTTTTATCTCAGCGTGGCCATGTTGCCCTTGCTCGCCGTTTTGTGCGCGAGAAGCGTATATCCGGAAATCGCCGCCGCGGACGCGCAGATGATCCTGCCGAAAACCGTTTTGGCGCACACGGGACTGTTTACTCAGGTTCTTTTTTTCGGAGCGTTGTTGTCGGCGGTGATGAGCACGGCCAGCGGCGCGATCCTTGCGCCCGCCTCCGTATTGGGGGAGAACGTAGTCCGTCCTTTTCTCAAAAATCCGGACGAAAAAACCCTGCTCCGCATCCTGAGAATATCGGTCGTAGTGATCACGTTAGTCTCCCTTTCCATGGCGGTGACGAAAAGCAACATCTACGAACTCGTGTCCCAGGCGTCCGCGCTAAGTCTCGTTTCGTTGTTCGTGCCTCTCGTCGCGGGTTTGTTCCGCAAACGGACCACTTCCACGGGAGCGGTGGCGTCGATGATCGTCGGATTTATCGTATGGCTTTTTTGGAATATTCTCGATTTTGAAACTCCCGCTTCTATTCCAGGATTGGCCGCGAGCTGGATCGCGCTGTTTTACGGAGACACATTGGAGAGGAGGGGATACGGATTCCCTCCGGAAACGTCCGCGGAGACCGAAGCCGCGGCGCCGTCTGCGGAAACGAATTCGGTTTAAAAAACCGTCCTTATTTTCCCGAAAAGGTGCGGGCGATTCGCTCACGACTTTTCCCGCGTTACAGGTTCGCGACCGCGCTTTCCGCTACAATTCCTCCGGAATTTCCGCTACAATCGCTATCGCATTCGATTAGGAATTTCCACTTTGCGATCGAATGTTTCCCTTTCGATTCGGAATATTCCGCGGACCAAAAAATAGGGGAACGAATTCTCGGAGGAAACGAACGCAGTTCTTTATGGGAATCCGGGAATCGTCGAAGGGAACCGAAAGAAAATAAATTCTTTTCCTCCGGGAGAGAACGATTCAAGAATGGTAAAAAAGGATTCATCCGGATTCGGAGAAGGGAATGCCCCCCGTTTTAGACGATTCAACGGCGTATCAAAGAACACAAGAAACACAGTCCAAACTCGGCGGCGCCTTTCAAGGTCTTTGGCTTGAAAACGAAATTTGTTTTGCGATCGCGGGCGGGGGTTGTAAGGCCTTTTACGGACTCGGATTCGGACACGAGATGAAATCCTGGGGCTTGAAGTTTCGCGAAGTTTCCGGAGTTTCCGCGGGCGCCGCGATGGTGCTTTGTCTCGTGTGCGGGGACGAAGAGGAATGTGTTTCCTTCTTCGAAAACATCGTCCGAAAAAATCCGGCCAATTTTTACTTTAGCAGATTGTTTAAAGGCGAACGCGCTTTCCCCCATGAGGAGATGTATCGAAAGACAATCCGTTTCGGAATGGATTTTCGGAAGATCGTCGAATCGGGAACCAAAGTCTTCATTCACACGTTACGCGCCATTCCCAAGGAAAAATCCCTGAAGAATAAGTTCCGGTTGGCGAGGTTGATCGCCGAAACCGCGAAGGCGTTCCTCGAGGACGAGAGGGACCGTCTCCGTGGATTGAACACGGAACGGATGCAACGAGTACTCAGGAATTGGAATATGAAAGAAATCTTATTTACCGAAAAGGATTTCGAAAACTCCGACATCGTGGAACAGATCGTGCTTAATTCCTCCTCGGTTCCTCCCGTCGTATCGGTGCAGAGTTTAGGGGAGGAATATTATCTAGACGGAGGGTTGACCAACAACCTTCTACTCGAGGCGTTTCCTCCGGATCGAAAAACGATCGGAATCTATTACGAGACCACGACCGTAGTGGGCAAGGATCCGAAATTACTGGAACGGTGTTATCTTCAGATGCCTTCCGAGCCGTTGCCGATTACGTCCTTCGATTACACCGATCCCGTGGGAGTGCGGCGCGCCTACGAACTCGGAAAACAGGACGCACGTATGAATAAGGAAAAAATTTTCGAATATCTCAAACGGGATTGGGCCAAAGCGGTTTCCTCCTTCCGTCAAAAATAAATTCCTTCCCCGTTTTTCCCGTTCGATTCTTTCTTCAAAAAGACACGGAAACGTCATGTATTCTTTAGAAAGTGTGGATTCATGCACCCGGAATTTCCGTCCAAAAGGAACGAAAGGGATGAAATTCGTCCATTTATGAAAAAAGAACAATAAAGATGGAAAAATCGCAGGAAACTCCTTGACCGTATACTACCGAATCCTACTTTTTTTAAAGCCTATGGGACTTATGGGGCGAAGCTATAGATAGGCTCTTCTAAATTTTACTATACATATATTTGGTATTTTTAATCCTTTTCCCATGCACTTCCGCTTGAAACGAAAAGGAAATTTTCTTTTGGTTCGCTTTCCCTATGATCGAGCCTCGTATGATTTTGTCCGGGCGTTGCCTAAGGTAAAATGGGATCCGGAAAAAAAGGTATGGGCGCTTCCCTTTTCGGAACAAACCTTGGACCGTTTCCTCGGTTTGAAACATTCCACGGTGAAGTTGGAAGGAGAACTTGCCCTTCGACCTTGGATTCAAAGTCTGAAGCTGGAGAATTTTTCCCGAAGGACGATTCAGTCCTATTATTCGAATCTACTTTCGTTCTTAAAATGGTCGGGGAAAAGCCCTGATGAAATTTCAAAACAGGACATTCGTTCTTTTATTGAATTCTCATTTTTGGAAAAACGTCTGAGTCCGGCATCGTATCTCGATAATGTTCAAGCCATTCCCACCATTGAAACTGAGGAAATGATTTGCTTTTAGTTAAGATTCTTCGTTCTTTATTCTCTTTAATTACTTTCTGTTCAGAAAATTCGGAGTAATTAATTTTAGCCACTTTGTCTGGGATCAAATCCTTACCTAAATATAGACAATATAACAGATTCCAATCAGAAGAATCTGTATTTATCTGAGCCCCTTTTCCATTTTTTGACCAAGTAGTTATCGTTTTAACTGATATTTTATCGTTAGTCGAATTATTTTCTAAATCATATAATAAAAACAAAAAATTCGAAACTGACTTTCAGATTCCCCTACGAGGTTGCCGGCTTG
>NZ_NPEF01000234.1:4120-5755 GCF_002811955.1 Leptospira ellisii
CCAAAGAATATAATATTCTCCTACATCGCCTATGTGATTGTCATTACCGCTTATTACTTTCAGGTCGGCCAATTCGGCAAAACCAGATCGTGCTTTGAAAAGATTATGAACTGCAGAAATAAATATTTTATCTTCTTTCAAATTGTTATTCCTTGGCGATGGCGCTTAACGAAAGAGTCTCCTCGACGTTTGCGGTTCTGGAGCGCGCTAAACGCGCGAAAGAATTGGCACGAGGTTTAAGCGAGCCTTAGCGAGCGCCTCGCAAACCGAGTGACAAAGCAAATGTGGTGAAACCCGGAGTGAGGGTTGCCTTAGCAATCCCGAACGGAGCGAGGAGACGAAGTTAGGCGTAGTTGCGGCTTTAACGAAATTCGATTTTTATAGAACTATTAAATTCTTCCGTTTTAATAATTCTTGAAATATCCGTAATGTTACCTATATTAAATTTTTCCACCCCTAAGTTACCATTATCAAAATCTATCAAGATCCGATATTCATTCTGATGTTTAAAAATATTCCTCTTATGAAATCCGAGTTTCTCTTCATTAAACGTTCCATGAAATTCCGTTTCATCAAAGTATTCAACCAAACCAAATTTTCCCTTGAGATTATTGTTTTTAATTGCTGTTTGAACCCTTTTTAAGAACTCCCCAGCATTCGTAACAACGAGCATAAACTGTCCTAAACTATAATTTCTAATATCAAGTTTTAACGATTGTTGAAATTCAGAAATTTTGTCTTCGGCAACCTCCTTCCAATCACCGCTATGTAATGAATACATACAAAAAGCATGATAACTTAATGTTGAGTCTTTAGATACGATAACAGGACCTGATAGATCAGATGGGTCGACCTGATAATCTCCTATAGTTATTGAAATTTTATCCGTTTGAAAATAGCTCTCAATCCCTTCGTATGAATCACCTCTGTATTCCCCATCAACGTTTTCATAGTTGCTATAGGTTCGTAATGTATTCATATACAACATGCCCGATTGAAGCTCTTCAAGATATTCGCGTTTATCTTGCAATTTAAAAAGAGAATATATTATCTTTTTCATTTTTAATTTGCCGCAATTACGCCTAACTCCAACTCGCCGAAGTGCATGTAATCCCCCAAAAAAACGGAGAAAGACGAATGGCGTATAAACGTTAATCCGATTTTCTGTTTAGAAAGTCTAGGGGGCTTTCGATTTGGGTCACGCGGACTTGGCTTACGCGCGCATAGATTTCGGTCGTTCGGACGCTTTTGTGCCCGAGAAGGAATTGGATATGTTTGATATTGGCCCCTGCCTCAAGCAGATGCGTGGCGAACGCGTGTCTGAGACTGTGGATGCTGGCGTTTTTTTGAATTCCAGCTTTTCGTTTTGCGTTCTCGAAAATTTTCTCAGCCGTACGGACATGAAGTGGTCGAGAAGGATCCTGTCCGGGAAAAACCCAGTCTTCATAGGGATATGAGTTTTTGAAGTTTTCCCAGAGGGCTTGACAGGTTTGCGAGAGCATCGTAAATCGATCTTTTCTGCCTTTGCCTTCCCGAATTTTCACGGTTTTTCTTTTTTCGTCGATATCGCTCGGCTTGAGATGAACCAGTTCGCTCACGCGAAGTCCGCTCGCATAACAGAACGCCAACAACATC
>NZ_NPEF01000235.1 GCF_002811955.1 Leptospira ellisii
CGTAGTCGCCTATCTTTACGCCAAAAGTTCCTTCGTTCCGCATCCCGGCGGTTGGCACGATCCGAATTTCAGCGTTATTAAATTTCTTTCCGCTCGGTTCGGCTTTTTTCTTTTCTCGTTTTTGTTTTTGGGATCCGGTTCCGTATTCTTATGGCTTTACTGGCTGCTGGCGTTGAGTCCTCCGAAACGGACGATCACGCAGGAAGAGGCGCTGGAATTATCTAAACCGGCGGGAAAGGGGAAAACTTCCGAAGAACGTTACGTGCGTTCTTCCGATTCCTCAGAATTTTTTGGAATCCGCTGGAGAAACGATCTGGTAAAACCGATTTCGGGTTCTCCGCGCTGGATCGTTTTCGTTTGTAAATACCCGTTCTCGTTTTTAATACCTTCGCTTTTCCTGTTTTGTTACGCGTATTTTTGGCATCGATGGATTTCGGAATGGGAATCCGGAGAAACGGAAACCCTCTACTTGGGAAAATTAAAACTTCTGCACGACCTATTCGGAATTTGGGGAGTGGTCGGGTTTTATCTTTTGATCGGCGCCGGTTTTCTCTGGCTTTTTTGGTATTACGCGGTTCGCGAATCGGAATGATTTTCGATCTTTCCCGTTATTTTCAATTTTTTTCGACGGAATTTGGGCATTTAGTCCGATTTTAGAAATAGAATTTAGGATTCCTAAATGCAGAATATCGATTATTCCAGAAGACTCAAACAGAGTTCGATCCGAACCCCGGTCCGCGAAACGACCGATTTCGATCGAACGATCCAAACCGTACAACACGGTAAAAAATCCGGATCTCCGATTCAGATTTTTTCCTCCACCCGTTCGGTTTTCGTACTGTTGCTCGGTTCTATTTCCCTTTTTACCGCCGGTCTTGTGGTCGGATTAAAATTGGATCAAAAAGAGGAAACCTTCGCACAAAACGAATTACAGACATTCCGGAACGTTTCTTCTCAGGAGAAAAAAAATTCAAACGGCGGATTTCGTTCTTTGTTTTCCTCTTCGGAATCCGATCCCGCCGAATCTCTGAAAAATCCCGAAATTCTGACTCAGCCTAAAAAACAGGAAACTGCGGGTGCACAGGATTCTAAGATATTGTATCCTCCTCAAACCGGAGAAAAAAACTATCTCGTCGTAATCGGAACCTCGGATTCTCTGAAAGCGGTGGAATTGGGAAAACGGTTGTTGATGGCCCGGAACGAGTTTAGGGGAAGAATTTTCCGTTCCTCGAAAGGAGAATTGTTCCTGGGATATTTTTATTCGGAAGAAGAAGCGAAAGATGCCTTGGAAAAGGTTCAGCCGCTGAACGACCCGGCATTTCATTCCGCGAAAATTCGATCCCTCCAACTTTAACTACTGTTTTTGGATTATTTTGTTGACTTTCGTCAAATTTATGCTATATTCTTAGGCAGAGTTTTAACGGAAGTTATCATACTTACTTGGCTGCCAAAAAGAAAAATTCCGAAATCGAACACAAGGTAGGCGACTACGTAGTCTATCCCATCCATGGAGTAGGAGAGATTCTGGAAATCTCCAAAAAGAATATCCTTGGTAAAAAGAAGGATTGCTACGTTCTAGAAATCCAGGGTAGTAAGATGAAGGTCATGATACCTGTCGACAAAGCAGAACAGGTTCGAATCCGCCCAATCATCGATAAAAAAGAGATCAAGAAAGTCATCGCTCTCCTGAAGAAGGACGAGGTCGATACGGAAGAAGACTGGAAGATCCGCTACCAAAATAACCTCAACAAGATCAAATCCGGATCGATATATGAGGTCGGAGAAGTCTGTAGAAACCTATTTCGCAGAGCAAACGGAAAAGAACTTTCCATCATGGAAAGAAAGCTCTACGAAAGCGCGTATAATCTTGTGAAAATGGAAGTTGCTTTGAGCAAAGGTGTCACCCAGGAGGAGGCGGGAAACCTAGTTTCCGACGTGCTTGCGAGCACGCTTTCTCCGGGAGAAAGAAAGGCAGACGAAGAAGAATAATTCCGCAAAAACTCAAATACAATCAAGGATTTGAGTTATGCTTCATCTCTATAAAGTACTCACGTCTCTATTCCTTTCCGGAATCACATTCGCGGTTACGCACAAACAATCCGGAGATCTATTATTGGCCGGTTCTATATCCGGTGTCGTTTTGATAGTTTCTCTCATTCTTCTTTACGGAGAATCCAACCTCTTTCCGAAACTCAAGGCGGACGTACTTTTTTGCGCCGGCTTGGGCGCGTTGCTCGGACTTGGAATCGCTTGGTTCGTAGGAAATGTGATTCATTTCGACGAACTGAACGCCGCGATTTATTTCCTCTTTGCGCTTTTCGGAATTCTTTCCGGAATCTCTTTCGCTAAAGAACCCGGTCTCGGAATTTTCGGCGGCGGTGGCGGCGGAAACGGCGGCTTCGGCGTGGGAATCGAAAAGGAAGAAGTAAGGGACAAAATTCTAGATACGTCCGTGGTCATAGACGGAAGAATTTTGGACATCGCCGATACGCACTTTTTGGACGGTCCTCTCATTCTCCCCAACTTCGTATTGCGTGAAATCCAGCTCATCAGCGATTCCTCCGATCCGATCAAACGTGCGAGAGGAAGAAGAGGACTCGAAATGTTGAATAAACTTCAACGCAAGGGTTCCATAGAAGTAAAGATCACGTATAAGGACTATTCGGACACCCGCGAAGTGGACGCGAAGTTGATCAAACTCGCAAGAGATACCGGCGGAAAAATCGTAACCAACGACTTCAACTTGAATAAGGTCGCGGAACTTCAAGGCGTAAAGGTTCTGAATTTGAACACACTTGCAAACGCGCTGAAACCGGTCGTATTACCCGGAGAAGAACTCGGGATCCAAGTGATCAAAGAGGGTAAGGATGAAAATCAGGGAATCGGTTACCTCGAAGACGGTACGATGGTCGTGATCGAAAACGGCGGACATCTCGTCGGAAAAGAGGTCAAAGTGACAGTAACTTCCATCATTCAAACGGCGGCGGGAAAGATGATTTTCACGAAAGCCAATCCGAACGGGGCTTCCGACAAGGGAAATCGCCAACAGCATTCCTCTTGAATCGGTTGACTTTCAGCTTTATCGTAAAATAATTGAAATACAATTCCCAAGGAGCAATCAAATGCAGGCCCAGACTCAGGTAAAAGGCTTGAAGGAACTCGGAATCGAACCTTCTGAAATTTTCCATAACCTTTCCTATGACGAAATTTTCGAGCATGAACAAAAAAACGGAGAAACCGTTCTTTCCAGCAACGGGACGATGATGGTGGATACCGGGATTTTTACCGGTAGATCTCCGAAAGACAAATATTTCGTGGATGAGCCGTCCTCCAACGGAAACATCTGGTGGAGCCATATCAATTTTAAGGTTTCGGAAGCAATCTTCGACGAACTTTATAAGAAATGCGTAAATTATCTGAGTCATAAAAAACTCTACGTTTTCGACGGATTTGCGGGCGCGAATCCAGAAACCAGAGTGAGTCTTCGCGTCGTTTCCGAAAAGGCTTGGCAACATCACTTTTGCACCAATATGTTCCTCCGTCCAAGTAAAGAGGAATTAGCGGGTCTTGATCCTGAGTTCACGATCATCAACGCTTGCGGAATCAAAAACGAAAACTTCAAACAACACGGAATGAATTCCGAAGTGTTCGTCATCTTCCATCTTGCGAAGAAGATTTGTATCATCGGCGGAACCGAATACGGCGGGGAAATGAAGAAAGGGATCTTCTCCGTTATGAATTATAAACTTCCGTTACAAGGCATCCTGAGCATGCACTGTTCCGCGAACGTGGGTAAGGACGGGGACACCGCTCTTTTCTTCGGTCTGTCCGGAACCGGTAAAACCACTCTTTCCACGGATCCGAATCGTAAGTTGATCGGTGACGACGAACACGGTTGGGACGACAACGGGATCTTCAACATCGAAGGCGGTTGTTACGCGAAGGTGATTAACCTGGATCCGAAAACCGAGCCGGACATTTACGAAGCGATTCGTAAGGACGCTCTTCTTGAAAACGTGGTTTACGATCCTCAGACGAAAGTCGTGGATTATTCTTCCGCGGCTAAAACCGAGAACACTCGCGTATCGTATCCGATCTTTCACATCAATAACATCCAGACTCCTTCCAAGGGCGGACATCCGAAAACCATTATATTCTTAACTTATGATGCGTTCGGGGTTCTGCCTCCGGTTTCCAAACTGAGCATCGA
This sequence comes from Leptospira ellisii, assembly GCF_002811955.1. Lineage (GTDB taxonomy): Bacteria > Spirochaetota > Leptospiria > Leptospirales > Leptospiraceae > Leptospira > Leptospira ellisii. Next base: position 4,211 of record NZ_NPEF01000235.1, read on the forward strand.
ACAAGCGATGTATCACTTCCTTTCCGGTTATACCGCGAAGGTCGCGGGAACGGAAAGGGGAATCAAAGAGCCTACCGCGACTTTTTCCGCGTGTTTCGGAGCTGCGTTTATGACCCTTCACCCGACCAAATATGCGAAGTTGCTCGGTGAAAAGATGAAGAAGCACAACGTAAGAGCGTATCTGATGAACACCGGCCTTGTCGGCGGATCGTACGGAGTCGGAAAACGGATGAATCTCCCTTCTACCCGCAAAATCATCGACGAGATTTTGAACGGAAATATCGAGAAGGCGGAATTCGTGACTCATCCGATTTTTCAAGTTTCTTATCCAAAAACGATCGACGGAGTCGATAGTTCGATTTTGGATCCGAGAGAGGCTTGGGCGGATAAGGCTGCTTATGATGAAACCGCTAAAAAATTGGGCGGAATGTTCATCAATAACTTCAAACAATATGCGGAAGGTTCGAAGGATTTCGATTTTACCGCATTCGGACCAAAAATCTAAGGCTGAGGAGCTAAAAAATAAAACAGGGGCCGAAAGATCTCGGCTCCTGCTTCGTTTCCCGCCTTCCTGATTTCACTTCTCTTCCGAAATTCCTCAATATGAATCTTTTTAAATATAGGTTATTACTTAACTATATTTGTTCCGACATTTTCCGTAAAACCGCGGCGGGGCCCCCACCCGAGTAGGGTGGAGGAGGCGGGCCTCGTGGGAAACCTTCGGAAAATTTCTCGTATCACAGATTTCCTCTCTGAACAAGAAAAATTCAGCGTTTTGATTTGGTAGTAACTACGACGAATACGTAAGTAACTTTTCTGATAGCTACCGCGTTCCAAATCCACTTGACACGTTTTTGTGCGCTGCATAAAATTGGTATATTCTCAGTGTAGAAAACAGAGGAAAAAACTATGGAAAAAGAAATCAAGGAAGCGCTGAATTTTGCAATCGGAGCCGCAAAATCCCTCCGCGAGCAGGCGGATAGCATTCTCCTGAAAGTTGAAAAAGAATTTAAAGAACTTGCATCCAAAGGAGCTCAAGATCAATCCGAGGTCGCCAATAACCTCAGAAAATATATCGAAGAAGCCCTTCATTCCGTCGAAGGTGTTGCAGGTCAAGTCAACTCGAAGGTAGAGGAAGTCAAAGCCAAGGTAGGCCAAGGCGTATCCTCCGCAAAGGCGAATCTCAACGGTTCTTCAAAGTCCAAAGCGGACTCTACCACTAAAAACTAAAACGTTTTCCTTCCTGTATTTTCGATGCAGGAAGGATTTTGTTTCCTTCCAAATTCAATTCTTTCATCCGATAAAACGTTCGATTCGAACGGCGAGCTCCGAACTCGGATCCAGATTCAATCTTTGAAAAAGACGTTCTTTGGCCGGTTCTTTTTCCTCTTCCATAGGAATTTCGAAAGAAGTATTCATCATCGAAACGTTTTGGTCTATCTTTCTGTTAAGAAG
>NZ_NPEF01000236.1 GCF_002811955.1 Leptospira ellisii
CCATTTTCAGCATCGCCTGCATGACCCTCTGCGATCTGACGGGATCCTTGTCGCGCAGATATTCCCCCAGAACGGGAGGTATGATCTGCCAGGAAAGGACGAATTTGTCCTTGAGCCATCCGCATTTCTGAACTTGTCCGCCCTCGGAAAGTTTTTCCCAGTATTCGTCGATTTCCGATTGGGTGTCGCAGCTGACGAAAAAGGAAACGGCTTCCGTGAACTTGAACTGGGGACCTCCATTGAGAGCGAAAAACTCCTGATTCTCCAGGCGAAATACGCCGGAAACCGCGACGTCTCCAGCCCGGTCGAGGTTTAGAATTTTAGAATTTTTGAATATGGAAGCGTAAAAATTCAACGCTTCCTCCAGGTTTCCGTCGAACCATAAAAACGGCGTTATCTTGGACATACAATTCTCCTTTTGCGGATTCGGTTACGGCGTCCTCGATATTCTGGACGGTTCCGATCGAACCCAAAATCAAAGCGTTTCAAGGTATTCTTCGAGTCTGTCGTAACCGTAACTCAGTCCCTGTTCCATCGGAGACCGGAGCACTCCGTCCCTCGCCTCCTTCGATTGATACCGGACCAAGAGATGGAGTTTCGTCTGCTCCCCCTGTTCGATCAGGGTAGTGATGTTGACGGCTTCCCCCGGATACCAGGATTGATCGAACGCTTCCGTGGCAACATAACGTTTCGGCGCTTCGATCTCGGTGAAAATCCCGCCCATACCCAATGTACTTCCGTTCTCGCTGTTCCAAACGTATCTGTATTTTCCGTTCACCCTAAGATCGACTTCGCATACGTTCAGGGTCCATCCGGGAGGTCCGTGAAACCAGCGTTTGAGAAGTTCGGGTTTGGTCATCGTGTCGAAGACAAGATTTCTCGGCGCGTTAAAAAGCCGCGTAATAAGAAGGTCCGTTTTCCCTTCCGCGCTCACGTGCAGGTGATTGATATGTTGTCGCATCTGTTTTTCTCCTCAACGCCGTTTCGCGTTTTTACGTTCCTTATGCGGATGTGCCGCCTTCAATTCCTCTAAGAGCGAGTCGAGTTGTTCGAAACGTCCTTCCCACAATTTCCTATAATTCTCCAACCAAAGACTGGCCTCTTCCAAGGGTTTGGTTTCGATTTGACGCGGGCGTTTTTGCGCTTCCTTCCCGCTCGAAATCAGACCCGCGCGTTCCAAAACTTTCAAATGTTTGGAAATGGCCGGCTGGCTCATCGCGAACGGTTTGGTCAAATCGGCGACGGACGCTTCCCCATCCGCGAGTTTTGCAAGAATGGCCCGCCGCGTCGGATCGGCCAGAGCCGCAAAGGTCGCGTCTAAACGCTCCGAAACGGAAATTGCATAATTCATAGGTTATATAACTATATGGTTATGTTAAAAAAAGAATCAACCTTTTTTCGATACGCTTTTGTAAAAATATGTGGAGATTTTTACGGGAACAAAAACCCTCGAGCGCGATGGTTTCATGGAATGTGTGGAAGGGTTTTCCATTTTTGATCGATTCTTCGGGTTTTAAAACGCCGCGGCAAGCGCGCATAACGGAGATTTCTCTTCCGATTTCGGATTCGACGTCGCTTAGAACCAAGGTTTTGGATTTCGGGAAGAACGAAAATTCTCCCGTGATCTATCTGCAACACGGGATGAGCGCCAAAGGGATCGACGACGTCCGGATTCTGGCTTTGGGATCCAATCTCGCCAATCGGGGGTTTCGCGTTTATCTTCCGGAACTTCCCGAGGTAAAAGGATTGCTCGTGCGGAAAGAAACCATCTCCAACATACGATCCGCGTTTTTACGGATTTATAGTTTGGAAAAACGTCCGATCGCGTATGTCTCCGCCAGTTTTTCGGCGGGAATGGGTTTCGTTGGACTCGCCGATCCGCAGTGTCAGGAGATTTTGTCGTCCCTTCTTTTGATCGGTACCTATTCCGATTTCGCGAAAACCGTTCCTTTCGTTTTGAAGAATTTCGAAATCGAAAGTTACGCCGTAAACGTGATGATGTTCAATTACGTTCATCTAATACGTTCCAATCCGGAAGGATTGGAGAAATATTTTTTAGAATCCGCTTTGGACAACGGTTTAAATCGGACTCCGGAAGAATTACAAGGCCCTAAAATTTTAAGGACGCTTTCCTCCGAGGATCGGGCTTTCTTAAACAATTTTTTGGAAATTTCCGAATTCAGAGAAGAGACTTCTCTGCGTTTGAAAGCCAAAGCTCCCGAATCCTTCGTGGACGAAACCTCTCCCGCTTTTTTCGCGCACCAACATAGGAAACCTTGTTATCTGCTTCACGGCAACGACGATCCGGTCATTTCCCCGCAGGAATCCAAGGACCTACGCGATCTTCTTTCCAAAAATCCCGGACCCAAACCGGTGTTTTTGGAAACCAGTCTCTTAACGCATGGAGATCATCTTCCGTTTTACTCGCGTTTGCCGGAGATTCTTCCTATGGCGGATTTTTGGGGCGGTTTTCTTTTTTCCGCAAACATATAAAGAAACGGATCGGTCCCCTGTGGATTTTTTTCTTTTCCTTCGTCTGTTGGCTAACTTTCGACGATTCGATATAAGATCCTAAAGACGAGCTTTTACTCGTTCTTTGGGAAAACATTCGCTCGATTGTTTGGGAAAAGAAAGGATTCGTTTGTTGTTCAATCGGAATATTCCAAATATTCGTGAATTCAATCGTTCCTAAGTAAAAAAAAGTTTCAATTCAAGGGAACTTAATATACTTCATTAAGGTTCCTTTTCTCTGAGTCGAAGTATGGAATGAGGGAAGGTTTTCGGTTTTATTCCGAGATAACTATATGAATGCGAACAATGATCCTATGAATACGCCAACGCCCGAATCCCAGATATCTCCCATTTCCGTGGAGTCCGCCATCAGCATAGCCGTCGCCGCGGATCAACTTTCGGCGCTTCTTACGGTCCGACCTTACAATCTCAAAGGCGAAACGGTTTCCAAGGATAAACTCTGGAGCATCATCCAGGATTGGGGAATTCATCGGGATCGTATGCTCGTAGACGAAATTCGAAACGTTCTTCTGCGATTGGACGACGCCGCAAAACGGAACGACTTTACTCCGATCAAGGTGGAGATCGCGAAGGGGCAGCCTCCGGTTCCGGGTGAAAACGGATGGGTTCGTTTTTACCATCCTATGGCCAAACGGGTCAAGCTGCTCGAAGACGGAAGGGCCGACTATAGGAACATAGATCGATACATCAACGTGAAGGCGGGAGAAAAACTGGCGACCCTGTTCGAAGGGATTCCGGGAACTCCCGGGTTCGACGTTTTCGGCAACATCATTCCTCCGCCTTCGATCAAACGCCCCAAGCTGATGATCGGAAAGAACATCGAGGAAAAACAAGTCGTAGAAAACGGAAAAGAGTTAAAGGATTATTTGGCCGCAAGCAACGGCGTGATTTTCGCGACCGAAACTTCGATCACGGTTTCTCCGGAGTTACAGATCGCAGGTAACGTCGGTTTGTCCACGGGGAACATACAATTCGAAGGCAACGTGATCGTACGAGGGGACATCGAACCCGGTTCGGTGGTGGAGTGCACCGGTTCTTTGATCGTCTATGGAAATCTGGAAAGCAACACGATCAAAGTGGGACAGGATCTTGTGGTCCACGGCGGAATCAAAGGTACGAGCGCGGATATCGTTCGTGTCGCGGGAAGGGTGCAGGCGAAGTTCATCGAAAATTCGCATTTGGAAACGGAAGGGGATATCGTGATCGAAGGGGCCGTCCTCAATTCCACAGTGGATACCCTTGGTTCCATGATTCTGAACGGAAGCAACGGAAACCTGGTTTCGAGCAAGGTGCGGACCAACGAAGGGATCTCACTCAGCTCCCTCGGTTCCAGCGCGGAGCTGGACGTTTCCATAGAACTCGGTTTTCATTTTAAGAACGATCGTTCCTTTCAGGAGATCAGCAGAAAGGTGGTTTTGGGTGAGAAGGAAATGGAGAAAATCCTTCCGAAAATCCAGCAGATCAAACATATGGTCCAACGTTCTCGGGGCAATCTTCCGGACGATAAAAAGGCCGTCTTTAAATCCGTCTTCGAGGATTATAATAAGAAATTAAAGATTTTGAATATGCTTAAGTATCGTCAGGACGAACTCAAAAGCGCGCGGTTCAATCCGGGAGCGGTCCGTCTCGCGATCCAAAAAGGCGCTTATCCGGGAGCGGTCATTCATTATCGGAGACAGGTGGAAAAGATTACTAAATTCCAGTCTTCGTTTATGATGGTTTTCGAACCGGGCCAGGATAAGGCGATGATGGTCGCGTTGCAGACCAAGTAGAAAATGCGTATCGTTTCGTAAGTTAGAGTAAAAATCCCCCCGATACTTCTATATCCTGCGCGGTGATCCAGCCCAATTCGTCGGAAAGTAGCTGAGCGACGACGTTTCCTACGTCTTCGGGTCGGCCGATTCTGCCGAGTGCGGTCTGATCCGCGAGAGGTTGGATGAACTCCGGGTGTTTGTCGAAAACTCCCCCTCCTAAATTCGTATGAACCGGTCCGGGAGAGACGGCGTTTACCCGGATTTTTCTCGGGGACAGTTCCTTGGCGAGATAACGAGTCCAGGACGTACAGGCCGCTTTAGAAGCTCCATAAGCGGAGTATCCGGGAAATGAACCTCTGCTGGAAGAACTGGATATATTCACGATCCTTCCGCCGTCCTCCAGGATGCCAACCAGATGTTGCGTTAGGAAAAACGGACCCTTAAAATTCGTATTCAGGATCCGATCAAAGTATTCCTCGCTCATTTCGACGAAGGGCATTCCACCTCCGATCCCTCCGTTATTCACCAGATAATCGAAGGTCTTTCTTTTCCAGATCTCATCCAGAATCTTTTTTACGCCTTCGACGAAATTCGCGAAGGTCGACTTTCGGCTTAGGTCCAGATATAAGGCGACGGCCTTACCATTGCCGTCTTTTTCGATTTCTCGGATCGCCGCTTCCGCTCCCTTCTCGTCCGAAAGATAGGTTACGATTACACCTATTCCCTGTTTGGCGAGAGTGAGGGCCGTGCTCTTTCCGATTCCGTTGCTGCCGCCGGTGACGATCGCTATTTTCATTTTTATTCTCCTGTGATAAACGATATTGTGATTCGATTATGCGGAAATCGGAGGGAATCGTAAAGATTTGATCCTACTTATTAATTGCCTAAAACTACTTTTTAAAACTATAAAAAATACTAATAAGAATGATTTTTTGATTTAAAAAAGCCTAAAAATACCGTAAGAATGAAGTTATGAAGGACGTTTTTGGGGAAATCGCCGAACTTACGAATCATGCCGGCACTCAACCCACGGAGACCGAGTTGCCCGGCGTATGGATCATAAAAGGGGAGGTGTCTCAGCACCAACTGGCCGCTGTCTACGAACCTATGATCGGTTTTATCGTTCAGGGAGGAAAAACGATTTCTATCGGAGACCAAACGTTGTATATGAAGGCTCCGTCTTATTTCATCATTCCCACGGAAATACCGGCGGCGGGAAGGGTGGAACAGGGGGAAAACGGACTTCCTTATTTATCCGTCGCCTTGTATTTGAATCGGGAATCACTGCCGCGATTGACCGCTTGGGAAATGAAAGAGGAAGGAATTCCCGCGTATCTGATCACGGACAACATGGCCGGCTGGC
>NZ_NPEF01000237.1 GCF_002811955.1 Leptospira ellisii
ACTTTCAAACACTGAGTCCCTCCGGCGATATCGAAACTACAACCGAAAACGGCCCCGATATTTGAATCGAAATTACGCGTTGAGATCGCTCAGATATCCCCTGCGGACGGCTTGATCGTCCGTGTTCACTCCCACCTTGGCGATGTTACGTGCTCCGGAGTTCACCTGTTCCAGATCGGAAAGCGGATGCAGACGATCGGGCATATTACGGATGGTAAATTCGGACTTGGAAAACTGTCTTGCTCCGGTCGAACTTTGAAGAGCATAGTTGATTTCTTTCATCATGGCTGCGAATTCCTTTTTTCTTTATTAGAGGAACGAATTGACCTCTTTGTAAAGCGGAATTTTACAGACCGTCGAAGTCGAAATTCTCCGTGACCGGATCCTCTTCCGGTATCTCCGAAGGGATCGAAATCCCGGATTCCGAGGATTCGAAGTTCGTCTCCTTTGCCGCGGGTTTGGGCAGCTCCAACTCCGGTTCGCCTTCCTCCTTCATACGGGTCAGCAGGGAGAATCCCTTGGGTTCGCGCACGAACTCGGGGAAGTATTCGTAAAAAAGTTTCGCGGACACGATCCGGAATTTGGAAGGATACGCGCCCAAATACGTATGGGAAAACGAAACGTCGGGAAGTTGTTGGAATTGGATCCTGTCTTCGAAATCGTTAAACTCCTGTTTGGTGAAAACCGGATTTCTTTCCGTGATCAGATCCTTGAGGATGATCCAGTCGAGTTTAAAACGCATTCTATATCCCTGAAACGCCGAGGATCTTTGGATGAGATTGACGAGACGTTTGATGGGATAGTCCCTCTGCGCGTACGGACTCAAATAAATGAGCAGATAACGTTGCGAGAATCCCAGCGGTTCCCAAACGCGGTCCGGATAATTTTTCCCTTCCTCCGACTTGAGATCGTCGAGAATGGATTGTAGTTCGGGCACTTCCTCCGTATGATCCGTGTAGAATTCCTGTTTTTCGATCTCTCCGAATTCGCCGTAATACAACCATTTGTAAAGATCCGGAATTTCGAAGACCGGATGATATTGGATGAACTGATCCAAAAACGCGATCTTTTCCTCGCGGGTTTTGTTATCGTCGATTTCTCTCTGAATCACGTTCTTTGTCCCCTTCTCCCTTTACGGCGAACAACTCGGATTGATTGAGGATCCTGAGTATGTTTTCCCTATGGGTGAGAATGATTCCTACCGAGATCAAAATCATCGTTCCCAACACCCAATACGAGATTTCCTCGTGTAAAAGCAGAATCGAGGAAATAGCGTAAACGATGGGAAGCGTTAGGGAAGCAAAAATCGAACCCAAGGACACGAATTTAAAGAATTTATAAACCCCTAAAAAGACGAACACCGCGCCTAAACAGGCGATCGGAGCCAAAACCAAAAAAACGCCTAACGCTGTGGCTACGCCCTTTCCGCCCTTGAACCCCAAAAACGGGGAAAACATATGACCGCAAACCGCCAACACTCCGCAGAGGAGCTGAAACGGAATTCCTCCCTCCGGAACGTAAACCCCGGAAAGATAAACGGGCAACATTCCCTTAGCCACGTCCAAAAGCAGCACGGGGAATCCGAATCTCCAACCGACGAGTCTGCCCACGTTGGTCGCGCCGATGTTTTTGCTTCCCGCCTTTCGTATGTCCACGCCCGCAAAACGAAGAGCGATCCAATATCCGAACGGAATCGATCCCGCCGCAAAACTCAAAACGACGCTCGCTAAATAATTCATTTTCGATCCGATCGGAACTCGAGGCGGACGGGAATTCCCTGAAATCCGTATGTTTCGGTGAGTTTCTTTTTCAAAAAGGAGACCAGGTTGGATTTGAAATACTCCACGTGATTTACGAATAGGATCAGATGGAACGGGGAAGCGGACACTTGCGTGCAGTACAACATCTTCGGAGGCTGATGAGCCGAAAAGGAACGGGCCGCGGTCCCCATCCAGGCGCGCAGATTTTTGTTCAATTCGGAAGTGCTCACCTTACGTTTGGATCGGGACGCGAGATCGAAGGAGAGATCCAGAAGTTTTTTTACCCTGAGCTTTTCGGTGGCGCTGATCGTAATGATGGGTACTTCGTTTAACAACGGAAATCGGGAATATAACTTCCGCTTATATTCCTGGAAGGTTTTGGCGGTTTTGTCGTCGATCGTGTACCATTTGTTGACGGCGATCAAAAACGGTTTGCCCTTTTCCTGAAGAAGGGAGGTGATCTTTTTGTCGAAATCCCCGAATCCTTTTTTGGCGTCCAAAAGGTGTACGATCAAATCGCTGGATTCGATCGCCTTTAAGGTTCTTTGATAAGAATAGAACTCCAAAGCCTCGGCGGATTTGCTTCCCTTTCTTATCCCCGCCGTATCCGTCAAAAGAAGTCTGTGTTCCCCGAATTCGAGAAGCGTATCCACGGAATCGCGGGTCGTTCCGGCCACTTCGCTGACCACCGCGCGTTCGTAACCGCAGATCGCGTTCAAAAGACTGGATTTTCCGGAGTTCGGTTTTCCGACGATGGCCAGTTTGAATTCGTATTCCTCTTCGGCGACCGGCAGCGCGGGAGCGTCCTTGTTCTTGGAGGAGGATATCTTTTCGATCCAGACCTTTCCCGGTTTAGAACTTAAGAAAAACTTAATTTTCTCAAGTAAAAGCCCGAGGTTTTTCCTTCCGAGCGCGGATATGGGAAGCACTTCCGTAAGTCCCATCCTGTAGAATTCCTCCAGATCGAATTCGTCCAGTTCCTTATCCGCCTTGTTGACGCAGTATAGGATCGGCTTGTCCGCTACGGCGGGTTCCCGTCTCAGATAATCGAGAAGACCGTGGTCGGCGGGGGTGATCAGATTCTTATCCAATAGGAACACCACCACGTCGGATTCCTTCAGTTGTCTATAAGCGGTTTCTAATATGGATTGGGAAAGGGAATCCGGATTTTCTATGTCCAGACCGGGAGTGTCGCAGAGATAAAAATCGAGATCCTTCTCCTCCTGATAAATCCTCGCGGAAAGAACGTCGCGTGTAACTCCGGGATAATCCTCGGTGATCGCCAATTTCTTTTTGATGAGTGCGTTGAAGAGCGTGGACTTTCCCACGTTCTGTCTTCCCACGATGGAAACGACCGGAATCCTGTCCCCGGCGTTCTTACGGGGGGCTTTGATTTTCGTTTCCTCTGATTCTTCGTTTCTTTTTTTTACGGCCTTTGCCATCGGTTTGCCTAAACGATCAGGAATCGTAACGATTCGCGGATTTTATCGCGCGTGCGATTTCCTGTTTCGCGTCTTTTTTCTGCATGTCGTCCCGTTTATCGTGGAGCTTTTTCGGTTTGGCCAGAGCGATCTCGACTTTGACGCGGAGATTGTTCTTAAAATAGACCTTGGTGGCCACAAGAACCAAACCCTTCTCCTTTACCTGACGATCCAACTTCTCGATTTCATTTTTGTGAAGCAGAAGTTTTCGGGGACGGATTTCCGGATGATTGGAATAACCTCCGTTTTTGTACGGAGCGATGGAGAAGTTTTCGAGAAACACTTCCCCGTTTTTGATCTTGGCGAACGCGTCGGTGAGATTTCCCTTTTTATCGCGGAGGCTTTTGACTTCCGATCCGGACAAAACGATCCCGGCTTCGAGAAAGGAAATCAGTTCGAAGTTGAACTTGGCCTTTTTGTTGACCAAAGGGGAATGTCCGGATTCTTCCTTTTTATTTGCCATGATATTTTTGCGTCGTTTCGAGCGTACGGGTTCCGATTTTCGCGGCGATCCGATTCCGGTTTCGATCCCCACGGTCGTTCGGCGGGAATGGAAGGGGAGTAAATCCAGTTTTTTGAATAAAGAGCTAGGGCCAAGTGAAAAACGGTCCCGTTTTCCTAGGGCGAAAAACCCCGAAAATCATCGGGGCATTTCCGGAGGGAATCGCAATCCGGAATTCTTTGATCTCCCGCAAACGGACGTTGTTTTCTCCCGGGATTCGTTTTGTTGAAAACGCGCCCTGGAATCGATCGGATTAATTTCTCATACTATGATGGGTTAAGATCAATCTTCCGAGTTCGGTTCCGATCAGGTTGGGCATATTGTAGAAATTGTCCGAAGTGATCTGGATGGAATCCTGAAACAGATGTTCCGCGATGTATCTTCTTCCCAAACCGACCCCGAGGAAGATATAATTCCTGTTTTGGTTTTTGAGAATCTCCGCGTGAAGTTTGCGGTTGTCGCGCGAGTTGATCTCGTCGGAAACGTCGGCCTTTCCCCGTTGCCCCCTGAAATCGGAGATCATCACCACGATTTTGGTCTGTGCTTCCGTGGAAAAATACGATTCCACCTTTTCGAGCAACTGATATTCCTCGACGGAATCCCCCTGCCAATCGGTTCGAAGATAATTGAACATCTCCTCCTCTTTGGCGTCGTCGTATTCTTCGTCCAGACGTTTGATGGGAATCAGATCGATACGATCCTTTTTATTGTTCCGGTCCGAGTACGCGTGGATGGAGAAATCCACCTCGTGTTCCCGAAGAATGTATGCGGAGGACAACATCGCCGAAATCACGGCGACCGCGTATTCGAAGTTGAAGATCCTTCTGGATTTCGATACGAGAAAGGCGACTTCCACACCTTTGAGTTTTTCCTCGTTTTTATCGATGATGGTACGGTCGAAAACCTTGGAATCCCCTCTTCCCGAAAGAAAGGAAATATATTTCCGAGTGTCGATGCGGTTTCCCTCGTTTCGATACATGCGGGTGATGTCGATCTCCGGATCGAACAAACGATCCAGATTGAGTTCTATGTCCTCTAGACTTTGGCCGAAAACTTCCTTAAACTCCTTCAAGGAAACCTGGATCGTATATTCCCAAAGGATTTTGCGTTTTGCGAGGAATTGTTTGTAGAGTTCCTCCGTACGATAACCCCAGGCCCCGCCTCCGCCGGCCGGTTCGCCTTGACCTTGATTGCCCCGCGTTTCCTGGCCGTACCAGGCATCGGCGCCTTCCTTGATCTGACCGCCCGTTTCCGGGGTGTCGATTTCGATTCCTCGTTTGAGAGGATTACCCGAATTGAGAAGTTTGGCTTTGCCGGTCAACGCTTCCCGTTCGTGAAGTTCGGGGTTCCACCAGCGTTTTTTTTCAACGTCGGTGACCGCCGTCGTCAGAGTTTTTTTTTTCTTCTCCTCCAGAATTTTGAAGAAGTCCGATTCGATTTCGATTCCGGAAATTTGGAAGTCCAGGATCTTTTCGAGTTCCTGTCTTTCCTTGGGATCGGCGATCTGATTGATATAGGCTATTTTGCCGCCGCGAACCGCCGTTTCCTTAAGACCGGCTTCCCCTCCGGACGATTCCGCATAACGCAGAATATGATCCTTCCAAAAAAGCAGGTTGGAAAGACCGAACAGATACGGAAGAAGATTGGCGGAACCGATGGTGCGTTTTTTGGCGAGGTCGCGGATCTTAAGATGAAAGGTAACCATCTTCAGGATCAGACTGTTGCCGGGAAGGTAGAACGAAAGAATTTCGGTTAACGTGGATTCGTCCTCGAGATCCGGAAATAGGACGCTCGTAAAACGGTTTCTGAACGCGCGGGAGATCTTCGCCGTGGACTTGGATTTGCGGAACAACTTGAGCGCGAAAATCCTGGAATCG
>NZ_NPEF01000238.1 GCF_002811955.1 Leptospira ellisii
ACTTCGTTCGGTGAAATTCCGGTCCCCGGTCTTTTAAACAGAAAATCATCCAGAGTGACCTTTTGACCTTTCGGATGTTTTTCGAAGTAAGTTCGAAAACGCTCGCGATACGATGAAAAAGGTTCGATACAGAGAGTTTTTCGAAGAATATTATAAACAAGTAATCCGCTTCCTTCCCCAAAACCCCCTTTGGTGGGAGGACGGTATGGTAATCGAGGAGTTTAATGAAAATACGATTGACCCCAAATAAGGAAGTCTATAACCATTGCGAGCCGTATGTAATCGCCGAAATAGGAGCGAATCATAACGGCGACGTCGAACTCGCCAAACGGATGATCGACGCGGCCATAGCAGCCGGAGCGGATGCGGTTAAATTTCAATCCTGGACGCCGGACTCTTTGATTTCAAAAGAGGAATACGATAGAAATCAGACGTATAACGATTCCAAAAAAAAGCACTTCGGTTCCTTGAAGGAAATGGTGGAAGCCTATTACCTAAATAGAGACCAACATTTCGAACTTGCCGAATATTGTAAAGGGCGCAACGTCGATTTTCTTTCCACTCCTTTCTCAAAAGAAGAGGCGGATTTGCTCCAAAGTCTGAACGTTCCGTTTTTTAAGATCGCCTCCATGGATTTGAATAACATAGAATTGTTAAAATACGCCGCTTCCTTCGGAAAGGCGATCGTCCTATCGACGGGAATGGGATCCATGGCCGAAATCGAAACCGCGGTCGATACGATCGAAAGACAAGGAAATAATAATATCGTTCTGCTTCATTGTATTTCCATCTATCCTCCCGCATACGAGGACATTCATTTGAATAATATTCCCATGCTGGAAAAGGCCTTCGGTTATCCCGTCGGTTTTTCCGATCATACGATCGGCACTTCGATTCCACTGGCGAGCGTGGCTTTGGGGGCTTGCGTCATCGAGAAACACTTTACGACGGATAAGGATTTACCCGGTTGGGATCATGAAATCTCTGCGGATCCGAGTGAGATGAAGGAGATATGCGTTCAATCGAAGAATATCGCACGATCGCTCGGAAGTTGGCGTCGGACCGTATCGAAAGCGGAACAGGAAAAGAAACTTAAGTTTAGGCGATCCGTCGTCGCGGCGAAAGCGATTCCGAAAGGTCAAAAGGTCACTCTGGATGATTTTCTGTTTAAAAGACCGGGGACCGGAATTTCACCGAACGAAGTCTACGGTTTGGTCGGCAAGGTTGTCTCGCGGGACATCCAGGCGGATAAGGTCGTTTCTTGGGAGGACTTCGTTTAACAATGTTGGCCGTTATACCCGCTCGCGGCGGATCGAAAGGATTACCCGGTAAGAATGTCCGGCCCTTACTCGGAAAGCCGCTCATCGCTTACACGATCGAAGCCGCAAAACGTTCCAAGGAAATAACGAGAATCGTAATTTCGACGGACGATGTCGATATCGCGGATGTCGCCGTATCCTACGGCGCCGAGTTGCCGTTTATGCGACCGGCCGAGTTGGCGACGGATACCGCTCTCGGAGTGGATAATTATATATATACGATCGATCGTTTGGAGAAGGAAGGGAACGAAAGCATAAAATCCTTCACGGTGCTTCAACCCACTTCGCCGTTGAGAATTTCCGAAGACATCGATGGAGCGATCCACCTTTTTCGAGAACGGAACGCCGATTCCGTCGTCAGTTATACGGAAGAGGCGCATCCGGTCGTATGGCATAGATATGTGAACGAGGATCTCAGCTTTGAAAACATCTTCGAGGAAAATATTAAAAACCGTCAGGACAATCGTAGATCCTATTATCCGAACGGATGTGTGTTCGTTTTTAAAGCGGATATGGTTCGAAAAAGACGGCTTTATTCGGATCGCTCCTACGCTTATCTGATGCCTAGATCCCGTTCGGTGGATATCGATACTTTGGAAGATTTCGAATATGCCGAATACTTAATGGAAAAGAGCGCAAACAAAAAATGAAAAAAAGTCTCGTCCTTTCGGAAAATTCCACGCTGGAAGAAGCGTTAAAAATATTGGACGAAAACGGTAACGGGACATTGACGGTGGTGGATGACGAGGGGCGTTTAATCGGACTTATCACCGACGGCGACGTGAGAAGGGGAATCCTAAATAAAAAAAACGATCTTAAGGATTTCATCAATTTTCACCCGTTGAAGCTGTCTTCGAACACGCCGCGGGTCGAAGCGCTTAAAATACTGCGATCGGCGCATAGAAGACAGATACCGATTATAGACGATCGGGGGGTGTTGAAGGACGTCCTGATCCTGGACGATTACGAATTTACTCCTAGGACAAACGTCGTAGTGATCATGGCCGGCGGCTTAGGGACCCGTTTGGGGGATTTGACGAAAGACGTACCGAAGCCCATGCTAAAAGTCGGAAATCGTCCCATATTGGAGAACATTATCACTTGTTTTCGGGACTTCGGATTTTACAGATTCATATTATGCTTAAATTATAAATCCGAGATAATACGGAATTACTTCGGAGACGGATCGCAGTGGGGAGTGGTGATCGATTACACCTTGGAGGAAAAAAGGTTGGGAACCGCCGGGGCGTTAAGTTTGATTCCGAAGGAAAAAATGGACGATTCGTTTTTCGTCACCAATGCGGACATCCTAACCACCGTCGACTTCGTTTCGTTCCTGGAATTCCATAACCGATCCAAGGCGATCGGCTCCGTTTGCGTCAAAAAAAACCAATACCAGATTCCGTTCGCTAAGATCAATTTCGACGAACGTTTTTTGATTCGAGAAGTGCAGGAAAAACCCGCCGTCGAATATTTCGCCAATGCGGGAATTTACGTTTTTAAACCTGAAGTTCTGGATCTGATTCCTTCGAACGCGTATTTCGACATGCCCGATTTACTGGAAAGGATCAAAACTCAGAGCGACGGCTTATTCGCCTACGTTATGGAGGATTATTGGTTGGACATCGGGCGCAAAGAGGATTATCGGAGCGCCAACGAAGATTTAAACTGGGGCGAATTTTGAAAAAATATAGATCCTTTGTTTTCGGGTTATTTTTTGAAACAATAAAAGACGCAGTGAAACCGCGTCGAAATTAAATACGTTACTGATACTATATGAACGATATTGCAATTAAAATCGAAGATGTGTCCAAGTTATATAAACTTGGATTGGTCGGAGTAAATACGTTAGGTGAAGATTTGAATCGGTGGTGGCATCGGATCCGTGGTAAATCGAACCCTTATTTTGACAGCGGAAAAACGAATGATCGAACTTCTCGCGAGGCGGTGGAATATGTCTGGGGTTTGAAAGACGTTTCTTTGACTGTAAAAAAGGGCGAAGTCGTAGGTATTATCGGCAAAAACGGTGCGGGTAAGTCGACTTTGCTTAAGATCCTATCTCGCGTGACTAATCCGACGAAAGGTTCCATCAAGGTGCGCGGCAAAATTTCGAGTTTGCTCGAAGTCGGTACCGGGTTTCATCCCGATCTAACAGGAAGGGAGAATATTTTTCTGAATGCAGCAATCCTAGGAATGAAGAAGGCCGAGGTATTGTCAAAGTTAGACGAAATTGTGGATTTCGCGGGAGTCGGTATGTATCTTGATACGCCCGTGAAAAGATACTCCTCCGGAATGTATGTTCGTCTCGCCTTCGCGGTGGCGGCACATTTGGAGCCGGATATTCTTGTCGTGGATGAGGTACTGGCGGTCGGAGACGCCGAATTCCAGCAAAAGGCGATAGGAAGGATGCAATCAGCGACTCAACAAGAGGGACGGACGGTTTTAGTAGTAAGTCATAATATGACGTCCATACGAAAGTTGTGTTCAAGGGGCATCGTTTTGACTAAGGGAGAAGTGTCGTTCGACGGCGATACGGAGACGGCGATCTCCAAATACTTAGGCCAGAATAGTAGCGACTCCTCCTATAGTCTGGACGGGGAAATGCTTAAAACGCAGGCTGAAGAAAATCTTTTCATTAATAAAAGATTTTTGTCCGCGAATTCGATTCGCATCACAGATACCTCGGGAAAAACAAAAGGGGAATTTAGGAGCGACGAAGATATCTTTTTGGAAATCGATTTTCGAGTACATGAGGAAATAACCGATTTCCGTTTATTGGTCGTGGTGAACGATAAAGAGGGGAACGAACTGGCGGCGAGTTGTTTTACCGACGATCCACAAATGAGCCATATGCGTAGATTGCAGATCGGCGATCATAAATGGAGATGTAAATTCAATAAGGACACTTTCGGAGGAAATCAATTTTTTCTTTCCGTGTTTTTAACGTTTCCGTATTCCCATCATATCGCATTTAGGAATCTTCTCTCGTTCAAGGTCAGCTTTATCGGCTTTAACGGAATCACTAAGTTGGTCAACGCGGGCTCCCCGTTCCGTCCTCAATTGGAGTGGAGTCAATCGTGATTCTCTGCGATTCGGCGTTTTCTTTTCGTCCGTTTAAGATATCTTTTAAATACCATGAATCATAAAAAAAAGAAAGGGGAACGGGTGATCCTAAGCTCCTTTTTGCATACTTCGCACATAGATTTAGCCGTAGAACTTAAGAGGATAATGAATTGGGAACCGGTCTATTGGCTTTCGATAGCCATCGAAAAAGAGATAAAAGCCGCCTTTCCGGATTCTGTTTTCCATTCTATGTTCGAGGCTCGGAGAGGATTATTTCCCTCCGGAGAACCTAAAATTCGAAATAGGAAAGTCGACGGCGGTTTTTTCGAATCACTGTCGAAACACGAAGCGGATTTTATGAATATATTAAGCAGGTCCGATATGGACGGCTGGTGTATTTCCTACGAGGAAAGGAAGGAATTGTATTTCGGTCTTCTGGATTACTGGGCGAGTATCATTGAAGAAAAGGGAATTACCCTGGCTTTATTCTGGGTGATTCCGCACGGAACCGAAACGTTCACGTTGTATTTGGTCTGCAAATATCTAGGAATTCCGACCCTTTTTATAGAGCCGGGAATTATATTCGAAAAACGTTATATGGCTTCCGCGTCCATATTCGATAGGTCCTCGTTGATTCGGATGAAAAAGGCGGAATTTAAAAATAAAAAACGCGTCTTAGCATTAAACGAGGATTCGGATAATTATCTGCAGCGTTTGAATTCCGATTACGGATCGGTCACTCCCGAATATTTAAAAAAACCCTGGGGGCGTGAGATCGCGCAAGGGTGGGGGGAATTGAAGGAGGATCTGAATAAATTCATGGAGGTGATCAGGACCGACCCTTTTAAGAAGGCCCGTTTTCATATGAAAATTTCCAGAGCCTCTATGAAACATCAGGACTCTGACTTTTCGAATTTGGGACGATTTTTGTATTTGCTGCGAAGTAAATATAGGAATAAGAAACTTAAAAAACTTTATCGGAGTTTCTGCGAAACGCCGGACTTGAATTCTAATTACGTTTATTTCGCCGCGAATTATCAACCCGAGGCGACTACTACTCCCGCGGCGGGTTATTACACGGATTTATATTTATGTTTGACGATGTTGAGTCGTTCTATTCCGACCGGATGGAAGATCTATTTTAAGGAAAATATGGCGATATTCCGGCCACTTCGAATCATCCAATCCGTGCCGAGCCAAAACGGCAAAGAGCAATCTT
>NZ_NPEF01000239.1 GCF_002811955.1 Leptospira ellisii
TTAATCCGAAACGTATCCGGCCAAAAGTTTACGTTTTAGTCCGGTGAATTCCCGCAGAACGGCGCCTAAAAAAAGGTCCTTCTTTCTGGTTTCGTCCAACGTGTCGCGGTGTCTCAGGACGTAAATCTCCGTTTTGCGCACGAGATAGCGGAGATCCTCCCGGTCGTTGATGTGTTCTTTGAAACGGGAAAGGATCGTATCATAGGAGACGTCTTCGAAGTCCGGCCGCGAAAATTCGCGTAAAACGGAACGGATCGTTTCGAGCAATTCGGAGCGGAAGGTTTCGGCGTCGGCCTTTTTCACGTTCGGATCTCCGTCGCCTAGCCAAGGCGCGAATTCTCTCCAATAGTATCCGTGATTTGGAAAGGAGGAAAGGATCCCGTCCGCCGTTTCGATCGTCACGTTTTCACAGTTGGCGATGTTCGCGCCGCGCGCGTTTACGTTGTAGACCGGAAAGTCGAGCGTGGGGAAGGATTCTTCGAACCAGTGTCTGTATAAATCCAGAACGTAGTCGGTCAAAACTTCCCCGCCTCCCGCCGCGGGAACGAAACGAGTGTCGCGTTTGCGGATGATCATTTCGTTGATCTTCTCGAGGCTTTGCGTCCGTTTTAAAAGCGTGAGCCATT
Organism: Leptospira ellisii; assembly: GCF_002811955.1. Taxonomy (GTDB): domain Bacteria; phylum Spirochaetota; class Leptospiria; order Leptospirales; family Leptospiraceae; genus Leptospira; species Leptospira ellisii. The sequence goes on from NZ_NPEF01000239.1 coordinate 627, forward strand.
TTTCGTTGTGATGGGTCCCCGTGGAATGGATTTCCCTTCCCGAATACGCCAGATCCTGGCCTACGAGAAAGATCGGTCTGCATCCCAAGTTGCGCAGAACGTCGAAGGCAGTGGTCGCGACGCTTCCTCCGGATTGAATGTCCCCCACGGAACCCAGTAATTTCTCCGCGGTTTGTGAACCCGCGGTCACTTCCCTTCGCAGTTCCCCGCTTGCGTCCACGACGTATTTCGCGGTGACCGAATGAACGACGGAGGCGAATTTCTGCGAACGAAGAATCGGAGGAGAACTCACCAGATCCGCGAACAAAGGCACGTTAGACGATTCCGCTCCCATAAAATGAAAGAAGGAATGCGTCTGGGCATCCAGCGTGATTACTCCGTCGGGAACGATTCCGAATTTCAAAAGCGCTTTGAGCGACGTGTCGCAGGAAAACAAAAAAACCTTGTCCCGTACTTTGGAGATCCATTCGCACTGACTTCTTAGGGAAGGACCGGCGGATACGAGCATCGCGGGTGTTCCCGCGAATTTCTCCTTGAGGGATTCGATTTTAGCGCGCGGGTTTTTGGAGTCCGGAAAATTGGCGGCGTTCACGAACGTGTTGCGCACCCAGATCCGTTCGAATTCGAACTTGGTCAAAAGGTCGCTCATCTTCGAGGAAAGGATTTTACGGATCTTAGTCTCCAATTCTCCGTAATAGATTTCGTTTAACGCGGTGCTCGCCGCGTTTCTGAAGACGCGGATCCCGGATACTCGTTCCACGGGAAGGGACTCCAGATAATTCCAAAGAAGACCGAGCGCGGAAGTTCCCAAAAACAAATGTCTTCCCGGAACGTCCATCACCGGTTCGAGAACTTCCTTCCAAAGGGGAAAAACCAACTCGGGATGTTCGTCCACAAGAAGCAGAATTTGTCCCGGTTCGAGACGGGCGTGGACTTCCTCGATCAAGTGGGGATTTCCCAAACCGATGACCGCGACGAGATCCGTGGCGGAGATCGTCTGTGTCTGTAAAATCCGCAGCGCCTGCGTTTTGGGTGAAACCGCGCTCGACAAAGCGCGTCCGTTGAATTCCAAAAATCGTTCTCCGAGGGTCTTGGCGGGTTTTAAAAAAAAGTTAAGACTCGGATCGGATTCCCTTTGGAAATAGAGGGATAAGTACGGCTTTTTCCCGAATATTTCTCTTGTCTTTTCGGAGAGATTGTGAGACATAATAACCCAGGGTGCATTCTATTCCCTGCCCAAATCTGGTCAATTGGAATCATCGTTCCGGATCATCCGGAAATGAAAAACACAAAAACTATGTATTTAAAAAGTCTGAATATTGTTGGATTCAAAACGTTCGCGGACGAGACGGAGGTCCTTCTCGATCCCGGATTTACGGCCGTAGTCGGTCCGAACGGGAGCGGTAAGTCGAACATCGTCGACGCCGTCAAATGGGTGTTCGGTGAAAAATCCGCGAAAGGTCTTCGCGGGGATAAGATGGACGACGTGATCTTTCACGGTTCCGAAGCGCGCAAACCCGCGGGATACGCGGAGGTTTCCGTGATCTTCGACAATTCCTCCAAACTGATCAAGATGGATTATCCCACGGTAAAGATGACGCGTCGTCTTTATATGGACGGAAACAACGAATATTGCATCAACGATTCCAGGGTACAAAGAAAGGACATAGAAAAACTTCTGATGGATACGGGGATCGGCAAGTCTTCGTATTCGATCATGGAACAGGGGAAGGTGGATCGCATCCTCCACTCCAAACCGGAGGAAAGAAGACTGATCTTCGAGGAAGCGGCCGGAGTTTCCCGTTTTAAGGTGGAACGTCAGGAAGCGCTCAAACGACTGGAAGATACGAAACGGAACCTTCTCCGCATCCAAGACATCATGAATTCCATGAAAAAGGAAATGGAAGTCAAGGAAAAGCAGGCGGAAAAGGCGGAAGCCTATTTTAAACTTAAGGCGGAACTGGACGAAACCGATAAAATCATACGTTATCTGAAATTCTCCACCCTCACCAAAAAGCTGAAGGCTTCGGAAGAGGAACTACAGGGCATCAAGTATAAGAATCAGACTTTGCTCGATACGATCGGCGAGGAAACCGGCCGGATCGAAGTATTAGAAAAAGATAAATCGGAAATCGAAAAACGAGTCTCCGAAATCGACAAAAAATTATACGATCATCTTTCCCAAACCAAAATTCAAAAGGAAAAGATCGAAAAGAACAAACAGATCATTTTGGAATACGACGAGCGGATCTCGGAAATGACCCGCACCCTAAATCAGGAGGAATCCTCGCTTAGCCTGCTCGTAATCGATTTGGAACGGATCCAAAAGGAATGTTCCGAACTCGAAGGGGAAACGGAGATTCTCGAAGAGGAAATCGGAAAGTTAAAACAAGCCAAACTCGGTTTGGAAAAACGGATCGAGGACGAGAACCTTTCCGTTGCGGAAAAGGAATCCAAAATCGCCTCCAACGATAAGACTCACAACGAACTTCGCGAAAAATTAAAGGAAGTGATCTTCGAACTGATCAGCCAGTTGGAATCCAGAAAGAAGGAGGCGATCGACACGGAAAATCGCCGGAAGGAATTGAAGGAATTCCTGCTTTCCAAAATGTCCGAGTATGCGAAGGAAATTTCCGCGCTTCGCGAGAACGTAAACGTTTCCGAAGCGGACAAAATCGCGGCGGTTTTGGAGAAGTTGCAGCTCGGAGAACTTCAATCCAAACTCGAGGAATTCGTTCATCTCGAGGATATGATTCGGAACATCCTTTTTGATCGGGACGGGTTTTTGTCCAGAAAGGAGAGTTTGGATCAGCAGATCGAAGATCTGATTTTGGAGAACGAAAACCTCACGCGCAGCATCAAGGATTCCGGTTTAAAGATAGAATCCCTCCGCGAAAATCTGGAAACGAACAAGGAACAAACCGTCTTTTTGGAAAAGAAGGTTTTGGAACTCGGTTCCGAAAAAAATTCCAGACTGGAGGCGGCCAAAGCGATCCAATCGAGAAAAGAGGAGATCGAAAGAAGGATTCAAAACGCGAAGGACGGAATCCAGAACGTGATTTCCAAAAAGTCCGAGTTCGAAAGGGAAGTGGTGGAACTCGAACAACAGATCGAATCCAGCTATAACGAATTTCTGGACATGAGCCGCGCTCTCGAATCCGAAAAGGAAACGCTTCGCAACATTCTCAAAGAGATTCAAACCCTCAAATCCGATATCCAAAAAAATCAGGACGATTTCAAAAATCTGATTCCGGTTTTGACCGAAAAGGAAAGAACCGTTTCCGGTTTGAAGGTGCAGATCGATTCCTTTACCGAGGAATTGTACAACGATTATTCCATCTCCGAACAGGAGTTATGCGCCGAGTTTCAGGAGCGAATTCTGGAACGGACCAAGGAAGAGGTGAAACTCAAACGTCTGAAATCCGATATCCAAATGTTGGGTTCCATCAATCCGCTTTCCATCGAGGAATACAGAAGCGTTAAGGAAATATACGAACACCATCGGATTCAAAAAGAGGACATCGAAAAATCGAAGTCGGACGTGGAAGAGGTGCTGAACCGAATCAACGAAGAGTCCGAAAAACTTTTCCGCGAAACTTTCGAAAAGATCCGCGAGAATTTTCAGGAAACCTTCTCCACCTTGTTCAACGGAGGAAGGGCGATGCTCGAACTCACCGAAGGAGAGGACAGCCTCAACGCAGGAATCGAAATTATGGCGGAACCTCCCGGCAAACACGTGCAAAACCTGCGTTTGTTGTCCGGAGGGGAAAAATCGATGACCGCCATCGCTTTGTTATTCGCCATTTATATGGTCAAACCGTCCCCGTTTTGCTTCTTGGACGAGATCGACGCGGCCTTGGACGAAGCCAATAAACTCCGTTTCTGTCAGATTCTGGATAAGTTTAAGGACAAGTCCCAGTTTATCGTGATCACTCACGCGCAGTCCACGATCAATCGGGCGAATTCGCTTTTCGGAGTAACCAACGAAGAGCCGGGAATTTCGAAAATCCTCTCCTTAAAATTGGACGAGGCTTCGGCGATCGCGGAGCGGGTTACGGAAACCGCGGTTTGAGTTTTTTTCTCTGAACGACGTTTGGCCGTTTTTGCCGCACAGGATACAACCTTGCGACAGCAACAAACAACGGAAAAACGGTCAGGCAACCGATGAAAACATACCTTCGGTGTTAGGCGCTCGTACCGGCGGAACGTTTTGCGTTATGCACATAAAAAAAGAGCGGGATTTAAGCCCGCTCTTCCGATCTCTAACTTTCGGAGACTCGGATCGTCCGCCGAAATTCTCAGTTCTTATTTTTTATTCGCGTTATACGCCGTCACCAAACAGTCGTTAAACGGTTTGCACTGATTTTTGTGCGTTTCGAAACAAGCCGCGACCGCCTGCGTGTGTTTTTTGCAGGAGTTCAAACAGCCGGCTTTCACCTTCGTTTTTTCGTCTGCGCTCAATTTTCTAGGAGCGTTTTGCTCCACACATCCGTAATAAAATCCGCAGATTTCGTTACAAAGAGGGGATTGAGCCTGAAGCGATGGGGCGAGAAGGAAGAGAGAAAGAACCATCAGAAAAAGAGTTTTCAATGTATTCTCCTTAGTACGATTAGCGACGCAGGGATTCGAACCCCGGACCTGCGGATTATGATTACGTTGCTCTAACCAGCTGAGCTACGTCGCCGCTTTTGGTTGGACCCGAAACTTTCGGTTCCAGGGCTATTTTTTTTAGGGGAATCACCCTGTCAAGGTTTCTTGTCGTCTACGATTTCCAGATTTCCAAAAGCGATTTCCAAGCGGATGCGCTCGAATTTTCCTCGATTTTTTTCGTCGTAGTTTCCTTGTTTCGTTTCCAGGTATCAAGAAGGAGGGAAACCGTTTCGTCTCGATACCGGTTCCAATCCTCCCGATCGGATTCGC
>NZ_NPEF01000024.1 GCF_002811955.1 Leptospira ellisii
AAGTCATTCCCACCGGAAAGATGGAACCCATGAGATAATACAAACCCACGAGTCCTCGATCCGCTCCTCCGGAATAATTGACCGTGACCCCGGAAACGAGATCGTCGTGTTTTTTGATCGCCTTGGACAATTCCTCTTGGGCGATCTCCTGTTTGCGCGCGTCGAGAGTCGTGTAAACCTTCAAACCGCCCGTATAAACCTTATCCTCGCCGAGTTCCTTTTCCAGTTTTTGACGGACGTATTCCGTGAAGTGTGGAGCCTTGTTCAGACGATTTCCCCAAGTGGACTGGGAAGGCGACTGCGTTATGACGACCGGCCAATACTTGTTCCAAAAATCGTCGTGAATGATCTGCACCTGATCCGCGGGGATATAACCCTGTTCCGCCATCAACCGAAGAACGCCGAGGTGCGCGTTTTTGGAAATGGCCGGATTTTTAAACGGGGAATATTTGACCGGGGCCTTGGGAAGCCTCGCCAAAAGCGCGGCCTCCGCCACGTCCAGATCGCTCACGTCCTTCTGGAAATAAACGTCCGCCGCGGACGCAAGCCCCGTGGTTCCGTGACCCAAGTAAATTAGATTAAAATAAATTTCTAATATTTCTTCTTTTGAATATTCCTGTTCGATCTGAAGCGTAAACAGGGCCTCGATGAATTTTCTCGCGAAGGAGCGTTTTCTGTTCTGCAGAACGGTTTTGGCCAACTGCTGCGTCAGAGTGGAACCGCCCTGTTTGATTCTCCCGGAAACCACGTTTACGATTCCCGCACGGAGGATCGCCATAAAGTCGATTCCGAAGTGGTTGAAGAAGTTGTTGTCCTCCACGGAAAGAAACGCCTGAACCACGTGCGGAGGAATGTCCTGATATTTCAGAAGCTGCTGTTTGTGTTTGTAGAGTTCCGCGAAAACGACTCCGTTGATGTCGTAGAGCCGGGTCGGGGTCGTGGGTTGATAGGAGGCGAGCATCGCAAGTTCCCCTCCTTCGTCCACTTCCGAAAGGATATAACCGAAAAACCAATTCAACCGCGCCACGATGGCGAGACGACAAACCGGATCGGCGTTCAAACCGTTCGTCTACGGTGCGGCGATTCAGGAGCGTGTCGTAGGAAGCGGAACCGGAATCATGGACGCTCCTTTGACCACTTTGACCGAAGAAGGGGAAGGTTGGTCTCCTCAGGATTTCGACGGGGACTTTTTGGGGATGGTGCCTTTGTCCCGCGCCCTTTCCCTTTCCCTCAACATCGTTTCGGTACAGGTGTTCCTACGCACCGGTCCGGACGCGGTCATCGACTTTTCCTCCCGGCTTCTCGGAGTCAATCCGACCCGTTTCCCGCCTAGTCCGGCGCTCGCGCTGGGAATCGCGGAACTTACCCCTCTCGAAATGGCGCTCGGATACGCCACCATCGCCAACAACGGAAGAAGGGTGATTCCGTTTAGCGTTCGATACGTCATCGATCAGAGCGGTAACGTCATTTATAACGAAGAAGTCAAGGTTCAGGAAGAATTACAAAAACAGGCCAAGGACGGAAGCATTCAGGTGATTTCCGAGGGCACTGCCTACATTCTGAAAAAAATGCTCACCAACGTGGCCATGGCGGGAACCGCCGCGATGGGACTCCGCGATCCGGACAAGGGAAATTACAGAGGAACCGCCGCCGGAAAAACCGGTTCCACGTCTTCGTTCACCAACGCTTGGTATTGCGGATTCGATCCGAATTACACGACCGTGATTTGGCTCGGTTTTGATAAAAGTTCCATCTCTTTAGGAAGAGGACAAGCCGCGTCCGTTCTTGCGGTTCCGATTTGGGGGAGAATGTACAATCGTTTTTACGGCGGTCAGAATTATCCCTCGTTCGGAGAGGATGTGATGCCGGAGGAAGTCCAAGGAGGAGGGACCTGCGCCTACAACGGGTTGTCTCCGAAACCGGGAGTATGTCCCGTCACACAAAATCTGACTTTGAAACCGATCACGGTCGCCGGAGTCACCAAGGCCGTTATGGGGAATCGTCAGTGCGACGGAGAGCGGGACCACTTTAAGTCTATGGATTTTAGGGAGTTCCTACAAAAAGAGTATCAGATTAGTGATGAAGAATTAGGCAAAACCGATCGAAAGTTTAAACCTAGAACGGAATAATCGCGTTTTGGAGAATTTCGTTTACAGAATTTTTTCGTTTATAAGGATTGAAACCGAAGCCGGCGCAAAACGCGCATCCTAAGGCTTTGAAAAGGAATCATTCATGTCTGTAGAAATCAAGGTTCCCGAAATGGGAGAATCGATTACGGAAGCGACCATCGCAAACTGGGTAAAAAAAGAGGGAGAAGCGGTAAAACAAGACGAGATCCTACTGGAACTGGAAACCGACAAGGCGACCATGGAAGTTCCGGCCCCTTCCTCCGGCGTCCTTCAAAAAATCCACAAGAAGGCCGGAGAAACGGTAAAGGTAAAGGAGATCATCGGTCTGATCGACGCGGCGGCTACCGCTTCCGCACCGGCCCCTTCCTCCTCCTCTTCTTCTTCTCCCTCCACAACCGCTTCAGCATCCCAATCTTCCAACAACGGAATCACCAACGAAACCCTTCCTCCCGCCGTCCGCAAATTGATCGAGGACAACGGATTGAATGCGGCGACGATTTCCGGTTCCGGTAAAAACGGACAAATCACAAAAGAAGACGTATTGAAGGTGATCGAATCCAAATCCTCCGCCAACGCGGGAACTCCCGCGGCGGCAAAAACGGTTCCGGCTTCCGCGCCTTCACCCGAAATTCCGAAAGCGGTTCCTGCCGCGAGAAGAACGGATCTTCCCCGAGAATCCACGGTTCCTATGACCCGTCTTCGTAAGGTAATCGCGGAACGCCTCGTGTCCGCGCAACACAACGCTGCAATCTTAACGACTTTCAACGAAGTGGATATGAGCGCGGTGATGGAACTCAGAAACCGCTATAAGGATCGTTTTAAAGAGGCGCATAACGTGGGTCTCGGATTTATGAGTTTTTTCACAAAGGCGGCCATTCATGCCCTTAAGACGATTCCCGCGATCAACGCCGAAATCCGCGGAAACGACATCGTTTATAAGAATTACTACGACGTCGGAGTCGCCGTCGGAGGACCGAAAGGGCTCGTGGTTCCGATCGTACGCGACGCGGACCTTCTGAGTTTCGCCGGAGTGGAACAGGAGATTCTGAGACTCGCAAACCGGGTCAAGGACGGAAAGATCGAACTCGCGGAGATGGAGGGGGGAACCTTCACCATCTCCAACGGGGGAATCTACGGTTCGATGATGTCCACCCCGATCCTAAACCCTCCTCAGAGCGGAATTTTAGGACTTCATAATATAGTAAAACGTGCGGTGGTCGTGAACGATCAGATCGTGATCCGTCCGATGATGTATCTCGCGCTTTCCTACGACCACAGAATCGTGGACGGAAAGGAAGCGGTTACTTTTCTCGTGAAGGTCAAGGAAGCGATCGAGGATCCTGCCCGTCTTTTACTGGAACTTTAATGAAAGAGGAATCATGTCAGCAGAATATGACGTAGTCGTAATCGGCGCGGGACCGGGGGGCTACGTTTGCGCCATCCGTTCCGCACAGCTCGGTTTTAAAACCGCAATCATCGAAAAAAGAAAAACCCTCGGAGGCACCTGTCTCAACGTGGGTTGTATCCCTTCCAAGGCTCTTCTCGATTCTTCCGAAGAATACCACAAAACACTCCATAAACTCGACGTTCACGGAATCACCGTCGGTAAGGTCGAATTCGATCTAAACAAACTCATGAACCGCAAGGATCAGATCGTAAAGGAAGTCACCGACGGCGTGGACTTCTTAATGAATAAAAATAAGATCAAACGTTATGAAGGTTTCGGTAAGGTTCTTTCCGCTGGAAAAGTGGAAGTGGCTTTGAACGACGGTTCGAAAGAAACGATCAACGCAAAACATATCGTCGTGGCGACCGGATCGGTTCCGATCGACATCCCCGGTTTGACCGTGGACGGAAAGAATATCATCACGTCCGATCACGCGATCGATATCCGCAAACTTCCTAAAAAGATGATCATCATCGGAGCGGGGGTGATCGGTCTCGAACTCGGATCGGTTTGGTCCAGGCTCGGAACGGCGGTCACCATCGTGGAATTTATGCCCGGACTCATTTCCAACGTGGATCGCCAGATGGGTTCCCTTCTCGAACGTTCTCTAACGGCGCAGGGAATGGAATTCCTCTTCGAACACAAGGTCAAAGGCGCGACGACCGGAAAGGGCGGAGTCAAGGTTCAGATCGAAGACTCCAAAGGTACAGCGAAGGAACTCGAAGCCGACGTAGTTCTCGTCGCGGTGGGACGCAGGCCTTTTCTGGAAGGTGTGGGACTCGAAGAAGCGGGTGTCGCATTAACGCAGCGCAAACGGATCCAAGTGGACGGACATTTTAAAACGTCCGTTCCCGGAATCTACGCGATCGGGGATGCGGTGGACGGACCGATGCTCGCGCACAAAGCGGAAGAAGAGGGCGTGGCGCTCGCCGAACTTCTCGCGGGACAATCGGGACACGTCAATTACGACGCGGTTCCCTACGTCATATACACTTGGCCGGAAATGGCTTGGGTGGGAAAGGGCGAAGAGGAATTGAAGGCCGCAGGAATCGAATACAAGACCGGAAAATCCTTATTCCGTCCCAACGCGCGCGCAAAAGCGATGAACGAGGCGGAAGGACAAGTCAAAATATTAGCGGATAAAAAAACGGACAAAATTCTCGGGGCCTTCGTTTTCGGACCGAGAGCATCCGACATGGTGGCGGAGTTGGCGGTTGCGATGGAATTCGGCGCGTCTGCGGAAGACGTAGCGAGAAGTTTTCACGCGCATCCGACCTTGGCGGAAGTAATCAAAGAAGCGGCGATGGCGGTGGATAAGTGGGCGATTCACGCGTGAGCGCGGGTCGTATTAGGTAGGTTTCAACAATGAAGATCGAAAAACTCATGGCGCTTTACGGAGAGAACGGCGCTCTCCTCGAAGAACTTTATTCTCAATACAAACTCAATCCGGATACGGTTGATAAGGAATGGAAATCCTTCTTTCAGGAAGTGGATTCCAACGGTCTTGCCAACGGGAACGGAGGCGGATATACGAACGGAAATGGAAACGGTAAGTCGGCGGTTGCGACTTCATTCACCGACGCACAAGCGGGTTCCATCCGGGAGATGGGGGTCATCAATCTTCTCAACGCATACAGAAGACAAGGTCACCTCGCGGCTCAGTTGGATCCTCTCGGAATCCAGAAACCGAACCGTACGTTCATCGATTCCAAACTGCACAGCATTTCCCCTGCGGATCTGGAGACGGTGGTGGACAGCGACACTCTCGGAAGAGTAAAGCTCAAAGAGATCGTGGATTTTTACGAGAAGGTTTACTGCAACACGATCGGAGCGGAACACTTCTATCTCGTAAACGACGAAGAACGGGAATGGCTTCAAAAACAAATGGAGTCCCCCGAGTTTCTCGCGCCGCTTTCCAAGAACGTCAAACTCAGGCTGTTCGAGAAATTATTCCAGGCCGATTACTTCGAAACCTTCCTCGCGAAAAAATACGTGGGTAAAAAAAGATTCTCCCTCGAAGGAGGGGAGTCCTTCATTCCTCTTCTCGATACGATCGTGGAAGAGGCGGGTCATCATAAGATGGACGGGCTCGTGATCGGAATGGCGCACAGGGGGCGACTCAACGTCCTCGTGAACATCATCGAAAAACCTGCGTCCCTCATCTTTGCGGAATTCGAGGAAAAAACGGACAAGGATAACCTGAGTTATGCGGACGTGAAGTATCACCTCGGTTATTCCAACAGCAGAATGACCGCAGCCGGAAAAGAAGTGAAACTTTCTCTCGCGTTCAATCCGAGTCACTTGGAATGTGTGGATCCCGTTGTTACCGGTTCCGTGCGCGCTCGACAAACCTTGATCGGTGATCAGGACCGTGCGAAATACATGCCGGTTCTGATTCACGGAGACGCCGCCTTCGCCGGCCAGGGTGTGGTCGCGGAAACTCTCAATCTCATGAATCTCGAAGGTTATACGACCGGGGGAACGTTTCACATCGTGGTCAATAACCAGATCGGATTCACGACTCTTCCGGACGAATCCAGATCCACGTTGTATGCAACCGATCTCGCGAAAGGATTTCAGATTCCGATCATCCACGTAAACGGGGACGATCCGGAGGCGGTGTATCGAGTCGTAAAACTCGGGATGGAATACCGTCAGAAGTTTAAAAAGGATTTCATCATCGATCTCGTATGTTATAGAAGACTCGGTCACAACGAAACCGACGAACCGGCGTTCACTCAGCCGAAGATGTACGCCACGATCAAAAGTCATCCTCCGACGGTGAATCTCTACGAAAAACGGCTCGTAGGAGAGGGCGATATCGCTCAGGAAGATCTGGACTTCATCAAAAACGGGTCGATGCACGGATTGGAGGATTCCTTCCAAAGGGCCAAAGAACAGGACGTAAAAATCCGCGTCGATACCATGCAGGGGGTTTGGTCCAAGTTCTCCAAGGTATCGTTGGATTCGGATCCGGCGACCAAACTTCTCGCGGAACAGATGCACGGAATCGTACAGTCGTTAACGAGCGTTCCCCAAGGGTTTACTCCGAACTCGAAACTCGTGAAACTTCTTCAGAGTAGAAAGGAAATGGCGGAAGGAAAAATTCCCGTGGATTGGGGATTTGCGGAAGCGCTTTCCTTCGGTTCGATTTTGGAAAGCGGTTTTAGAATCCGTCTTTCCGGACAGGATTCCCAAAGGGGAACTTTCTCTCACCGTCATGCGGTGCTCGTCGATACGAACACAAACGAGAAATACATTCCCCTCAACCATATCTCGCCTAAGCAGGCGAAGGCGGAAATCATCAACTCTTCGCTTTCCGAGTTCTCCGTTCTCGGGTTCGAATACGGTTATTCCCTCGCGGATCCGAACGCACTCGTGATGTGGGAAGCTCAGTTCGGGGATTTTGCGAACAGCGCACAAGTGATCTTCGACCAATTCATCTCCAGCTCGGAAGTGAAGTGGCAACGACTTTCCGGTTTGATCATGCTTCTTCCTCACGGATACGAAGGACAGGGACCGGAACATTCTTCTGCAAGATTGGAAAGATTTTTACAACTCTGCGCCCTCAACAACATGCAGGTTTGTAACCTGACGACGGCGGCCCAGTATTTCCATCTCTTAAGAAGACAAATGCTGAGAAACTACCGCAAACCTCTCGTGATCGTGACTCCGAAAAGTCTGCTTCGTTTTCCGGCTTCTCTTTCTCCGGTGGAGGATATTCTGCAAGGTGCGTTCCGTGAAATTCTCGTGGACGACGGCGGCTCCAAAGCCGACAAGATCGAGAAGGTGATCTTTTCCGCAGGTAAAGTATATTATGATTTATTGAAATACCGCGAAGAAAATAAGATCAAGAACGTCGCGCTGACCCGAGTGGAGCAGATTTATCCGTTTCCCGCGAAAGAAATCGAGAGCGCCCTCAAAACCTTCAAGAACGCGAAACAATTCGTGTGGTGTCAGGAAGAACCGAAAAATCAGGGAGCCTGGTTTTTCGTCCGGGAAAGGATCGAGGAACTTCTGCCTTCCGACGTAAGGCTCGTTTACGCGGGAAGACACGAATCTCCGAGCCCTGCGGCCGGCCACATGAAGCTGCATTTGCAGGAACAGGATCAACTCGTTTCGGACGCGTTCCAGGCGTAAGCGAGAATTTCCCGAGAGGAGCGGGCGTCTCCGTTTTTCGTATTCGAATTTTAGAATATACGAATGGGCGGCGTTGCGGTTTTCGGAAGGCCCGGGTTTTACCCGGGCTTTTTATTTTGTCCCGGATCCGAACCGCTTCGATCCGGCTTTCGGAGCGCCGATGGGTACGGACGGCTCGTTTTTATACGTTTATAAAATTCGAATTTCGATCACCAGCGGCTTACGATTTCCGACTTCGTATAAGGGTTCGGGTCCCCTCTCGGATCGATGACCGTATCCGCATCGACTTCCACGAACTTGGGTATTCCTTTTTCGGAGATACATAGGTCGATGTTGTTGTCGTTGTCGTTCGTATCCTCGATCCGAAACGGATGTATCACCCAGTTTTTTTTTCCGGAATTCATATGAACGCGGAATCTTTTCAACTCGCGGTCGCCCAACTCAAGTCCGTCGAGAGCCCGGACTCCGCCCGCCCAGACGATCCGCACCACTTGGGCGGTTTCCGAAAGAGGACAATCTTTCCCGCGTTCGGATTCGTTGTGGGGATAGGAGCGTCCGAAGTCGAAATATTCCGCATAACTAATATACGGGCCCTCCGTTAAGGGCGTTACCCGGATTTTTTGACCGATTAAATTCTGACCGTCGCGACTTTTGAGCTCGCCTACGACGGCGATTTCCTGCGGTTCGTTATCGGGATGATTTCCGAATTCTCCGATCAGCAAAACGGTCCGCAGTTCGAACGCTTCCAACGCGGGCGCGAATGTGGCGAACGAAGGATATAGAATTTCCCCTTTCCTCGTTACGATCCGAAAATCGGACGGGTCCATCGTAGTCGGATCGATCTCGTGCGTGAAGACCAAAGGCAAACCGTCCTTTCCGGGGGCATAACGCCAGAGAGCGATCGATCGGAAAGGAAGCGTATTGTCCAATCCGAAAAATGCGGAAATCAGTTTCGCTTTTCGGCGTTGATTTACTTCGGGAATTTCCCTGGAAAGATCGTATTTCGGCACGGAGATACAAGCGTTCCAAAGAAAAATTAAGGCTATTAAAATCGTTTTTCTTTTTTTCATCGCGGCTCGTATTATACTCCTGCGTTCGGGTAAATTCTCTTCACGAAATATTTTGGATCGATTTTTTTTTAGTTTCGATCCGTTTCAAGCCGTTTGAATGACCGTATTTTTTAGTCGTTTCGGGATTCCGAGGCCGAGCGGATGATTTCCTCCACGATTTCCGATCGATTCCCCATACCCTTCGCCTTTTTCGCGTATCGTAAGGCCCGTTTTTTGTCCTCCAGTTTCCAGAAAATCTCCGCGAGATTGGCCGTATACATGGATTCCTGCGGACATAGTTCCTCCGCTTTGCGGAAGGAAGGGATCGATTCCTCCCATTTTCCGATTTCGTCTAACGCACATCCTATCAGATTATGAAGTCTTCCCCTGCCCTCAAGATCGCCTTCCGCCGCGGTCAGAAGATTCTTTTCCGCTCGTTTCATACCTTCTTCCGGAGATCCGGTTTTCATCCAATGAAGTCTTGCGTCCAAAAAGAGCGCCTCCGCGTCTCCGGAATAATCCGAAAATATGGAGCGGAGCAGTTCTTCCGTTTCCGTATATTCTCTTTTCTTTAAGTGTTCCCAACCTTGAATAAGGCGATCGACGATCCGTTTGTGTCTAACTTTGTGGACGTCCTCCGCGGAATAGGTTCCCGGGGGTGCGGCAAGGACGATTTCGTCGATTTTCTCCACCAGTTGGGAAAGCGATTCCATCGCGCCGCGGTCCTGTTTGAGTTTCGCCGCGAGCGGATCGTTTACCACCGTAAGAGCCCATCTTTTTGCGGTTTCGAGAGAGCGAAGTACGACGGCGGTATGTTTCGGAATTTTAGAGATTTCTAAAATAGATTCCCCGAGTTCGGGATAAAAGACCAAAAACGCGGAGAGAAGGCTGGCGCCTCCCGCGTATTCCGGCTGTTTTTTGTCCTTATCCAAAAGGTCGCGAAAAATCTTAAGCCCTCGTTCCGCGGAAGCCCAAACGCAGATTTCCGCCGCGTCCCTTTCCCGATGAAAGGAGTCCGCGGGGTAGTAATCCAAAATCCGCAGACATTTGTTTTTCCATTGCTCTTCCCGATCGAGATCCTTCTGTCCCAGGCGAAAATACGATTCCGCCAATGCGAAATAGGCGTCGTCCAGGGAAGAGACGTTGGGATGTCGAAGGACCGCTGATTCGTATCGATCCAGAAAACCGTTCAAATCTCCGTCGGAAAACGTTCGAACCGTTTCGTTCAAATTGTACGGAATGAAATCGAATGCGGCAGCGTATTCTTCCGCGCTTTCCAAGGTCCGATGATTCGCCTTGTCGCTTCCCCTGTACGTTCCCCATTGCGCTTCTATAAAAGGGACCAGGTTCGATTTCATACTCGTCCAATTTCGATCCGGAAAAACGTGAAGTTCGTCGTGACTGGAATCCCAAGTTCCGTAAAGTCCGATGCGCGGAAGCCATATGAGAATCTCCGGATCCTCGCCGTAGTGCTCCGAGTTTTTGACGAGACCGACGGAATTCGTGTAGTATTGTCCCCTTTCCTCGTTTAAAAACGGACCGATTCTCACCGAGCTGAATTGGATCTCGTTTAAGGAGGCGAGGTCGAACCAACCTTGGCCGGTTTCTATTCTCCTTCCGGTGGAAAGGTCCCGGACGAGATCGTCCGGTAAGTTGAGAATATTATAATTTTCTTTCATAGGTTCTCCGTTTTTGACGCTGCGGACGAGCGAATGAGGAAGGGCATTGTGATCGTCATCTTCCCGCTGCTATACGAGGTAATTAAAGCCCGAATCGTCCTAAATTTGACTCAAAAAATGCGGGCGGAAGTATATTCGAGGATCGAGGAAGTTTCTATTCGATTTATAACTTATTGACGAGAATTTTTCGATTTCGGTTGTGTATGGATTCGAAACAATGTTTCGTTTTTAAACGAAAATTTCGTCGGAATTCCAACGATTTTGCCGTGAAACTCGCCCCGCCCTGAGCTAGGGTGGAGGGGTGAGGAGGTGGGAAATTCTCGCGTCAAATTTCCTCTATCAGAAAATCATATCATTTTCAAGAAGAATTCTCTTCCTCGGAACCCGTCGGAATTCCGACAGGTTCGCTGTGTTTTCTGTAATTTACAAAAGTCCGGTCTTTCTTGCGATCGCGTAAAAATTCACCCCGTAACCGAGGCCTAAAAAATTTTTAGGCGGAAAAAGATCGTCCGTTTCGGGATTCCATACGTCTTTGACAAGAGCTTCGATTGAAAAATCCTTTCCTACGGGAAGTCCTAAAAGTCTATCGGGGAGTTGCGGGAATTCTGCCATGAGCCTAACCTCGTTTTGTTTTTTCTACCAGATCGTAGAATTTTTGAAATAGATAACGGGAATCGTTGGGTCCGGGAGCGCTTTCCGGATGGTATTGCACCGTCAACAGAGGATATCCGGATTTCAGAATTCCCTCCACGGTGTCGTCGTTGAGATTGAGAAAGGATACGGGCTCGTCCGTTTTGTGATCGTCGATGACCGCAAAACCGTGGTTTTGCGAAGTGATCTCCACCTGTCCGGTGGATAAATTCTTAACGGGCTGATTTCCGCCCCGATGACCGAATTTCATCTTCTCCGTTTTTTTACCCAGAGAAAGTCCGATGATCTGATGACCGAGACAAATTCCGAAAAGAGGATATCCTTTTTCCATGATCTTCCGCGTCGCGTCGATGGCATAATCGAGCGGGGCCGGATCTCCCGGACCGTTGGAGAGAAAAAACGCATCGGTTCCTTCCTTCATGATCTCTTCCGCGGAAGCCTGCGCCGGATAAACGGTCACCGCAAAACCCGACGCGTCCAAAAGACGGAGAATGTTCGTCTTCACGCCGTAGTCGTAAACCGCGAGTTTGTATTTTTTTCCTGTGTGGGTTCCGAAGACGTATTTGGAACGCGTGCTCACCACCTTGGCTAAATCCGAGTTCACGATTCCCGGAAAGGATTTTACCTTTTCCAAAAAGGAGGGGGAGTATTCGGGAGCTGCGAAAATTCCTCCGTTAGGAGAACCGTTGCTTCGGATGAACCGCGTCAACTTTCTCGTATCGATCCCTTGGATCGCGGGAATTTTATATTCTTTTAAAAACTGGGATAAGGTCTTTTCGGATTTGAAATTGGAAGGTCGATCCACGTATTCTTTTACGATCAGACCGCTCGCCTGTATTTTGGAGGATTCCATGTTGTCCGGATGGATTCCGTAATTTCCGATCATCGGATATGTTAGGGTGACGATCTGATTACAGTAGGAAGGATCCGTTAGTATCTCTTGATAACCCGCAAGGGACGTGTTAAAGACTACCTCGCCTACGGATTCCGTTTCGTAACCGAAGGATTCTCCCTCGATGACCGTGCCATTATCGAGAACTAAGAACGCTTTCATCTCCTACAGCGTCGAAGGGGTGCAGGGCATAGTCAAGGTTTTTCCCCGGCAAATGCAAATCGGTTGAAAAATATGTCCGATTTTCGCGAATGGAGTAGGGGAATCCCCAAATTCGTTCCTGGAATAGAATCAAAATGTATAGGCTGACACTGCCGGATCAATCCGTAAAGGAAGTCGCCGAAGGAAGCACCTTCCGCGAATTCATCGAAAAAGAATTACCCTTCTTAAAAAACAAAGCGCTCGCCGTCCGCCTAAACGGTACGGAAATCCAGGACTTATCCCGAACGGTTACGACGAACGCGAACTTGGAAGTGTTGACCTACGCGGAAAAAGGCGGTTGGGAAACCTTCCAACATTCCGCGGCACATTTACTCGGAATGGCGGTGCAGAATTTATACAAGAAGGCCAATCTCACCGTGGGTCCGGTGATCGACAACGGTCCCGGTTTTTTTTATTACGACATCGACTTTCAAGGCGAAGCCATCACGCCCGAAGATTTTCCTAAAATCGAAGCGGAGATGGAGAAGATCGTAAAGGCGGATCATCACGTTTGGAGAAAGGTCGTTTCGAAACAAGAGGCGATCGAAACGTTTCAAAAACTCGGCGAGAAGTATAAGATCGAACTGATCGAAGGATTTCCGAGCGGGGATATTTCCATCTACGGGATGGGGGAATGGTTCGATCTTTGCCGCGGTCCGCACGTTCCCAATTCGGGAATATTAAAATCCTTTAAACTAACCGCGATCTCCGGAGCGTATTGGAAAGCGGATAAAAACAACGCGATGCTCACTCGTATCTACGGAGTCGCGTTTCCGACTAAAAAGGAATTGGACGCGTATCTTTTTCAGATAGAAGAGGCGAAAAAGAGGGATCATAGAAAGATCGGAAAGGAGATGGATCTGTTCTCCTTTCAAAAAGAAGGACCGGGTTTTCCGTTCTGGCATCCTAAGGGAACGATCCTTTGGAATTCTCTCGCCGATTACCTACGGTCCGAATGCAACAAACGCGGTTATCAGGAAATCAAAACTCCGGCCGTTCTTTCCTCCGGACTTTGGAAGAAGTCCGGTCACTGGGATAACTTCCACGAGAACATGTATTTCACGGACATCGACGAGGAGGACTACGCTCTCAAGCCGATGAACTGTCCCGGATGTTCCTTGATTTATAAACATCACCTGCATTCGTATCGCGAGTTGCCGCTTCGGTTCGCGGAATTCGGAAGCGTTCACCGTCACGAACTACACGGGGTTCTTCACGGATTGTTCCGTGTGAGAGCGTTCACACAAGATGATTCTCATATCTACGCGCCTTTGGATCATCTCGAATCCGAAGTCATGGACATCATCGACTTTACGTTTACCGTATATAAGAAATTCGGATTTTCCGAATTCAAGACGTTCATCGCAACCCGTCCGGAAAAATCCCAAGGCCGGGACGAGGATTGGGAATTCGCGACCGATACTTTGAAACAGTCCCTCGAAAAGAAGGGAATCCCCTACGGAATCAAAGAAGGGGAAGGCGCATTCTACGGACCGAAGATAGAATTCAACATCAAGGATTCGATCGGAAGACTTTGGCAATGCGGAACGATTCAGGTCGATTTCTCCATGCCGGAACGTTTCGATCTGGATTATACCGACAGCGACGGTCAGAAAAAAAGACCGGTCATGATTCACAGGGCGATTTACGGTTCTTTGGAGCGGTTCATCGGAATTTTGATCGAACACTACGAGGGAAAATTCCCGCTCTGGATTTCTCCGAACCAGGTGAGAATTTTGACCGTTACCGAAAAAGTGACCGATTACGCGAAGGACGTTTATCGCGAGTTAGTCGATGCCGGTTTTCGCGTGGAAATGGATATTCGCAACGAAAAGATCGGAGCGAAGATCCGCGATTCCATCCTGAAAAAGGCGAATTATCTTTTGATACTCGGGGAAAAGGAAATGGAATCCGGAGCCCTCGCGGTGAGAAAGCTGGGGCAGGAAGATACGAAAACTTTGACTCGGGCGGGGTTCGTTTCGAATTTGCAGGAAGAAATCCGTTCTAGTTAAAGAGGTGTGGGAACTCTCACACGTTCGGTTTTCGGTTCGGCTTCCCTTTTTTACGGAGAAATGCGTGGGAACTCCTGCGATTTTCGCTTTATTCGAGAAAGGGCCTTACTTTGAAATCCAAATTGTGTGGGAACTCACACCCAAAAGTGAAACCACGGGGAAATTACGTCGCCCTTTCCGAATCGTTTGCCTTGTTTCCTTGCCGATTTCGGACCAACGGGTTTTTGAAATCGTTGCCCGGTTGCGAGCGTGCAAGAAAGGCAAATTCGCCCGAAATAGAGGCAAAAATCGCTTGAAAACAGGCTCCATGATAAAATCTTGGAAATCTAGCCGGAGAATGAATGCAGAGAAAACCGAGTCAAAAATCAGGAACAGATAAACTCTTCAATCACCGAATCAACGAGAAAATCACGGGAGTCTCCAGGGTTCGTTTGGTTTCGGACGACGGAGTCGCCATCGTTTCTTTTGAAGAAGCGCTTCGAAAGGCAAAAGAGGAAAATCTGGATCTTGTGGAAGTGTCCGCCGATCAAGAGCTACACGTATGCAAGATTATCGACTACGGAAAGTATAAGTTCGAATTACTCAAAAAAAGTAAGGAAGCGAAGAAAAAACAGCACGTAATCAACGTAAAAGAAATTAAGATTCGTCCTCGAATCGAAAGTCACGATTACGATATCAAAAAGAAACACGCGCAGGAATTTCTCGGCAAAGGGGACAAGGTGAAAATCAGTCTCCGTTTCCGCGGTAGGGAGATGATGCACTCCGACCTCGGGATGAAAGTGGTTTATAGAATGGTCGAAGACCTGAAAGAACACGGTTCCGCGGAACGGGATCCGGTTCAGGACGGGAAACAGATCGTAGTAATCATTAATCCTAAATAATTTTGGGAAGATAGGGAATCTAAGGTAGACAAGATGCCAAAGTTGAAAACGAACCGGGCCGCTGCGAAGCGTTTCAAGTTCACAAAGAACAACAAAATCAAGCGCAAGAGTATGAATACCCGTCACATCTTGACCAAAAAGGGACCGAAACGCAGAAGACGTCTTCGCGGTTTGACCCTGGTCAATAACTCCGACTGGAAATCCATCGTTCGACTCATGCCTTATGGAGTAAGATAATGCCTAGAGCGGTCAACGGAACTATCCACAAAAATAGAAGAAGAAGAGTCCTTAAGGACGCAAAAGGCTTCCGCGGAGCTCGCTCCAAACTCTATAGAACCGCAAAAAGCGCGGTAATGAAAGCGGGGCAATGGGCCTACCGCGATCGTAGAGCGAAAAAACGCGATTTTCGTAAACTCTGGATCATCAGAATTAACGCAGCTGCGAGAGAAAATGGTTTGTCTTATTCCGTGTTTATGAATTCTCTTAAGAAATTAGGGATCAACATGGATCGGAAATCCCTTGCGGAGCTGGCTTTTAACGACCGGGAAGTGTTCAACGCCCTGGTGGAAAAAATCAAAGTAGCCGGATAATCAATCCTGCTTGACCAGAATCGTCGGCCCTGTACGTTTACAGGGCTTTTGCGTTTTCCGAGAACGTTTTTTAAGGAGAATTAGGTATGCTCACGATGGAGACCATTGAAGAATTAGAAAGCAAGGTCATTAAAGCCCTAGAACTCATCGGTGATCTTCGCGCTGAAAATGGTCGCTTAGAGTCCGAAAACGAAACTCTCCGCGCGGAAAACGACCAGATGAAACTGGCGATGGAGGAAAAGGAAAAAGAACTTTCCTCCCTGCGTTCCCAACTACAAAAAACGACGAACGAACTCAGCGAACTCAAAGAAAGAGAACAAAAACTGGAAGGAAAAATCAATCAGCTTCTCGGCAGATTGGATTCTCTTCCGGCGACGGGAGGGGCAACGTCTTCTTCCGCTCCTTCGTCCTCCGGTTCCGGCGCTTCCCCTGCCGCAGCCGTCGCCGCCACGGCCGCAACCGCCGCGGTGGCCTCTAACGTTGTCAAAGAAAGCGCTTCCGCGGAAGACGAATTCGGAGACGACGATGAAATCATTCTTCTCGACGAAGAGGACGACGATATTTCCCTCATCACCGAAATTCCCGATAAGGAAGAGGACACTTTGGAAATCACCGAAGACGAAGCGGTGGAAGATTTCAGTCCTCTTTCCGCGGGTGAAGACGACGACATCATCATCGAAGACGATGACGACGCGATCAGCGTTTTCGACGCGGACGAAGACGACGATTTTTTGATCATCGAAGACGATCCGAAAGCCTGAACGATCGATGGAACCTCGTCGTGTAAAGGTCAGAATCCTCGGGGAGGAATACACGATCCTGGGTGAAACGGGAGAAGATTATATCTATTCCCTCGCGGACGAGGTGGATCGCAAACTGAGGGAACTGGGAGCGGGAATGCCCGGAGCTTCCAAACAAAAACTCGCCATTTTAGCCGCATTGAACTTTGCGGACGAACTTCAGCAAATCAGAGAATCCAAAAGCGAATCGATTCCGCAAAAAGACGCCGCCGGCACCGGAGAAATCGAGGAAAAAACCCGTCGTCTGATCACCTTATTGGAAGAGGGAATCATCGGAGACCTTTGATTTCCCGTAATTCATCCCTTAGAAATTTTCCTTGAAACTTCAATCCCGCAACGCACTTCGAACCCTTCTCACTCTTTTGGAAGAAAGAGACACAAAAGACAAACAAATCCTGCATTTGTTAAGGGAAGTCACAAAGGACGCCCGAAAAATCATCGCGTACGCCCCGGATAAATGGGAAGTCAAAGTGGATCCTAAATTTCTGGAATGGGATTCCGCCGGGAAAGAAATTTATTTCCCGAAGATGACAGAACATACCTTGGAATTCATTCTCCCCGAGGCTTGGGAATCGGGACCGTTCGGAATTTTAGAACCGAAGGGAATTCGAACGCTGGACTTTCGGGAAGCGGATTGGATCATTGTTCCCGCGCTCGGTTACGACGAACAAGGATTCAGATTGGGAAGAGGCGCGGGCTTTTACGACCGCACCCTGTTCGATGCGGATCCGAGCCGATTGATCGGACTTACCTACGAGGAACTTTTTCCGGCGCGCTTCGATAAGGAAGATCACGACATAAGAGTCGGCAAAGTGATTACGGAGAAAAAAATCTATCAAATCGTCTGAAAATACCGTAAAATACTGTCTATTTTCAAATACCGGGCAATCCGTAGAATTTTCGGATTTGGGGAATCCGCTTCTTCGAAATTTCTTGAAAAACAAATCGCTCTCTGTTTCATATATTGATCCTGGATTTTGTAGGGAGAACCGTCAGGGAAAACACAATGGCCTCATTCGATAACAGACAATATCTCGAATCCCTCGAAGCGGATAAAACGACCGAATCCCAGAAGGAATACCTAACGTTCAGCGTGGAGGAGGAGATTTTCGGAATCGATATCCTGAAAATCCACGAGATCCTCAAACCGGTTCCGATCACAAGAATTCCGAACGGAGAGGATTATATTCTTGGAGTGATTAATCTTCGGGGAGAGATCATTCCGATATTAGATCTAAAGCAGGTTTTCGGAATCGGCTACAGCGAGATCATTCCTTCTACGAGGATCATCGTAGTCGTTCACGACGAAAAACGCGCTGGAATTCTCGTGGATACGGTAAAACAAGTGGTCAAGATTCAACAGGATAAAATCAGCAAAGCGACCGACGATTTGACCTTGAACTACAGTTCCCTGATCGAATCCGTCAGCCAAGCGGACGAAACGCTGATTCTCAACCTGAATCTTTCCGTCCTGATCAACTTCGAACAGGAGGCAAACTAATGGCCGGAATTCTCGGAGAATACACCGAACTCTTCCTGGAGGAATCCGAAGACCAAATCGAGGAACTGAACGCCAGTCTTCTTCGGTTGGAATCGGATCATAAGAATCTTTCCATCATCAACGATATCTTCCGTGCTGCGCATTCCCTCAAAAGTTCCGCCGCCTTCGTAGGTTTATACAATCTTTCCGATCTCGCCCATAAGATGGAGAATCTCCTCCAACTTACCCGCGACGGAAAACTGGAAGTCAAACTTCCCCTCGTGAATCTTCTCTTTCAATGTTTCGATCTAA
Organism: Leptospira ellisii; assembly: GCF_002811955.1. Lineage (GTDB taxonomy): Bacteria > Spirochaetota > Leptospiria > Leptospirales > Leptospiraceae > Leptospira > Leptospira ellisii. The sequence goes on from NZ_NPEF01000024.1 coordinate 18,264, forward strand.
TCAAATACGTTATCCGCAACGTCGCCGAAGGTAGGAAGATAGACACTCCGTTCACGGAAATGATCCAAAAACTGGACGCGTACGAAAAGGATCCGGGTTCCTTTTCCTCTTCAATCGCTTCCGCGCCGACGAGTTCGACTCCGGCTCCGGCTCCGCAATCTTCTTCCGGCGCGGGTTCTCCGGTTCCGCAACCGTCTTCTTCTTCCGATGCGGAATCCGCACCGTCCTCCGCTTCCTCTTCCGCACCTTCTTCGGTTCCCAAAACGTCCGCAGCTTCCGTAGCGGTTTCGTCTAACGGCAACGGTCTTGAAGTGCGTCTCGAAGCGGACGAGGTCCGCGAACTCGAAGAGGAGATCCAAAAGACCGGTCATTGTTGGAAGATATCCGTCTCCTTGGGAAAGGATTCCCCGATGAAGGGGCTTCGGTTTTCCCTGATTCTTCAAAATCTCAAAAATTTAGGCGTCATCTACAAAGCGGTTCCCGATTTGGAGGAGTTGGAGAAAGGCGCGGACGTGGTTTCCATTTCCCTTTTGTTCCTTTCCTCGGAATCTTTGGAACAGATCCGCACGGCGGCTAACGTGGATATGGTGGAATTTCTGGAGGTTCGGGAATACATCCCCGTCGTTCACGAGGAGGTCGTAACGTCCAACTTCAAGATCGAAGACGATATGACCGCGTCCGAGTCCAAGGTCACCTTAAAGAGCATCAAGGTTTCCTCGGACAAACTGGATCAGTTGATGAATAATGTCGGGGAATTGATCATCACCAACTCCGGTTTTCAACGTATCTACGACGATCTGGTCCGGATTTTCGGAGAGGATCAGCTTTTTAACGATCTCAAATCCAGAATTGATCTCATCAACCGCATCTCGAAGGAACTTCAGTCCGGCATCATGAACATACGGATGGTTCAGATCTCAACGGTGTTCCGGAGATTCTCCCGTCTTGTACGCGATCTTTCGCTGGAAACCAACAAGAAAGTGAATCTGATCCTGAGCGGAGAATCCACGGAGCTCGATAAGAAGGTGATCGACGCGTTAGGCGAGCCTTTGCTGCATCTCATCCGCAACTCGGTCGACCACGGTATCGAACCTCCCGCGGAACGTGCGGCGGTCGGAAAACCGGAAACGGGTACGGTGGAGTTGAACGCGTATCAGGGCGGAAGTAATATCATGGTCGAAATCCGGGACGACGGTCGCGGTTTGGATTCGGAAAAGATCCTCCGTAAAGCGATCGAAAAGGGACTGATCGGCGCGACCGAGGCTTCCAATCTTTCCGAACAGGAAATCTTTCAATTCATTTTCCAGGCGGGATTCTCCACCGCCGAAAAGATCACCGACATCTCCGGCCGCGGCGTGGGGATGAACGTGGTCAACAATCTCATCCAGGAATTCAAAGGTAAGATTATCATCAACAGCGTCAAAGGGCAGGGGACTTCCTTCGTTCTTTCCTTCCCGCAAGCGCTCGCGATCATTCCTTCCATCCTCGTTTTGATGGAGGAGGAGGTTTACGCCTTTCCGCTTTCCGAAGTCAACGAGACGATCAAGATCCACAACGATCAGATCACGACTCTCGAAGGAAACGAAATCATCAACCTCCGCGGAGAAGTGCTTCCGATCTACAGACTCAACCGCATCATCGGTCTTCAGGACAAAACCGATCGGGACGAGTTTCCGGTCGTCATCGTCCAATACAAGGGCCGCAAGCTCGGCTTTATGGTGGACGAACTCGTGGGTAAACACGAAACGGTGATCAAATCCCTCGGCAAGAATTTTAAGAACGTACACGGTCTCACCGGAGCTTCCATCATGGGAGACGGCACGATCATCATGGTTTTGGACATTCCCGGAATCGTGGAGATCGCCTCCGAACTCGAAGATTCGGATACGATCGTCCATTATCATCTGGAAACGATGCAGAGGATCAGTTCGATCCATTCCGCGGAACGGGAAGAGGAACTCTACATCCAAAAGACGACCAACCCGACGAACGTTTACAATCACAAGTTGCACGAGATCACCAATCGGGAACGTCTCAAAAAGAAAAAGACCGATCGGACCCGCGAAACCAAACGTGCTGTCTCGGAAAAAGAGGAAGTTTATCGGGAAGAAAAGGAACTCGCCGCCGCTCTCAACGTGGAAATGAAAGCTCCCGCGGAAAGGCAACTTCCCTCCGTTTCCGATCCGGGATTCGGCTCCGCACATCCGCCGATCGAAAACGTTCCTCCTACGATCACCTCGTATTCCTCCGAACCGTCGCCGGTTTCCAAAAAACCGTTCGTTTCCTCCGAGGACGAATACCGTTCGCATATAACGGACATCGCTTTGGATAAAAGCGCGAGCGAGGACGAACAAAAACGGGCCAAGGCGATCATCGACAGTTTTCTCACTCAAAAAAAGGAACGCACTTTATCCGTGGCTCCTTCCAAAGATTTTAAAGGAGCTCTTTCCAAGGAAGAGCTCAAAAAACTGGAGAACGTCGTCAACACCGGTATGATGAACGCCGGTATGGTTCTCTCCCAACTTCTGAAAAAGAACATCGACCTTTTTATCCCGGAAATCATCATGAACGATCGCGAAGGACTCGCACAGGAGATTCGTTTTTCGGAGGATCATTTTTACGGTTTGAAAATCCGTATGAACGGGGATCTAAACGGAAATCTGCTGATGATGTTCTCCCGGGAAAACGCCGGAAATCTCGCCAAAGAACTTCTGGGTTCGGAAACGGCGCCAGGAGAAAAACTGACGGACGACGCCAAATCGGTGTTAAGCGAGATTTCCAACATCGTCTGCTCCTCCGTTATGAATTCCATCTCCAACAAGGCGAAGGCGAGCGTGATGCCTTCGGTTCCCGAATTTTTGGAGGGAACGTTTATGCAGGTTCTGGACGTGGTCAAACCGGAGCGGACCAAATTCCTCAGTATGCTCACCGAGTTCAACCACGAGGGCAACGATCTATTAGGAGTATTATTATTCCTTCCGGATTTCGACGAATTGATGCAGTTGATTCCGAGGTTCTGATTTCGATGGTTCCCAATCCGGTTCGAGCGGTCATTGTGGATGATTCCCTTTTGGTGAGAAATATCATCTCGGATCAGGTCCAAAAAGATTCCAAAATCCTCGTGGTGGCCACGGGCAAAACCGGAGTGGATTGTATCGAACTCGCGCAGAAACTCCAACCGGACGTCATTATCCTCGACGTGGAAATGCCCGTGATGGACGGCCTGACCGCGCTTCACGAACTTCAGAAAAAGAAGCTGGGAATTCCGGTAATCATGCTTTCCGTTCTGACTCAAAACGGCGCCGAAGCCACGTTTAAAGCGTTGGAATACGGCGCGATCGACTTCGTCCCGAAACCTTCGAGTGCGTTTCAATTCGATCCGGAGGAGATCGGAAACATTCTCAAGTCCAAAATTTTAGCCTATTTCGAAAGTAAGATTCCCATTCCTTCCTTTGCGGGAGGGAAAAAAGTTCCGGTTACGACGCTTCCGGCTTCGGCTTCCAAAAAAACTCCGATCCAGGCGATTTGTATCGGAACCTCCACGGGAGGTCCACGCGCGCTTCAGGAAGTTTTTTCCAGAATTCCGGAGGACATTTCGCTTCCGATTCTCGTAGTACAACATATGCCGGCGGGTTTTACCAAAGCCTTCGCGATGAGACTCAACGATCACGCAAAAATCAAAGTGAAGGAAGCTGAAGACGGAGAACCGATCGAGTCCGGAGTGGGTTACGTCGCCCCGGGGGACCTGCATCTTTCGATTCAATCGAGAGGCGGGAGGAAATGGATTGCCCTGAACAGGGAAGCTCCGGTAAATGGACACAGACCTTCCATCGAAGTTCTCCTGAACAGCGCGGTTGAAGAATACAAAAGCGGCATCATCGGCGTGATTATGACCGGGATGGGAAAAGACGGATCGGCGGCTATGGTAAAAGTGAAAGAAGCCGGCGGTTCCACGATCGCTCAGGACGAACAAACTTCCGTAATTTATGGAATGAACCGTCAGGCAGTTGAAATGGGAGGCGTCGAATATATCGAGCCTGTTACCGATATTATCAATAGGATTCAAATTATTTTGAAAGAGAGAGGAATTTAATATGGCCAGAATTCTCGTTGTGGATGACGCCAAATTCATGAGAACCATGGTAAAAGACGCTTTGACCCAGACCGGTCACGAGATCGTGGGCGAAGCCGAAAACGGAAATATCGCGGTGGAGCAATACAAGTCCCTCAAACCCGATTTAGTCACCATGGATATTACGATGCGCGAAAAGGACGGAATCGAAGCGGCTCAGGAGATTTTCAAAATGGACGCGAAGGCGAGAATCATCATGGTCACCGCTCTCGGTCAGGAAGATCTGCTCGCTAAGGCGATCAAAATGGGCGTGAAAGATTTCGTGGTAAAACCCTTTTCTCCGGAAAGACTACAACAAGCGGCGGATAAAGCGCTCAACTCCTAAGGCAGATTTCTTTTGAATGGAGAATGAAGATTCCGGTAAGTCCTTTGTAGTCCAATGGAACAATTCCGAAGGCGGTTTGACCGAAGGGCCTTTGTCCGTCCTCTGGAGTTTGATCGAAAGTTACAAAGTCGACATCTTTGATGTTTCTCTCTCTCGCATCACCCGGGATTTTTTGAGTTTTCTGCGCATTTCCGAAACTCTCTCTTTGGAACTCAGCGCTGAATACGCCTTGATGGCCGCCAATCTGATCTATCTAAAATCCAAAGCTTTGTTGCCCGATCCCGGTTTTGAGGAAGAGGACTACGAACCTCCTCTTCCTCCGGAACTGGTAGAAAAACTTTTGGAACACAAAAAATTCCAACTCACCGCGAAACGGCTCTCCGATATCGATCAGACCCAGTCGGGAGTATTTCGAAGGGAATCCAACGTCACCTTGGACGAGGAAGACAATTGGTTGGACGTTTCGCTTTTGGATCTGATTTCCGCATTCCACGAAGTTTTGGAGTCCCAAACTTCCGAAGCCGAAATTCCCACCTTGCTCACCGCACCGCACCGGTTTACCGTAGAGGAGAAAATGGAAAAAATCCTTTCTTCCCTTCGGGAAAAAAAAGAAGTCTCTTTTCCGGAATTATTCGAGAAGGAACAACCGGAAAAAGCAGAAATCGTTGCCACTTTTCTGGCATTGCTGGAACTAAGTAAGCAGAGGATTCTCCGGGCCAAACAGCACAAACTGTTCGGGGAAATCCGTTTATTTCTGGTAGAGGGACAGTGGAAGGTGAGTTTGAATTCCTCCCTCAAGACGATGAGCCACGACGAACTCGTTCTTCTTTTTTGTTTCGTCGTCTTTCCCGTTTATCTTCTCAAACTGATCTTTCTTGCGGCCGCGGTTTATTGTATCAACTCGGCGGGATATCTTGCCATCCGGGATTTACGGGCGGAGCTTTACGCCAAAGCCCAGATTCTTCCCATCAATCAGTTCGTTCAGGAAAAAACGGGAATCCTGATGAGCCGAATCATCAACGACGTGGAGGTTCTCGGCAAACTGATCAGTTCCGATTTAAAGGACGCGATCACAGATTTTTTCTACATCGTTACGCATCTTCTTCTGCTATTATATCTCAGCTGGAAGATGTTCCTCGCCGTTTTCATCATCGTCCCGCTCGTGATGGGACCGGTTTCGGCGTTCGCGGACAAAATCAGAAGGGCGACCCGCAACCAACAGGAGCGTCTTTCCTCGTTAAACGGACATTTGCAGGAGGTGATTTCGGGAATCCGGGTCATCCGCGCTTTTTCCATGGAAACGGCGGAGGCGAAACGTTTTTGGGGACTCAATCAGGATCTTTCGGATAAGACCTTCAAAGGGCATTTTTACCACCAAGTAGGTCCGTCGTTGACGGAATTGTTCAGCTCCGTAGTCGCGGTCATCTTCCTCAGTTTCGGCGCTTATCTGATGGAGGACGGGACGTTCTCGCGCGGAATGTTTATGGCCTTCTTTTTAACGCTCATTTTTTTAATGCGACCTTTTAAACAGATGAGCATGTTATCCAATTCGGTCCAGAGCGCGATCTCCGCGGGGGAAAGGGTGTTCGAACTTCTCGATCAGGAGACGGATATCAAAAACCCGGCCCGACCCCGATTAATCAAAAAAATGGAGAAGGGAATCCGGTTCGAAAACGTGACGTTCTCCTATCCGGGCGCGAAAAATCCGGCGATCCAGGACATCGATCTCGAAATCGTCAAAGGACAAACGATCGCGCTCGTGGGCGCTTCCGGAGCCGGCAAATCGACGTTAGTCGATCTGATCCCGAGGTTGATCGATCCGAACGCCGGAAGAATCCTGATCGACGACGTGGATATACGCGACCTGGACCTGAGCAATCTGCGGAAAAAGATCGGGATCGTGGCGCAGCAGGTTTTTCTTTTTAACGGAACGATACGGGAAAACATATGTTACGGAAACCAGAACGTCTCGGACGAAAGGTTGCGCCAAGCCTGCGAACAGGCGTTCGCGACCGAGTTCATCCTCTCCTTCGAAGAGGGATTCAACACGATGGTGGGGGAAAGGGGCGTGATGTTGTCCGGAGGACAAAGACAAAGGATCGCCATCGCGAGGGCTTTGTTGCTCGATCCGGAAATCCTGATCCTAGACGAAGCGACTTCCGCGTTGGACACGGAGTCGGAACGCCTGGTTCAGCAGGCTTTGGAATCCCTGTATAAAAACCGCACTGTGATCATCATCGCGCATAGACTTTCTACGGTACAGATCGCCGACAGGATTTTCGCGATGGAGGACGGGAAAATCGTGGAATCGGGAACGCACGCCGAACTTCTTCAACTCGACGGTAAATACAAAAAACTCCACGACATCCAATTTTCCGAAAACGCAGAAATTTTATAATTTCAGAATATTCAATTTTACGAATGAAATCGTTCACTTTTTTCTCCCTCATACAGACGGTCCTCTTCCCTCTTTTATACGGACTTTCCTTTCTTTACCGCGGAATCTTCTGGTTGGACCGCAAATCGACCCAGAAAAGGAAACTCCCGGGAGCGTTCGTAATCAGCGTCGGCAATCTTTCCATGGGAGGAACCGGGAAAACCCCGTTTTCGATCTTCCTCGCCAAGATGATCCATCAGGAATTTCCGGAAACGCCGATCGTCATCCTTTCGAGGGGGTACGGTTCCACCGGATCGAAGAGCGGCTTCAGGGTCACCATCAAATCGACTCCGAGAGAGGCGGGAGACGAACCCTTGCTTTTAAAAAAACATCTTCCGTTCGCCGAAATTTGGATCGGAAGCGACCGTTATTCCGCCTTCGTTCGTTTTAAAAAAGAATATCTCTCCAAGGAAAAGGCGATCGTGATTTTGGACGACGGTTTTCAACATCACGTGCTTGAACGGGACGTGGATATCGTACTTTTGGATTCGAGTAAAATTCATAAGGAGAAGTTTTTGATTCCCGCCGGAAATTTAAGGGAACCGGTTTCGTCCCTTTCCAGGGCGGACTGGATCGTGTTCTCCAAATACGAACCTTCCGCGGAGCGTGCGGTGCAGAACGTTCAAAAACGTTTTTCGGGAAACGTACTTCGATTCTCATCCGAACCGGAAAAACTGTTGTCGCCGGATTTGAGGGTGGATTCGCCGAAGTTGTTGTACGGTAAAAAAGTGTATGCGTTCACCGGGATCGGAAATCCCGAAGTTTTTTTTTCAATGATCCGGGGATTTCATCCCGTATATCTGGAAACGAGAACCTTTCGGGATCATCATTCCTATACAATGGAAGACGAAACCGCATTGCGAACGATCGCCAAAAATTTCGATTATCTTCTGTGTACGGAAAAGGATTTGGTGAAACTTTCCCAACCTCCCGAAAATTTGAGAACCCTCTTTCTGGAAAGTAAATTGGACAAGGAGGAACGTTTGTTGTCCTCGCTTCGGGAACGCATCGCCGGCTGGAACAAAAAGAATTTTAGTTAGTTTCTTCCTTCTCCCGATTTCGATCCGATCCTTTTGATTGGTCGCACAAACATCTTTCTTTACCTGAAAATTCCTTTCTTTTTCCGCATTTACTTCCTCCTAAAAAATTTAAATCGAATTGCATGAATCTCCGATTGTGTTACGATTCCCGATACGAACGGGAACTACGAACCGAATTTCCCGAAAGGCTAAAATCCGAATTTCAATCGAAACAAATATGAAACAATTTATTTCCAATATTACTTTTTTTTTCCCACTGTTTTCCGTTCTGATGATCGCGGGAGCGGGAATCGGATCTGACTTAAACGCGGAAACGATTCTCCTAAAGTCCGGAGAAAAACTGGAAGGTCATATCGTATCCCAAGACAAGGAAACGGTACGATTCAAACTCGAGGACGGAACCGTAAAAACGTATCCGAAATCCTCGATCCGTAAAATCTCCTTCGCTAAAATTCCCGAAACGAACGAACAAGCCGCAAACCGTGCGAATTCCAAAAAGGAAATCCAAACCTCGGAAGCGGAAAAAAAAGAAACGCAGGATCTGGAAAAACAAAAAGCAGAATCCGAAAAACTCAAATCCGCCGAGGAAAGAACGGAAAAAAGGGAACGGGAAATTTCGGATTCGAAACGGCGTTACTTCGAGGCTTCCTTGGGAATCGGAGGC
>NZ_NPEF01000240.1 GCF_002811955.1 Leptospira ellisii
GGATCCGATAAGACCGCTCCATTCAACAAGGAACGGCGAACGTCTCCGTCGCTCAAAGCGCCTAAAAGTTTTCGATTCTGATCTACGACGAAAACTATGCCGAGCGCAACCCGATCCAAAGAAGCAAGCGCCTCCTTAAGGGTCGTGTTTTCGGAGACCGTGATTTCGGATGCTTTCAATTTGTTTCGGCCGCTCGCTTTAACAGATCGATATGTTCCCTAATCTCCTCAACGTTGAGTCTTTTTATCTCCAGAACGTGTTGAGCTTCGCGAAAAAGAGGCATGTGTTTCAGGAACCAATAACGATCCGTCAGCTTATCGTTCGTATCCAAAATCCCTTCATTATCGCTGTGATGGAATCCTCGTATAACATTCTTTAGCCGCAAAACCGCGTCGTCCGCGTCGAAGGAAAGGGTATTTGCGGAGACCTTTAAATGAGCCGTGTCCAATAGTATGCCGAAATTGTCGTCTTTGATAATCTTTATCGTTTCTAAAATCTCGTCCGGATCGGCGCAAAGAAGAGGATTACGGCCGTCCTCTCTCAGGTTCATTCCTGCAACGACGTTATTCTCTATCAGAAAAGGCGTATCGACAACGCGAGAATGATCCAATACTTCCCGGATCGATTCGATGAAAATTTCTTGATTATCGGATCTGCGGAATTCCTGATCCTGCTTCAATTTTTTCCCCAACTCCTCGGGTTTCGGATCGATGCAAAAACCCGCGTGCGCGGCGAAAAAAGGAGATCGGGACGCCGCGGCGAGTTCTAAACCTCGTTTGCAATGTCTAACGGAACGTTTTCTTATCTCTTGATCCGTGCTGGCGAGATTCAATACGAACGGATCTTTAGGAGCCGGAAAATAATTATGCGGAAGTCTCTCTATCGTACTTGAAAGATATATCTCTTCCATATTATCCATGTAAGGCAATCCGGAACTAAACTCGATCTGAAGCGAGTTTTCCATTGCCGACTCTAGAACGTCTTTGATGGGAATGCCGATAAAAGCCAAAGTACTAACCGCGATTTTCATTCAGTCACTCGTAAATTCCGTATTTTAAAAATCTTCTTACCTGCATCAATCTCCGATCCGATCTAAGTTCAAGTCCAGTCCACCATGGACATTTCCAATAAGGTATCGTTCGTTATATTTCGAGTCGCCTTTTTACCGATTATATTCGCGAGTTTTGAGGGCGCGATTCCCGTACTCGGTCTTTTAAAACAAAGCATCTCGGGAGTGAAAATCTCCCCCGTACGAATGTCCCGATTGACCGCGACGCTTCTACGCATTCCGATTTTATTTCGTTCTTCGGCTTCGGTCGGCTGTTTGACTTGAGAACCCAATGCAGCTTCCACTTCGCGAATTCCGCGCACCAACTCCGAAAACCCTGCGGGTTCCAACGAACAGGAATGATCGGGACCCGCCATAGTCCGGTCCAACGTAAAATGTTTTTCGATCACTTCGGCTCCCAAAGCGACCGCCGCAAAACACGCGTAATTCGATTCGATATGATCCGAATATCCTACGATAACGTCTAACGCTTCTCTTAGTACAGGAATCGTTCTTAAATTAGCGTCTTCAATTTTAGAAGGGTAATTCGTCGTACACTGTAAAACCGCGATTTTACGGTTGCCGGTCTTTCTAACCGTCTCCACACCGTCCGCCACTTCGGCTAAGGTCGCCATTCCCGTGGACAATATCATGGGTTTTCCGAATTTGGCGACGCTTTCCAGAAAATACGGCTCAACCAATTGTCCCGAGGCGATCTTAAAGACCCCCACCCCCAAGGAATTCAGAAAGGAAGCGTCCCCGATGCTGTATGGAGTCGATAAAAAATCGATTCCTATCGAGTCGCATAATCTCATCAATTCGGGATACGAGTCTCGCGGTAGTTCCAATTTACGCAACATATCCAATTGGGATTCCTGAACGTCCGTCACTTTCAATTGGTAATCGGCCTTAGGAGCGCGCGCGCTTGCGACCTCTTCGGCTACGAACGTCTGAAACTTCACGCAGTCCGCACCCGACTGTTTGGCGGCGTATATTAGCTTTTTTGCAAGATCCGGATCTCCGTTGTGGTTGACTCCGGCCTCGGCGATAATGTAGGATTTTAAAGTTGATCGTTTTTCGAAATTAAACATGCTGAAATTTACGCGCCTTCGATTCTACCACCGATTAAATCGGCGAGAAGTCTATGCCCTTGGACATTGAGGTGTTCGTGATCCCGGGCGATTCCCGAGCCGGCGCGAAGGTGATCCTGGACCGGCAAAACTGAATCTCCGAATACCCTCTTTAGAATGGAATTATATTCCTCCACCCTCTTAAGAGTTCCCGGCCTTTTTTCTTCATATGCATCTCCGCAAAATATCTCCAACCATATGAATTTTCCGGAATGAAAAACCGACTTGAATTTTTTGAGCGTGGCTTCGAATTCCTCGGGTAAAACCCGATACTTTCTTCTTTTTGCGATCGTTTCGGCGACGAAACGCGGATCCGTGATCTTTCTATAGAGCCATTTAAGGCTTCGAAAGGTTTTTATCAAATTGATAAGAACTGTTTCCCTGATCGAAAAAGCCTCCGTACGACAATCGGAAAAACCTGACAGAACGATTATATAATCGGGCTTCCAGTGACTGAGATATCCGATAGCCTGACCTACGAGCTCCTCCGTAGTAACGTTACCGTAGGACAACTGATAAAAGGTCGACGTGGGAAAACGAGTCCTAAGCAAATAAGGGAAAGTATCCTCCAAATCGCTCCGATCTTCGACAGGGAAAGGCCGTGGATTCGCGTCCGAATCTGTGAGAACGAGTATTTTCATTTTTATCGAAGTCAAATCTTGGATTCGAGGATCGCGGCGATTACTCCTAGATTTACCATTTGCGTAAATTCGTCGGGGTCGAATTCGACGTTAAATTCGCTTTCGATAGCCATAATAATCTTAAGATGATTGGCCGAATCCCATCCCTTTAAATCCCCCGGACCGGAAAGCTCGGAAATTTCACTCTCGTCAATAGCAAGAAGTTGCGAAACGGTGCGTTTAATTCTTTGAAAGTTATCCATTGTTATCGGCCTAAATAAGTAACTGTCTTAACGATTCCGGCCACTTCGAATCATCCAATCCGTGCCGAGCCAAAACGGCAAAGAGCAATCTTTCTAATCCCCAACCCAAACACGCGCTTTCGGCGTGTTCTTCTTTAACACCGGCCTTTATCGAAAATCTTTCTCCGAAGAAGGTTCCGTGAATATTGATAGAACCCGCCGCGATTTCCCTTATCTCGTCGCCGTCTCGTTTAACCGGCAATTTTATTTCTAATTTACTGTCGGTAGCCTTTTGCCAAAAAGATTTTGCCGTATGTACGGTCGCAAAGAAGGAATCGGCGGCGGTTTCAATTTTTCCGTAAAGCTCCCATTCCGAAATCAATTCTTCAATCATCCTAAGACAACGTTCCTTGAAATCTATCACGAACTCCTTCGGACCTATCGCAACGAGCTCCCGAACATTGTATTCCCATAAACGATCCAAACCTTGTATATTTTTGGATTCATATCTGAAAACTCGGCCGGTCCAGGAGATCGTAATTCCTTCGCCGACTTTTTTTCCTTCGAACGTTTCATAGGAAGGGAAACAGGCCGCGGGATTCAGACAATATTCCGGCTCGGGCGTAAAGTCTTTGGTATTTCTGACGTAACCGTTCGAAGAATTTTGAACCCGGAAGCGTTCGATGCCGTCGAAGTCCTCCTTCAAATGGGAAACGAACGTCAATGCGTCCGGATGCGAATCAAAGTAACCGCATTTGTAAAGAAGATCCGCGCGAATCATAGCCGGATAATATCGATCCTGATGACGGAATCTTTTTTTGTATTCCGTCTCCAAACGTCTATCCAGACCCTTAAGCAAATTCAACGGTAACCCCGCCAAAGCGACCTGACCGTGACCTATGGGAAACAACCATCCCTTTTCGACGAGTATGTCGAACACGTTCTCGGCAATTTCCAAAGGATGATTTTCTAAATTCGAAAAATAAATCTTAGAATTCATCTTTCTGAACTTCGCCGAAATCACCGAAAGAAATCTTGAAAACTTATCTTCGATAGTCTTCGTATCCGCTCCTTCTGAAACGTCGACGATCAAAGTCCTTTCTTTTTTATCGATGTCGATCGATTCTGCGTCTTCCGACACGTAAACGGATTGTTTTATTATCTCGGAAAATAGACTTTCATCGACTTTTTCGTCCAGACGAAGAACGATTCTTGAACGCGCCATAACTACACCTTATTGTATTTATAAACCTTGATAGCTCCGCCGAAAAAGAACGGAACATATTGAAACATGAATTTTATTTGATTGAAATTTTCTATAACGACGGAATCGATCGGATAATTGTAGATCAGATAACCGTCCCTGTTTTTATTCTTAAGCGAATCGATGACGTTTTGAACGACCGTTTTCATAACGTCCGGCGGGAATGGATTATAAAAATAAAATACGTTGAACGAATCCAACTCCTTTTTTAAGGACCGGGCGTCCCCTAAGATAACCTGAATACGTTTCTCCAAGGATAAATTTTTGACATTCTCGACAGCGATTTCGTACGCGATATCGCTGAGTTCGATTCCGCAGATCCCCTTAAACGGAAATTTCGAAAACGCGTACAGGGCGGCCCCTTTCCCGCAACCGAAATCCAATACGGAAGAATCCGAAGGCAAATTCAGACGTTTAACGACTTTCGCCAATTCGTACGAACGCGAACCGCCGTAATGCCGGGCTTCTTCGGCATTCAATCCTAAATCCTCAAGCGTCATCTTTGAGTAAAAATCCACTCGATTCATTTTTTCCCAATAACCGATTATGCGGTAATATACGGAAATGCTTGTTTGAATCTTAAAATCGATCGAACGTAGATATCCGTTTCTGATCAAATTGGAAATTCTGGAATACAGTGCGAATATAATTCTTTTTAAAAGCCTCATCGAACAACCGTTATGAATTTACTTTAAATGAAAACAATCAGGTTCTTTTTTTATCTTCCACACTCATAGAAGAAAGCGTTTCGTAACCTTTGATAAACAAATGAGCCAATCGGCGAATCACGTCCTCTTTATCCGGCATGGAATCGTATTTAGTAACGTATCCATAAACGTTAACATCCGGCACGGATAGTTCTTCGACTAAGGAGGCGTATTCTTTGATTTTTTTCGGGCTCGGCTTATTCCCTTCGATGATACGATCGACCGCGATTCGAAGTTGTTCGTAATTGCCGATCTTCCAAACGCCTTCGCACTCCTGGTACCATGCGCTCCCGAATATCAGAGCGTTCTTCCCCCTAACCACCGATTCCAAAATCACAGTTCCTGTCGCCGCCGCCACGAACCGCGAAGAGTCTATCAACTTAAACGTTTCGAACTCGTCGCTCACGAATACGACATTACCCAAAGCCGATATTTTCTTATAATAATCCGCGTTTCTCGCGCGAAACCCCTCGGACATGGGCCAGAATATCGCCATATTTTCCTTAAAATAGATCTTCCATCCGGTCGGAAT
>NZ_NPEF01000241.1 GCF_002811955.1 Leptospira ellisii
CGGCTTTTCCGTCGCGGCTATGGAAAAAACGGCCGGGAAGGTGATCAGCGCCGTGTTTAATACGTAGTTCAAGGTCAAAGATATCAGAAAAAAATGATTCAGCTGTTTGTGCTTCGCATATTCGGAATTGTCCTGATCGAAGATGAAGAAGGTTCCGTTGTCCTGCGGAATCAGGATCGGCTGTTTTTCCTTTACGTTGCTTCCCGCGTAATATTCGTAGGCCGCTCCCGCCATAAACAAACCGGTCAACCCCATGAGAGCGTAGCCAGATTTCACGTAATTCTTCCTCGTGAGATAATAACCGGGAATCAAATAGTCCCAAATACCCAGAGCAGCTTCCGGGTTTTTCGGGGTAAGGTCCTCGAGTTTATATACGATTTTCGAAATATTCTTATTTTCTACTATGATCGGAGATCCGTTGTCGTCCTGGGCCACCATGATCGATTCGTCGTTGAGGATGGAGATCCGGGACGAAACGTCGTCGTCCGTTTCGGAAGACACCGTGAATTTCAGATTGGTTTTGGATAACTGTTGAAGCATTCTCGCGGAAGGTTCGGTGATCTTCATATATTTGATCCTCTCGATCGCGACCCTCAGATACTCCCCGCCTTCCGTAGTGTAAAAGACGGTCTGCGCGTTGATTCTCGTTATCTTGTGCGTGCAGACGCGTTTCGGATCCTCGTCCACTTCGAGGCAAAGGTTGTTCCCGTCCTCTTCGAATCTCATTTCCGAAATGTCGCTTTTTTTGATCTTTTTCTCGCCGTCCGCGGTTTGAATCGTGATCTCTTCCAGGGAAGGATCGTTCTCGGTCACGTTTCCGGAAATTTCCTCTCCGGATTTAAGTATGATCCTGTGCGCCGAAACTTCGAAGGATAGAATCGCAAGAGCGATTATAAGGATTATCTTTTTCATTGGACCACCTCGATCTTAATCGCAGAATTGATCGGAATCTTCTTCTTCGAGGTTTTATCGAAAAGCGTGATCGAATCGTCGTCTACGGAAGCCCTTAGGAAGGACTGTTTATTAGAATCTTTTAACATTATTAATTTCGAATCCTTAGTGGCGTTTTTATCCATGGAAATGGATTCGATCGAAAACGTGGGAAGCGTAATCGGGAAGTGCGAAGAGTAGAGCCTGGTCTGATCCCCGTTGATCACGATGCTGTTGGCGTACACCGGATTGGAATCGGATACGGTTATTTTAATCATAGCTTTCACGGCCTGGGCTTCGGCCTTTTTCAGAAACTGATTGGACTTCTGGATCACTTCCTGGAGAATCGCTTGGTTTTGTTTCGCGAAATCCGTTTCGAGAAGCGGATCCTTTTTCTCGTCCGAACCGGCGGAATCGTCCAAAAAGCGGCTCGGCTGTTTCAATTTTTCGGAAGAGGTTTTGATTTCCTTGGCTTCCGCGGTATCGCCCAATCTTTCCGCGTTTTTATCGGATAAGTTCGCGATCTCCGAACCTGCGTTGTAGTAATAACCCAACATCAGAAGACGCCTGTTCGCTTTAATGGCGATGTCCTTATTCTTATCCGAAAAGGCGAGAGCCGCGTATTCCTTGATCGCGTCGGGTTGATTACCCGTCTTCTCCAGGGAATATCCCTTGATATAACTGAGTTCCGGACTGTTGAGTTTGGCCTTTTCGATCTCCTCGAGGGCTTTGGCGTAATTCCCTTTGGCGAAATAAGCCTTCGCCCTTTTTTCGGGATCGTCCAGATTGGTTTCGATTTCCTTGACGCTTTGTTTCGCCTTGAGGATGAGAGAGATGAGAATTTCGGCGTCGCTCGAAAGAAGCGTTCCGGGGTGATTCGTCCTCACTTCCTCCAAAGGTCTGAGCGCGGAATCGAATTCGCCTTGAACCGCGAGACAAAATCCCTGATGAAGCTGGATGAAGCCGCCTTCCTCCGAGGTTTTGCCGAATTGATCAAACGATTCATCGTAAGTCCGATACGCTTCCTTGTAGAACTGGTTTCTTTCCAGAGCGAAGGCGTGTTCCAACAGTCGGATTTTGGACGAGTTCAGATGCAGATTGATTCCGGCTTTTAGGGAAAGGGTCCGAACTGAATTGATCAGAAACGCTCCGGTTTCGTGGATAAGGGAAGGTTCCAGATCCACGGTGTCCTTGGAGTTGTTGATCATCGCGTTTTGAAGATGGTTCAGTTTCATCTCTGCCTTGATGTTTTCCCTGTTCGAAATGATCCCTTCGAACTTCGATCTTAAAATTTCGCTCGAAAACGAGAAGTTTAGAATTTTACGTCTTTCTAATATAATCCGCAGTTCGAAAAGTTTGGTTTCCAGTACGATAAACCCCAAGGGGAGAATCAATAGGAATCCTACTACGGCTATGAAAAGACTCTTCCTCATATATCCTTACTGTATTTCAATGATGCCGAAGGTTACGTCGTCCGGAAAGTGATCCGCAAAAGTGTGAACTTCGCTTTTGATTTCGTTCACGAGTTCTTTAGGGTCCATGTGGACTTTGGATTGGAACAGATCGGCGAGACGGTCGTCTCCGAATTGTTCTCCTGTGGGCGCCGTGGAATCGAGAACGCCGTCCGTGTAAACGAGCACCTTGTCGCCGGGTTCGGTTTTGATCTTAAGAACCTGGTATTCCTCGGGGATTCCGATTCCGAGGATATGTCCCGTCGAGTTGAGTGTGACTATCTTTCCTTTGCTTTTACGATAGTAATAGATCGGGTTATGACCGGCGCTGCAGAAGTAGGCGTATCCTTCCTTGTCGAACAACATAAAAATCCCGGTAGCGAAGAAGGAACCCTGCAGGGTATCGAAGAGTTTTTCGCTCAGTCTGGTGAAGATGAACGAAGGATTGACCGTTTCCTTCATGATGTTTTCGATGTTGAAGTGGATGATCGAAGTGATCAGTGCCGCGGAAACCCCGTGACCGGTCGCGTCGGCGAGAAAAAACCCCGTTCTGTCCTCGTTGATCTCGATGATGTCGTAGATATCGCCGCTCACTTCGCGCATCGGTTTATAAAAAAGATCCGCCGTGATAAGATTGAATTTTCTCTTTTTACCAGGAAGAAGACATTCCTGAACGTTCTTACCGATCTCCAATTCGGTTTGAATCTGCTGATTTTTGTGTTCAAGACTTTCCACCTGAGAAGCGATCCTTTCGACCATTCCGTTGAACGTGTTGCCTAAAAGATCCAATTCGTCCTGGGAGGAAAAGTTCCAGGCTGCGCGTGCGGAAAGATCTCCCGTGGACATGGTTTCGCTAACTTCCTTCAAGATGAAAAGTCTGACGAAAATTTTCCTATATAAAAATATTCCGAATAGGATGTGGAAAACCACGCCCCACAAAAGGAGAAGACCAAGCTGTATATAAAGCGAATTGAGTCTGTCCAAGATCTCCTTAACCCGCACTTGTGAAACAAGGAAAGTTTTTTCCGTAAGATAAAAGATGAGGTTTACGATGAAGTTCTCGGAATCCAGCTCGATATCGTAGGAACTGTTGATCGCCTCTTTGGCGTTGATGATGGTGGTCAGTTTACTTTTCAGATATGCGATCGATGAGGAGTTGCCGTGTTCTAGATTGATCTTGAATTTTTCCACCGAACGGTCTTCGACGGATATGATGGAGAAGTTTTCGATTCCTATACTAAGTAGTTTACTTTCTATATCCGCCAATTTCTCCTGGTCATCGTAATTTTGAATTTCAATGCCCTCTATTTTTTTGAGAATTTTCCTTGCGATCTGATCGGATTCCAAAGTAAAGTTATCAATCAATAAATCGGTTTGATTTTCGAAGATCATCACCGCAACAAACGTAAGATTGATCACCGTAAGTAACGAATAGATCGAGATAATTTGAAGGCGGAGCGATCGTTTCATGGCTATCATTGAGTATACTCAACTATTTCTTTATTATCATCGTTTGTTATAAATCGATAATTGCTAGATATATACAGCGATTTCCGGCTTCGAGCTATTTTATAAAATAATTACCGTTTATAGAATGGGGTACATAATGGCTAAAGTATCGCATCGGTACGTTTTTTGTACGAAATTTCGACGCTTTTTTAATGCGAAGTACTTATGAATCCTTTATTTTTATGAAAATTATTCTTTTTGGGAACGTGTTTGTGTCGAAATCGGAGAAGTTGCATAGTTTGAATCTATGCATCCTATAAAACCCCAACTCAAAAATTTATTTTCTAAGAGTCCAAATCGGATCGGAAATCGGTTTTAAATCGGAAAGACGATCGGATGTCGCTCCTATGTTTTGGTCGTTCATTCCCGGATACTCCGATCAAGACATAACTCGGTTGAATTCTTTCGGACCTATATTAGAATTTGCTTTAGAACAAAATCGCTTCACCCTGAATCGTTCGATGAATATTTTGTTCGGTTTCCCGTTTGCAGATATGCCCGCTACGATTTCATAGAACTGGTTCATACGGTAAGATTGCCGAATCCGCTCGGAAGCGGGAAAGTATATTTTTGAAATCGAACCTCTCCGCCGCTCCGATCTGATCCTTTTCAAAATTCACCGTCTCGATTCCGATAGTCCTTGCGCGGCATAAAAAAATTTTTAAAATTTCCGTCTTGGATATATGTTCAGTTTCATCAAGAGCTTCTGCGACACGGGTCAGAAGGTCGGACCTGCCGATACCTTTCGCATTATAACGGTCCACCTATATGATAATTTTTGAATCTTTTCGGAAAAACGATAAACAACACATCTTACGCTAAGCGGCCGTTCGCCCGATTTCGATTGCGGGTAACGTTCGGAAAATTCAGCGGCGAAGGGAAAAGTCGGAAATTTTCACGGTAAAACCTTCGATTGCACGCGAACGAACGGGAAAATGTATTCAAAAAACCGGATAATTCCTTGTTTCGTGTTATATGATAAATAGAATTCCCTTCTGTATTCTGATCCTGTTTTCGCTCGCGTGCGCCGGTGCGCAAACGACGCAGCAGGATGCCGGAAATCAGAACAAATTTGAAAAAATTCAGACCGCAAAAACGGTCGTCGTCGAATCCTTCGTTCCCAAATCCGTGCGCGAGATTTGCGCTAAAACCCCGGATCCGGAATCGTTTAACCCCGAGGAAGAACCTTGTATTCAAAGAAGACAAGAGGAACTTTTTAAGAAGATTTATTTCCCTTCAGCAAAGGAAAAAAATCTGACCAAGGCGCTCGAGTTGGTTCTCGCACTTAAGAAGGTTTTCCCAAAAAAGAAATTATTGATCGGCAAAGAGGCCGAGATACACGTTAGACACGTTCAGCAGAAAGTGGAATATTGCGATTCAGGACAAACCAGCTGCGTTCCGGTGATTCATAATCTGATCTCTTTTTCGGATTCCGAAGCGCACGAGATGAATAAATCTTATACGGTCGTTCCTCAGTTGAGTTATATGGAAAAAGAGGAAAAGGATCTTCCGATGGCGAAATGGGGAGAGCGTTTGGAATCCATCTCGCGGGAAAATATCGATTTTATTCTCAGCGCTTCGTTCGTTTTAGAATGATTTTTGTTAAAACAAATTAGAGGAAAGACGGGATCGTTTTAAGCGGGACTT
>NZ_NPEF01000242.1 GCF_002811955.1 Leptospira ellisii
TCAGAAGTGAATCCGATAAAGTCAGAAAAAATAACCTGCGCTCGCAAAATCACGATACGTCTCCCCGATCCAGCTGGAAGGAAGGAGCGAACCAACCAACCTCACAATCTCCAAATTCACAGCGCAACTACAGCGAAAGCAGTCGGCTTGATTCGATTTTCTTTTTGATTCATGAAGCGATCCGCTTGCTTCCTGCATTGCGTTGCGCGGCTGAACATTGACATTGTACAACGTTCTTTTGCGTGAGCGGGCCGCAGGGCGCTCAAGCGTCCTCGAAGAGGACGAGCGGGAATCCGCGAGCCCGGAGTCACGCGACTCGGAGCCGCCGCAACCGACGCAAAACACATTCATCTTTTGGAATATTACGGCGGCTCCGAGGCACGCCCGAAACATCTCGTCGAACCCGGAACGGAACACGGTGGAATAAAATAAAGCGTCCGGCGTATAAACGAAGTTACACGCAGACGACAGACGGAATTTCGTATTTTGTTCAGCCGATTTTGAGTTCGTTCGCTTCAGCGTCGTGTCCCCGTTCCAACGCGATCGCATACGGGGTCTGTTCTTCCGCGCTCACTCTGGTTTTATCCGCTCCTTTACGAAGCAACAATTGAATGATTTCGATACTTCCCGATCTGCTCGCGGCCACGTGCAAAGGCGTGATTTTTCCCGGATCCTGGATCGCGTTCGCGTCCGCTCCCTTTTCCAACAACAACGCGACGATCTCCTTTTTTCCCGTGGCAATAGCGGAATGTAACGCGGTGTTCCCGTAAGACAACTTGCTTTTGGAGGTAAGTCCGAGATCCGCTCCCGACAGTATTAAGAATTTCGTTATCTCCAAATGTCCGAAGTAGGAGGCTAGATGTAACGCGGACCATCCGTCCTTGGAATAAGAATTGATCGTCTCCGGAAATTCTCCGATCATCCGTTTCGTTTCCTCCAAATCCCCGAGGGCGACCGCCTCGAACAGGTTTCGGCTCGGACTCATCTGAAAGATTTCCTTAGAAAGATCCAGCTTTCCGTAATATAAGGAAAACAATACCGGAGTAATTCCTTCCTCCGTCGTTGATTGAAACAAGCCAGGATCCCGTTTCAAAAGACCGATTACTTTGGATTTGAGTCCGCCCGCTATCGCCTGAAAGATTTCCTGCATATTCCACCCGCGCTTTTTGTGAGAGGATTAGATACTTCTTTTCGAAAAAATCAAGAGATTTCGAAAGAATTCATCATTTCAATTCGATAATATCATACGGCTGCAGATCCACGGATATCGGCGCCGGAGTGATCGACGAATTCCCTCTTTCCGTATCGAACATCGTAACCCCCGCCCGCTGGAATTCCGTATTCGCGACGTACAAAATGTGATCCGAAGCGAGCAAAATGCTCGAAAGACTCGCGTCGTAACTCGAAGGAATGCTCAACAACGAGGAGAGCTTTTCCCCAGTACTCGGATTGAATGCCTGAAGGGTTTTGTTGAATCCTGCGTCCAGAACCGACGCGTATCCCATCGTTTCCGATTTTATCTGAACTCCCACGATATCACCTCCGGCCGTAACCTCGGAATACAAAAACCCCGGACGAAACGTTCTTGTGGAAAGTCGGAAAGCGACTACGCCCCCGTCGATCTGACTCTGAAATCCCATCCTCGCGGGAGCCGCGAATACCAGATGAGGTTCTCCGAAAAGATCGAGTAACTGCGGTTTGTTCACGGGATTGGAGGAAGGAAAAGTGTACACTCCGACGACCGTATCCGTAAGAATGTGAATCTCCAAAAGCAACGAATCTGTGTTCGGCGGAAAATATCCGGAAGGATCATTCCGATCCAAACGTTGCAGACATATAAAAAGGGAGTCGCCGACGATCTTCATTCCGTTCATCTCCGGAATTCCGTCCGGGGCACCTCCGAGAGAAAACGTTTCGGCATAACCTCCCAAATCGATCGAACCCAAAATCGAAAGATACGTAGGATCCACGATCAACAATCGATTGGATCCGTACAGGGCCACATACGCTTTGGAAGGTCCGGCGAATTCCATATCCACCGGATTGACCTTGGAACCGAGGGACAATTCCGCGATAGTAAGAAATCCGTAATTCGGTTCCAACACCTGAATGCTGTCGCGATTGAGACGATTGAGTACGAAAACCCTTCCGTTTCCGAAACGGGCCACCGCGTCCGAATGGATCGGCGTAAGTCCCGGATACGCGTACAACAGGGAAGGATTGAGCACCTTGAACCTTCCCCCGCCCCCGAAATCGGTCGTAACCACTCCGATATTACCGGGGAGATTCTGCGTTAGCAAAAGACTCGTAAAGGAAGGCCGTTCTATATCGCGGCACATTACATTCAAAAAAAATAATATAATAAATATCCTATGCATCGTGTCAAAACCTCATACTCAAAGTCGCGTACCAGCTTCTTCCCGGAAGAGGATAGCCGATCAGATCGGAGACGCGTTTGTCCGTTAGATTTTTCACCTCCAAGGTGAACAGAATCTCCCGCGCCGGCGCGGATTCCTTCGTTTTCCCGGACGGATCGACGACGGTTTCCCCCGGCTCCGAATACAAAACCCAAGTGAAAAAATAATTCCAGATCTGGCGCGCCGGCACGTAATTCACATATTCATTCGTCCGATCGCGGAACACCGCGCCGATGTAGAGAAGTTCCACGCCCGTTTCCAAACGTTTCCCCTTCCAGGAAAATGTTCCCGAAAATTCGTGTCTGGGTCTGAGCGGAAGCACCTTTCCGTTGAGATACGGCGACGAAGAAACGTTCACCGCGTCCTGATACGTATAATTCAAAAGAAACTTAAAACCGTATTTCCAATCCTCTCGATGCGAGAATTCGAAACCCCTGATTCTCGCGGCATCCACGTTTTCCGGTCTCAGGGTAAACTGTGAATTGGGGAGAAACAGGATCATATCCTTGATGTCCTTGGAAAAATACGAACCGCTCGTTTTCGTCTTCAAAAAGGAATGATCGGTCTTGAACACCAAACCGGCGTCCCCGTTCGCGCTCCGTTCCGGTTTTAGATCCGGATTGGAGACGATGGAGCCGACTTCTCCGAACATCTCCAAAAAGGAAGGAATCCTATATTGCCTCGCAACGTTGGCCTGAAACTGAAGATCCCAATTCTCCCGTTCGAACCATTTCCAGACGAAACCGAACTTAGGATTGGTGAACGAGTTTTTTTTCCGATCGCCGCTCCAAGGATCCTCTTTTCGATACCAAGGTTCCTCCGAAGGAAAACGATCCCTGTATTCGTCCCAGGTTACGGAAGGAATCAGAAGAACCTTCGCGTCGAACAGACGGATTTCATCCTCCAGACGAAAGGAGGAATACGTCCTCTCCTTCAAAGGTTCGGTCCGCGTCGAAAGATTGGAGGAAGTCAGACGTTCCCGTTCGAAGGATTCCTTTTCATAGGAGACGAACATACGTACGATCTGAAAATATTCGGTGAGATACAACGTTGGCGTCAGTTGAAGCCCGCTCTGTCGAATCTCGGCTTTGGAATTGGGGGAACCCTTGGAAAATTCGGAAAGCGGATCGAAAAGATCGTCCTTGGCCGCGGTGTAAAAAGCCCTCGTTTCAAGGCGAAGCCAATCGAAGAACAATTCCTTCGTATCGGTCGCAAAGGAACCCGTATAACGATCGTATCTTCTATGGACGCGTTCCGTCTGGTTGGAACCCGGTCCCGGCAGACCGTGGATCCTGTGATTGAAGTCGTTTAACAATTTGAGTTCGGTTTTGCCGAGTTTGTATCGGACCGTTCCGAAAAGAGACGAACGCTCGAAGGCCGCGTTTTTTCTCCGGTCCACGGTGTCGTCCAACGTGTTCAGCACGACGGTTCCGTGGTCGTTGCGGAAGGGGAAATTCTGATCCGACTTCTCCCCGAGCGCAAGAAAACTCGTTCCGAAACCTTTGTATGTCCCCGTATGCGAGACACTCGCCTTACCCGTGTTAAACGAACCTCCTCCGAGATTGATCCGCGTTTTCGGTTTCTCCGACTCCTTCCGCGTGACCAGATTGACGGAACCTCCGATCGCGGAACCGGAAAAACCGACCGGATTTCCGGAACGATATACCTCCACGCTCTCCAGACTGTCGAAGGGAAGATCGGCCAGATTGACCTCCCCTCCCTGGGAATTATTGATCGGAATTCCGTCCAAATAAATCCTGGACTGATTCGGATTGGTTCCCCGGATCGAAAGCGTGGAATACGAACCCAAACCCCCGAAGGAACGCACTCGAAGCCCCGCCTCGCGCTCCAGAACCTCGGGCAAAGACGTATAACGCGCTCCCGCTTCGTCCAGTTTGATCGAGGATTGAAAACCGCTCGGATTGGAACGGAAATTCTGAGGATCCCGGTCGGAAACCTTTCCCAGGACCTTTACGGTTTCGGCGCGTTGCGGACCGTTCGAAGGGACGCTTCCGTTCTGCTGGGGAAATAGGGTCCCAGGCAAAAACAAAAGAAATATAGAATATTCGAATTTATGAATGTATTTAAAAAGGTTCATTTTCCGTCCGAAACGCGAAGGGACGGGAAAGAAAAATCGGAGAGGCAGAACGGCGGTCGATCGATGCGAAATCCGGTTTTCCAAACCCGACCTTAGATCCCGAAAGCCAATCGGTTCGTTGGAACGAGTCGGGTCTTCTGGCTTTCGCCGGTTTCGCGCCTTCCCGTAAAAAACAGTGGCGTTTGCGAAACCGTAACGGCGATTACAGCTGCGGGTTCAGCTCCGGACTCGAACCGGATTCCCACCTCGTCTCCGAGGTTCAACAAGTTCCTGTTCCAGAATTTCGAACCGCGTTTCTGCAAGCAAGAGAATTCCATCGCGAAGGGATGAAAGACGAGTTCTGCGGGGCTGGAATCGATCCGGGTTATTTTTCAACGACTCAGGGAAAATAATCGCACCGCTTTACCATCGCCCCTTGTATTGTTATAAATGCGGATCGTTTCGCAACGACGGCTTTCAAAAGGTGGGGGTAGAAAGAGCTATTTCGGAGGCGACTTTCGAATCCTGTTTCGCTCTTGCGTTTTAACTTCGTTGAAGGAAAAGACGAAAGTTATAAGAGCGATTCCGATTCTTTTAGAATGGATCCGGTTATAAAAAAGTTCACGGAACGATTCTTCCGAACGTTCGATCGTCGACTCGCGAACTTTAAGGCGATATCGTTCCGTCTTCGGAAATCTTCGGTCCTTTTCCGGGAAAATCCTCTTTGGTCAGCTTTCTCATCAGATCGATCGTTTTTTTATCCGGATCGTATTCCGGAATCGAGGCGGAATCCAACTGCAACGGAATGATCTTCCCTTTTACGAACTTGCCTTGGGAATCCACTTCCGCCTCCAGAACCAGGGAATAACCGACGACCCCTTTGGAGGATAACGCGCGGTAACCCATAAAGTTTCCGAGCGAATACGCGATCAATCTTCCCTTATACAATTCCATCGCGCGTACCAAATGCGGACCGTGTCCGATCACGAGATCCGCACCCGCGTCGATCAGAGAATGGCTGAACTC
>NZ_NPEF01000243.1 GCF_002811955.1 Leptospira ellisii
TCGAAACAATCCCAATTCCAAAGAATCATAGTCACACGCTGGAAAAACGAGATCAGGCTTTTTTTGAACGGACATCTACAATTTTCCTCAAGGGACGAATATCGGTATCACGAAACGTTGGTTCATCCCGCATTGCTCGCGCATCCCCGGCCGAAACGTATTCTCGTGTTAGGCGGCGGGGACGGTCTGGCGGTCCGCGAAATTCTAAAACACGAAAGTGTGGAATCGATCACGTTGGTGGATCTGGACCCCGCGATCACCGACCTATTCTCTAATCACGGGGTTCTAAAGGGATTGAACGAAGAAAGTCTGAAAAATCCGAAGGTTCAAGTGGTAAATGGAGACGCATTCGTATGGCTTGAAAACGAGGAAAGAATCTTCGACGCGGTGATCATAGATTTTCCGGATCCGAGTAATTTTTCATTAGGAAAACTTTATACGACCGCCTTCTTTCAAGTCCTTAAAAGAAGGATGAATGAAAATTCGGTTTTGGAGATTCAGTCCACTTCACCGTTGTTCGCCCGTTCTTCCTTTTGGTGCATCGAACGGACGATATCGTCTTCGGGTTTTCAAACCCTTCCGTTGCACGTATACGTTCCGTCCTTCGGAGAATGGGGATTCGTTCTCGCTGGTCAAAAACCGATCCGGATGAAAAAGGAATTTCCCGAGAACCTTAAATTCATCAACGAAGGCGAGTTAGAATCGATTCGCACTTTTCCTCAGGACATGTCCGTTCAAAAAAAGCCTGATCTCGTTTTTCCAGCGTGTGACTATGATTCTTTGGAATTGGGATTGTTTCGAAAGAACGATCTCGTCCGTATACAACGATTCCTCGCTGTAATACGTGATCAGATCCGAAAAGGAAAATCCCAGGATCAGTAACGTCAGCACTATCACCGCCTGGGTCCGGAGCAGAATCATTCTGGAGAATTTCAAAGGTAAAGCCCAGGTTCCCCAGAGGGCGACACCTGCATTCAATATTCCGAATATGAATCCGGTTCTCACGAGACCCAACTTAGGCGCGAAAAAAACGGGGAACGATATCGAAGCCAACAACGCCCCGACGTAATCGAGGCTGAGAACCCGGGAGACCAATTCCTTGAACTGTAATTCCTTCTTTAGAATGCGGAGAAGTACCGGAATTTCCAAACCGACAAGCACTCCGATCAGGATTACGATCAAAAACAAGGGAACTTGAAAGTATTTTATGTGTCCGAAACTTAAGTAAAGGATCGAAGCGCTAAAACCGCCCGTAAGACCGATGGCCAGTTCGATCTCCAGAAATTTCGGTATCAGATCCTTTTCCAAATATTTGGACAACCAGGAACCCACTCCCATGGAAAAAAGATAGGTTCCTATGATGAGGGAGAATTGGGTGACTGTTTCACCCAAAAGATAGGAGGCGACTGTTCCGGCTAACAACTCGTATACGAGACCGCAGGAGGAGATGATAAGTACGGAAATGTAGAGTGCGGTTTGCAAAAAGAGTCACTTCCCTCCGGAATAACGCATAAAGTTCAAGTAATGCGAACGGTAAACTCCCGGATTTTCCCGCACCGTTTTGGGCACGTTCTCCACTTCGTCCACGTCGTTCGAACCTCCGCCGTAGAAATTCGTATAGGTCAGATATCCGGTCAGCCAAAGCACGTAAACCGGATAAAGCAGTTTTTTCACCAAGTCCATTCCGTTTCTCCTTTATGATGGCGGCGGATTTGTTCGTCGCCGGGATCGTTTTCGATCGATACGGCGAGTCTCCGAGGTTCCGATCGTCTAATCGTCATAAGATGAAGAAGAGTCGTCATCGTCGTCCGAATCGTAGCCGACCGGGGCGAAATCGCTTTTCTCGTTCCGAGATCCCTCGAAAGAAAAACTTCGCAGGAAGGAATAAGGCACCGGCAGCCAAACTCCCAACAAAAATAGGAAATAATAAAACGACTGATCCACGTCCCTTCGGATCGATAAGGATACCTCCGAACCTTTTCCTGCGGGAAAATCGGATTCGGATTCCAAACGTAGATAATATTCGCCCGCCGGAACTTCACCGATCACCACTTCCGCAGACTTGCTGCCTTCGCTCCAACTTTCTCCGTCTTCCACCCCTTCGTAATAACTCACCTCCAGTCCGGTATCATATGCGACGTCGGTTTGCGTATTGATCAGGGCTAAAGAATAGTAGATATAACGGTTGGAAAGATCGGGAACGTTCAGCTTGATCTGGACGTTTTGTCTGGAGCTTCCCTCCAATTGAAACGTCTCCGTCACGAAAGAAGGTTCCGTCGTTCCCCCCGGAGCGGGATTACGCACGTAAAAAAGCTGTTTAGAAAGCACCTCTTTGTCCTGGGCGTTCAGACAAAATCCGATCTGGACCGCGAGCATGACCGCGGAAAGCCATGCAGCGATTTTAATATTCCGTTTTTTTAATTTTTCATACGGATTCGGCTGTACTATGCCGATTCCGATCGGAGAAGGAAGTTCGGCTTCTCCTTGAACGGCTTTGGCCAGGTCGTCTCGGGGAATGTATTCGCCTATCGACCAGAAAATTTCCGTTTTGGTGTTTTCCGAAGAAAGCATACGCGGCGGAGCTATAAAATCGGAAAGTTCTGCGGTATCCTCCGCGCTGATCTTATAATAGAATTCTCCGAAGGCGAAATCGACTCCGGCGGTAGAGGAGTTGAATAATCTAAATTCCTCGTTTTGAAACGTCTTTCTAGGAGGATAAGTGTTCTGAACCGTTTTCGGAATCAACGGCGTGGGTTCGAACAGGGTCCAGTGTCCGTCGGTTTCGTTGAGCCAAAAGTAACCGCCCGTGTAATGCAGAAGGTATTCGGTCCAAGGAAAAATTTCACCGTGGGAACGAACGGACTTTTTGACCACGCCTAAAACTTCGCATTCCTTTCCCTTCAGATTCAGTTTGACGCCGGGAAGAAGAAAAACACGGTCTTTAATCACCTCTTGGAATTTGGAAAGTATCTTCAATTCCTTTCTTGTCGTGTCCATTACGGTTCCGCAGTATTCGCAGGCGACGGATTGCGAAAAGTCCGGACTTCTCTGGCTTAAGGAAGCGCCGCATCCGAGACATTGAACGGCCTTGGCCTGTTCTATTTTCTGAAAACCGGTAAAGGCCTTCGGGTCCCTCAGGTTGACGAATTCTATCTGGTCGAAGGAATATATTTTCCCTTTGAAATAGAGCGGCGGAGTATGAGAATAATCTAATGTAGCAAACCAACCCTGATCGTTTGCGAGATCCAGAAGGACGGAAGTGCTTCCAGTCTGAAAACCGATCGGCAATTCCCCTTCGCCCGCGACGCAGGTCGCAAGCCCGATCTCCCGAATCAGCCAAAGATCGTTTTCCACTTCGAGGGTTTCTCCGGCGCGTAACAACTGTTTTGCCGTATTGGAAGTGGTGAAATAAACGTCCGGGGGCGAATTCAAATCGCGGATCGGATCGTGTTCCGGAAAAATCTGTTTCGCCGAAGTCGGTCTGAGTTCGGTAAGCATATATTGACCCTGAGCTTCCGCGAGCCAGACCGATCTTTCGTCCGGAGTGACGGCGTGCCATTCGTTCCAAGTTCCGAGGGAATATCTCTGCTGAATACGACCAACGATTCGAAAACCGATGCCGTCCTTCGTTTTACCCGAGGTGCCCACCTGAATCGGAGAGAGATCCGGGACCAAATCTCCGGCTTTGCCCAGACTTTCCAAGGATTGGTTTTTTTGAAGAGTCAGGGTTTTGCAATTCGGACAAACTCCGTAAATCGCGACATTACTCTGAAAAGGTACGGGCGCTCCACAGTTGGGACAACTCAGTTCTAGCACAAGGATCGGTTGTATCCAGGAGAGAATTCCTTGTCATCTGAATTTCGAAATGATTCCCCGGAAAAAATCGCCCGAATCAACGTTTCGCTTTTCTTCTTGCCCGCAGATATGCGGAGTCTATCTCTCCGAGCGGTTTTTCCAGCTCTTCGAGGGCGGGGGCCTGCCAGTAGGTGTCGTATAGATTCTCACCCGAATACGCATGGAAATGATTGTCGAAATGAATCCGGGCGAATTCGTCCTTTCTAGAGAACATAGCGCGGTTGATTTCGTTTAATATTCCCAGGAAGTCATCACTTTCCGGATCGGGCGGAAAATCGGAAAGATATTCCATGGAAAGAAGGACGACGTATTTTCTGGATTGTTTGAGTAACTTTAGAGATTCATAAAGTAGTTCGAGTTTGATCGGCTGTAGATAAGGTCGTGTGTTGTCCGCAATCAGTTTTTTCTGTTCCGCGGAGGCAAGTTCTCGATAGCCGAGTTCGAGGTGTTTTTTCGGTTTCGCTTCCGTTCCTCGAATCGCATAATACCCGAGAAAACCTAGTTCGGAACGGATCGTCTTTTTTCCGGATTCGATCAGATCTGAATACAATATCACCAATAGATCCTGCGTTCGTTTGAGCTCCGAGTAGGAGCGTTCAAGGTCGAATTGGAAGTAAAGCTGATTGGTTTCTACGTGATGTTGAATGATCCTTTTGTATAAGGCCTTGTCCGCTTCCGTTCCCAAATTGGACACGGAGCTGTTCAGCGCCTTGATGAGAAACTCGTTCGTCTTTAGCCCTTTTTCAACGCGGACCAAATGTGTGGCGCCGTTGCTTGCCAAGTCGGCGAAAATCGAAGCGGGTGCGGAAAACAATATTACGATAAAAATTCCGAATCCCGTTCTCATAGGATAATTTTCGGGAAATCGAACCGCGAAATTCAATGTCGGAGCGAAATAATACCGATTTCCCGTTTTTTTTAGTTATGTCGATTGTCTCTGCAAATCAGTTAAAGACCTAAATCGGCGATCTTTTTCCGGCTTCGTATGCCTGCGGTTCCGATTATAATTCGAACGAATTAATTTAGGGATTTTATCGTTTGGTGTCGGATTGATCTATTGTATATTTAATATTCAAAAAATATAATATTTAAAATAAAAACGCAGAAATCTATCGAATCCAATTGAAATTTTTAAGGGGTTTTACATCGTCTTCGAAAAAACTTTAAGAGGGAAGGAATGGATTACGTTGGGAATAAAAACGATTGGAAGAGGATCGTTTTATCGTGCGGGATGTCCGCTTTTATCTCCTTTTGCAGCAGTACGCAGAAAGTATATCTGCTTTCGTACGGAGACTGGGAAGGACGGAAAGTGCCCGAAGTAGGTTCGCTAACTGCAGCGGGAGAATTCAAATTCGGCGAGGATTGCGGCTTAAAACACAGTCTTTCCAAAGCGTTCGCGAACGCCTTGGAGAATTCCGGATACGATACGATTTTGGATGCGGAAGTGGTTCATTCCACGGGAGTTCTGGTTCCGTTCAACTGCGTTTCGGTCAGGGGATTGGCGGTTCACAGCGAACGGATTCGTAAGGGGGAAAATAAATGAAATCATTTTACATTATCTTAATGTGTTTTATGACGTTTTCCTTTTGTTCCTCCCCTGTACCGAGACGAATCTCCTATCTTTCCTTGGAAAGACCGAAACGCAG
>NZ_NPEF01000244.1 GCF_002811955.1 Leptospira ellisii
CGCGGATATCGATTCCTTTTTTACCGTCCGTCCCTGCGATCAGAGGGAGTTGATAGGATTTGTCGCCCACTTTGATTTCGATAAATTCACTCATACCGATAAGGAACCCCGGAGAATGGTATGCGTCAATTCTTCTAATTCCGACGGAATCGATTTTTCCCGTTTCTTCTCGACAAAACTTCCCCCTCGGCTTTCTTTTTCCCATTTCCGATGAACTCTCAAACCGCACCGGATTGGCTCCGACTCGTAATTCAATTTTTGATTCAACTCGGTCCGGGTTATTGTGTCCTTCTGTTTTTTACCGAACTCGCAAAACGGAAACGGGGGGAAGGGTTTACCGGAATGTTTCTTCTCGCTTTGGTGATGGCTTCCGCGGAGCTGCGTTTGGGTTTTGTCCTTCTCCCGGGAACCGAGACGGTTCCGTTTCTTTGGATTTTCTTTTTCTCTTCGTTGCTCGCGACGGGACCGGCGCTTTTGCTCGTGTCGGGAAGAATGCTTCGATTCACCTTGGAAAGGACGATCCCTCTTAAGAGACATTTTTTTCCGGCGTACGCGGCGATTCTGTTCGAACTCGTTTTTTTTCTGACTCCGCTGGAATCCAAAGCGGAACTGATCGCGGACGCGTTTTTGCGTCGCGGACGCAGCCCCGTTTCGCTTTTGATCGGAATCGGATACGTTCATCTTACGTTCTATTGTATCTATTCCGTTTGGCTGTTTTGGAAGTCCTTTCGGGAGATCGACATCCGTCTTTCCCGTTCCGCTTCCTGGATTTTGCTCGTTACGATATCTTCGATCCAACTTTCCGGAATCGGATTTTATTTTCATCTGGATCCGCTGTTCGCCTTCGCTTCGATTCTGATGACCTTGGGGAACGGACTCGTGTTCGTATTCTCCGCGCGTTATCCGAATTTTTTCGTTTCGCTGAAATCCGAAATCCAGCAGAAACGATACGAAAAAACCCAGCTCGGGGGAATCAACCTGGACGCGATCCGACTTCGTCTTCGAGAATTGATGGAGGAGGAGCGATCGTATCGGGACGAGGAATTGAGGATGTTGGATCTCGCCGAAAAACTTCTCATCACTCCGCATCAGCTTTCCAGAATATTAAACGAATCTTACGGAAAAAATTTCAACGAGTTCGTCAACGGATATCGTGTGGAAGAGGCCAAAAAGATCCTGTTGGAGGAGCCGAAAAAAACGATCCTTTCGATAGGATTCGAGGTCGGTTTTAATACGAAGTCCACGTTCAACGCCCAGTTTCTCAAAATCGCGGGAATGACTCCCGCGGAATGGAGAAAAAAAAACTAAAAATCGGTCGGAAATCATAAGATCGGACGATTATCCCCGTAACACGCGTTACGATTTCCGCAACGAACCGCAAAAGTCGGGAGGAATCGTAAATGTCTCGGGAATATCATTCGTCCGCGGATCTGCGGGAATTTAAGAACGTGCAAAAACTCGCATACGAAGCCGTGGAATTCGTACGCAACGGACTGACGCTCGGAACGACCGAAAAGGAAGCCGCGGATAGGATCGACGCATATGTACGTGAGAAGGGCGGAAAAAACTTTTTTCATTACGGATTCGCCTGGTTCGGGGATAGGACCTGCTTTCGCGGATTTCGAAGACCGCTGACTTGGAGGCGGATCGGAGGGGACGGAATTCTTCCCCATTTCGGAACCGCGTTTCAACCTTCGAACCGAAAACTCGAACGCGGTATGGCCGTGATCCTTGATGTTGCGCCTAACGTGAAAGGTGTTACCGCGGACGTGGGTTATTCTTTTTCCTTCGGAGAAAATCCGGAGGTGGAACGCGGCAGGGAGGATTTGAAGGAGTTTCGAACCCTGATTTTGGATTCGGTTCTCGCGGAACGTTCCATGGCCGCGATCTATAAAAGTTGCGACCGATTGATCGCCGATCTCGGATATTCCAATTGTCATACGATCTATCCGAACGGGGTTCTCGGTCATAAGGTGGGTCGGGTTCCCGGTTGGAATTTTCCCGGGGGAAGGGTCCTCGGATTTCCGCCGCAGACGTTTTTCTATCTTTTGCCTCAAATGTTCAAAGGGGCCTTCTCTTCCTCCTCTCCGCTCTGGGGTGAATTCACTAAATCGCGCGTAGACGCCGGGCTTTGGGCCGTGGAACCGCATATCGGAAAGTTATATTCCGGATCGAAAGCGGAGGAGAGTTTCGGCGTCAAGTGGGAGGAGATTCTGGTCGTAGGCGACAACGGGGCGTATTGGCTCGACGACGATCTTCCGCACGTACGTTTTTGGAAGGAAAAGGAGATCGGACGGAACCGCGCCAAAAGAAAGGGATCCGGTTCGAATGCCCGAACGTCCTCCAAACGGAAGTTTCCGGTCTCCGCTTAGAAGTAGTTTATAAAATTCTAAAAAATAAAATTTGAATGTGATATCCATGAATCCGAAACCGACAGCAGATTATCCGGTTCGAAAACCGAAATTCCAATTCTCCGATTCCGTTCCCAAACACTGGTGCGGAGGCAACGCGTCCCTGACGCACGTCTTAAACGCGTGGACCATCCTTTTTCCGGAAGGCGAAAAATACTTCATCCGCACCGTACAAAAATACGTTCCCCGTCTTAAAGAGGGACAAGTGAAACGGAACGCGATCGCCTTCGTGGGACAGGAGGCGCAACACGCCGGGGAACACAGAAAATTCTGGCGGAATCTAAAGGAACAAGGTTACAAGTTCGAAGGTTTTATGAACTTCGTGGTTTGGTTCGCCTTCGATCTTTTGGAACGGATCTTTTCCGAAAGGATGAATATGGCCGCAGTCGCGGGTTTGGAACACTACACTTCTCTCGTAGCCGATCTCGGACTCCGAAGCGGGCTTTTGAAACCGGCGCATCCGGAGATGAGACGTCTGTTCGAATGGCACGCCGCGGAGGAGTTGGAACACAAATCGGCGGCGTTCGACGTTCTGAAAGAGGTCACCGAAAGTTATTGGATCCGCGTCACGGGGATGTGTATTGCGTCCGGAATTTTTTTCACGTTCACCTTAGTCGCCGTTCTCATCTTCCTTTGGCAGGACGGAATTCTATTCCGCTTTAAAACGCAGAAGGAACTGTTCCGTCTTTTGTTCACGAAGGAGAAGGTTTTGCCGTTGACGATCGCGGCCGCGTTCCGATACTTTCGATTTTCCTTTCATCCGGATCAGGAGGACAATCTGCATTTGGCGGAGGAGATTTTTTCACAACAAGAACATCAATACAGAGAAGCGATATGAACAATTTGAAAGGAAAGACGATTTTAATCACCGGTGCAAGCGGAGGGTTCGGAAGGGAACTTACCAAACAACTTCTGGAAAAGGGAAGCGATCTGATTCTTACGGATCTTAAGACGCCCGATACGAACGTCGACTTTTATCTGCGTCGAAAGTGGAACGGAAACGTCGAAAACGGTTCCGTCTCGAAAACCCAGGGAAAAATACTGGGATCGTTTTCCGGAGATCTTCAGACGGGAGACGGGTGTAAACAAGTATATCAAAATACTCTAAAGTTATCGCCGAGGGGCGTGGACGTACTGATCAACAACGCCGGACTCGCGTTTAAAGGAGGGCTGTTGGAGGTTCCCGATAAGAATTGGAATCTGATACTGGACGTGAACCTCTACGCGCCGATCCATCTCAGCCGTCTGTTCGTTCCGGCGATGTTGGAGCGGAAACAGGGGCAGATCGTTAACCTCTCCTCCGTGGCGGGTCAGGTCGCTCCGGGGGAATTGATCTATTATTCGGTGTCAAAATTCGGCATACGGGCGTTAGGCGAGGCTATGGATTCCGACCTGAGAAAAAAGGGAGTGGCCGTCACGAACGTGTATCCGTTTTTCGCGGATACCGGAATCCTAAAATCGCAGCAGTTCGGCAAACAACAGGAAATACCGATGTCCATCGTGGACAGTCCGGTGGACGTGGTCAGGGCGATCATACGCGGAATGGAAAAAAGAAAATTGCACGTTTTTCCGGGAATCAAATCCAAGACGATCAGCTTTCTCAACCGTATGATTCCGAATATCGTGCACAAGTTCGCGAGCATGAGCGACCGATTCCGATAAACGAACGAATTCGTTTAACAAAAATACGGACGTTGAGTCCGAAACTTCGGAGAAACACATGATCGCCTTACAGCCGAAAAAGCCGAAAGCCTCGGATAAAAAGAAATCACGAACTGATTTTAGGACGACGTTCG
Organism: Leptospira ellisii; assembly: GCF_002811955.1. Lineage (GTDB taxonomy): Bacteria > Spirochaetota > Leptospiria > Leptospirales > Leptospiraceae > Leptospira > Leptospira ellisii. The sequence goes on from NZ_NPEF01000244.1 coordinate 4,208, forward strand.
TTAAAAACGGCAATTTGGATCTGTTTTTAAAATACAATTCCACCGCTGATGAAAGACCGGATCGGGAGACGATCCTATTCGTACACGGTTATCCGGACGAACATTCCACTTGGGATCGACAGATGGACGTATTGTCGCGCGAGTTCAACGTGGGCGCCTTCGATCTGCGGGGAGCGGGGAATTCGGCCAAACCGATCCGTCAAAAGGATTATAACGCCTCGAAGTTGTTCGAGGATTTCGCGGAAGTGATCCGTTTTTTAGGGGGAGGAACAAAGGTCCATCTCGTGGCGCACGACTGGGGAGCGATCCTTTTCTGGGGATTCTTAGGTATTTCAGAATATTCTAAATTACTTAAGTCATATACGGCGATGGGAGGGCCCCATCCTCTCATTTCTCTGCGGTCGATGATCCGCTATTTCTTCAGCTTTCGTCCGGATAAAATCCTGGTTTCGATCCGTCAGTCGTTTCAATCCTGGTATATCCTGTTTTTTCAGATCCCGTTTCTGCCGGAATTGTCGATCCGAATCCTGACAAAACCGATCTGGAAATATCTGATGTGGGCCGCCGAAATTCCGAAGGACGATCCTATGCGTTTTATGACCCGGGAAAAAATTCTCGAAAACGCGGTTTATCCGGTGAATTTGTATCGGGAACTTCTCCGCGGGAATTTTCCGATTCCGAAACGGATCTCGGTTCCTACGCGGGTTCTCGTTCCGATCCGAGATATGGCGATCCGTCCGGAATGTTACGATTCCCTTTCGGAAGTCTGCGATTCGGTCGGATTTTTCACCGCGGATTCGAATCATTGGATTCAAAAGGAAATGCCCGAATTCGTTACGGATAAGATCCGTGATTTCGTTTTAACGAATTCGAAACGCGCGTAACATATGTCGACGTCCGGCCGTGCCCGGTTCCGATTTCACGATACGATCGATTGCGTCTAACTCCGAGCCTTTTCGGGAACGTTTCAGGAAAAAGCATAGTCAGCGTATCGTTTCGGAAAACCTTAGTATTTTGTTATACTACGGATACTTGGCCGCTGCATGAATTCCAATCGAACCTTCCTTCGTCCCATTTTCCTCCATTCGTTTATCGTTTTTGCGATCGTCTCTTTCGTTCCTTCCTTGTTCTCCAAGGAAAGGGAAAAAACTCCCGAACTTCAGGAAGTGATCCCTTTCGCTCAAGCCGAATCCGATCTTAAGGCGACCGCTCCGGTCACTTCGATCGATCCGAAACACAAAGAGGAAG
>NZ_NPEF01000245.1 GCF_002811955.1 Leptospira ellisii
TCCGCGATCAATTCGCCGTTTTCGTCCAGTGATTTCGAGATCAGCCTTACCACGGATCGTTTTTGTTCTTGGATCTCCGTATATACGCGGATTTTTCCCCGGGTAAGGCTTTTTCTATATTTGATCTCCGCCGAAGCCGTGGCCATGAACGTATAATTCAAACCGGAAGATTTGATCCAAGCCGCCATCGCCGCGCCCGCAGAACTGTCCATCGCCGCGAACAAGGCCCCTCCGTGTACGATTCCCACCGGATTCCAAAACGACTCGTCCACTTCGATCTCGTACTCGCTGGTTCCGGGACTTCCGGAGATCATTTTGTATCCGATCTTTCGGGAGAAAAGGTCGTGTGAGGAAAAAAAATCGGAGAATTCCTTCGTGTTCGGTTCCGGTATAGTTGAAAAAAGATTCATGGATCGGGAATGTTCAGAACGAAATATTTTGTCAACGCAAGCGCGGAAAAACGAATCTACCGATTTCGGATTCGGAGATCGTTGTACGGATTTAAAAAAGTCGGCACTTGTGAATTATAAAAGCGCGTTTCGATACGTTAGGCGGAAGAGGGCTGAACGGCGGTCAGTTTGAACTCGAAGCCGGGGTATCTTTGTTTTTATCGGCATTTTAGGAAAGATCGCGGATCAAATCCTCGATTTCCTGCACCTTGTTGAAGTCCTTTTCGGTATAATTGAGATACAGATCGTATTCCGATCCGGAAATTTTTTCGCAGCGAATCACCTTTACGGGGATCTGAATCGCTCCGGAAAGACTGATCGTTCCCAATTTCAATTCGAGTACCGTTCCCGGTTCCACGGGAGAATCGGTTCTGTGAAGCAGACCTTTCAGTATATTTTCCGCAAGCCGAAGGCTCTGATCGGCCAGTTCGCTAAAATAGACTGTGATTGTGTTCGGAATTCGGTTGTAGTGCATGGCACAATAATACGGAGGACCGGATTGTAAAATCAAGTAAAATTCGGAAAAATATTTCTCGTCGGAATGTTTTTTATATTACAATTTCATTATGTAAATCGGTCTACAGACTGCCTCCGCAAAAGGCAATCTGTTCAGTAAAGAATCCTGGTTTTGATCGAAAAGGGATGTTTTTCGATCTTTTCCTTGAGTTCGTCGCCGACGGTTTTGTCGATCACCATCGAAAGATAACCGATTTCCGCGCTCGTACCCAAATGTTGCGAGCTGATATTCGCCCCGATTTCCGAAACCATGGAATTGATGTCCTTTAAAAATCCGGGCTGATTCTTATGGACGTTCAAAATTCTGTATTGACCGTTCGGCAAAGGAGTGATTTCCAGATTCGGAAAGTTCACCGAAAACGTAGTGGAGCCGTTGTTGACGAACTTGATCAACTTCGAAGCCACTTCGGAGCCTATATTTCTTTGCGCTTCCTCCGTGCTTCCTCCGATATGCGGCGTCAAAATCACGTTAGGCAGGTTTTGCATAGGAGTCAAAAAAGGATCGTTGTTGGATTCCGGCTCTTCGGGGAACACGTCCACTCCGGCGCCGGCGATATGGCCCGCTCGGATCGCTGCGGCCAAGGCTTCCAGATCCGCCACCTTTCCCCGGGAGAGATTGATCACATATGCGCCTTTTTTAGTGACTTGAATTTCCTTTTGTCCGTAGAGATTCGTCGTCTCCGGAGTTTCGGGAACGTGAAAGCTGATAAAGTCCGCGGTGCGGAGAAGTTCCTCGTAACTCGCCACCGGTGTTGCGTTCCCGAGCGGGAGAACGGTCTGAACGTCGTAGTAAATCACTTTGAGTCCCATCGCTTCGGCGAGAACCGAAACCTGGCTTCCGATATGTCCGTATCCTACGATTCCCAGAGTTTTTCCCCGGACTTCGAAACAGTTTTTGGAAATTTTATTCCAGATTCCGGAATGTGTGTTTCGAATATGATCCGGAATCCTTCTCGCGAGCATAATGATTTCGGAGATCACCAATTCCGCGACCGAGCGGGTGTTCGAATACGGCGCGTTGAATACCGGAACCCCTTTTTTCTCCGCTCCGGACAAATCCACTTGGTTGGTGCCGATACAAAAACAACCGATCGTAAGAAGTCGTTTCGCCTTTTCCAAAACCGGAGCGGTCACATTGGTTTTACTTCTGATTCCTAAAACGTGGACGTTTTCGATCTCGTTTAGAAGCTCGTTTTCGGAGAACGCGGCCGGGAGAAGACGGACGTTGAATCCGTCGTTCTTAAAGAGATCGTATGCGTCCTGATGGACGTTTTCGAGAAGGAGTACGTTGATCTTATCTTTCGGAAAGGATATCATAGTTCTGTTACCAAGGTTTGCAGGTGCTCGTTCTCTGAAAATTGAATTTTTCCCGGACGGGGGTTCGGGACCGTTTTAGAATTTTCTTTCAAATCCGGACTCCGTTCCAAAACTGGGGAAAACCCTCGGAGGTTCCTTTGAAGATTCCGTTCTTATCCGCATTTTTTATTTCGACAGTGTTCTGTCTTTCCGCCTGTTCCTCCGCGGGCGTTCGCCAGGTTCCGGAGCCGGCTTTGGAACAGGTCCTTTTCGGCACGGATCCGATCTGTCCCGGATTTCACCTTTGGTGTTCCGCCGGGGATCCTAAATCGGTCAGCTTTCGGGGAATCTACAAAAATGCGAACGGAGAAAAAATCCTATATCTGGAATATTTCCTAAGTTCCTTCGAGGTGAGTTTTCCGATCGGAGTCTCCCTGAAACTCGACGGAACCTGGTTCAATCTGAGAAAGGTGGGAACGGATTATTCGGAATCGATGCGGATTTCCTCGTTACTTCCGATCGAAGTCGCCGATAAGATCCAGAACGCGAAAGAGGTCACCTTGAGCTTTTCCTCCCGCGAAAAAACGACCAATCAGCTTCTTTCCTCCGGAGAAAAAAATCAGCTCCAACAATCTCTTAAATCCCTGCGGGAAAAACTGGACGCACAAGCAAAATTGAATATTCTTAATCCTTAATTTTTCAGGAATCGGATCGGACTTCCGGGTAGGTCGGACGCCGACGGATCGTAGATCTCCGGCGGGCGGCTTAAACATCGAGGATCGGTTCGGTCCGTTCCAAGATTCGGATTCGGTTTTCCTACGAAGTCAGGAGAGAAAACGGGAAAAGGTCATTCCCGGGTCAGTTTTTTGATGCTGTCCAAGGTGGGGGAAAGCCAATCCTCCAGGAGAGGATCCTGTCCGATGGCTTCCTTTTTGAACATCAGATCCTTGTTCGACATCGCGATTTCGGAAACCTCGTTGATCTTACGCGCGGTTTCGATCGCCTTCCAATAGTGTTTGAGCGCTTCCGCCGTATTTCCCTGTTTTTCGTAGACGGCGCCGATGTTGTTATAAGCGGCGACTAACGTCTGATAGACTTCCTGATGATACGGATCGTCCGGTTTGGGAAGTCCCATATTGAGAAGTCTTCCCTCCATATCGTCCTGAACTTTGAGATAATTTCCTAAACTCGCCTTGTATTGTCCGGTGTAAAAAAAAGCGTTCGCCTTTCCCATCAAAAGCGTGGAGTGGTTGTATTCGTCCTCGTCTTCGAAGCCGGACCATTCGTTTAAGGACGCCGCGAAATCCCCACTCATATAATCGACCCAACCTTTGAAATAGCGGAGTTCCCTTTGGATCGAAGCGGGCAGGGGAGTTCTCCATCTACGAATCAGCGTAAACTCGTTCTCGTCGGATTGGATCGTTTCCGCTTTCGTAAATCCTTCCAACGAATTTTTGAGTTCCATCGATCTGGCTTTTGCAAGGGAATCCATCGGAGTTCTCGCCCGGAACGGGTAGATTTTTTTGCCCGGGAATTCCGTGATTTTGTCCTTCTCCTGGATTCCCGCGGCGGAAAGATACTGGATCCGCGCTTTGTCGAAATAAATCCTTCCTACGTTTCCTTGGATGAGGGTTTCGTCCTCTTCCCTGGCTCCGTAACTTTGTTTGTAATTTTCGAAACGTTTTACGGCTTCGTTTAACAATTTGTCGGCTTCTCCGAAGTTCGCGAGACGGATCGCGTTTTCGGCCAATTCCATCGCTGCGAGATAGTGCGCCGGGTCGAGGGTCGCCGCCTTTTCGAAAAATCTTCTGGCTTGGATGGATTCCTTGATCGAGGAGAAGTATCTTCCCCTTTGATAATATCCTTCGGCGTAATCGGCACCTTCGCGTTCGACGCCGGTCACGGTGTCCTCTTCGGTTTTATGATAGATCAAATCCAGGATTTCGAGCGCATTGTCGTTGACTTCCATTCCCGAAACCTGATCCACGGGATTGATGTTGTAACGGATGCGTAATTCCTTTTTGTTCAAATCGGTGTAAAAGGACGCGAGTTTGGAAAGGACGTATAGGGAGAGTTTTTTCTCTATATCCAGATTGTTCTTGATTTGTCTGTGATGATTGATAACGAACTGGGGGTTTCCGTCCTCTTTCCACATTTCGATATACGTCGACAAAAGTCCGCCTTGACCTGCGGGGCTGGAAGGATCGATCTCCACGATCTTATTGTAAAAGGACGCCGCTTTTCCGAATTCCCTTCTATTGTAATATACTTTGGCGATTCCCGCGGTGGACTGTTCGTCGTAGGGTTCGTTCCCGTCCGTATAAACCTGTTTGTAGAAGTTGATCGCCAATTGATCGTTCTTGAATCGACCGCCGCCTAACGATGATTCGGTGAAGGACGGCATGATGGAGGAATGGAACCTGCCCAGATTGCGATACGTCACGTTGTCGTGGGTCTGTTTTTCCAGACGCATCACGATATAGGCCCCCGCTTTTTGGATTTTGCGGAGGATTCCGTCCTGAGCCACGAGAACCATTCTGTTTTCGTTTCCGATCTTCCCTGCCAGCGGTAGTTTGGAATTGTCCCAGATTTGTCCCTTGGCGAGCGCGATGATGGGAACTTTCTCGCGTTTGTCCCACGCGTTGGAGGAGGGTTCCTCGGGTCCGGCTCCGAAGTCGGGGCTTACCTTTCCGAAAAGTTTTTCGAAGGCGCGATCGTATTCCTCGACCCGCGTGTATTCCATTCCGTATAAGTTCAGATATTTGAGATGGTTGGGAAGTATGTTCTCTCCGCGGGCGAACGCGTCTTCCGCTTCCATGAATTTTTTCTTACGAGATTCGCTGTTTTTCGGATACGCACCCGCTTCCCGAATCAGTTCCAAACCTTGGTCGTAATATTGGGCTGCTTGGTTGGGAACGATGAAGTTTCTATAGAACAAGGTTCCGCCCACGACGAGGAACAAAGTCGCCGCGATCGCGAAGACCGTACGTCGAACCGCTTTTCTTTGTCTTTGCAGTCCTTCTTTGGTGTAGATCGGATCCGTCGAGATGATCGGGACCCCGTCTTTGGAGAATCCGCTTCCCCTTTGCGAAACCGAGACGGTTTCCCCCAAAGCTCCGGAGAGAAAATCGGCGATCTCTTC
>NZ_NPEF01000246.1 GCF_002811955.1 Leptospira ellisii
ATTTATTGATCGATTGAAACGATTCTCTTTCCTCCTGGGAGGAATTTTTTCCTTTTCACCGTTTTTTTTCGAACGTTTCGATTTCGTCATTATAAAGTCGACATGCCGTTCTTATAATGCGGATCCTAAATCGATCGAATCCGAAGTATAAGTTGTATGAGTTTGTCTGTGTCGAAGCGGAGGGACCTTCCCGATCGAGTCGGCTTTTCAAACCAAGAAGTTCAATTTTTACGCGGGTACAACGATGTTTTTTCGAATGAGACGGATCGTAACGATCCTTTTTTTTATTTGCGCCTCTCACTGTCTGCGCGGTCCATCGGAAGGAATCAACTTTCGGGGAATTTTCGGATTGCCGATCGGTTCGATTCTTGAAAACGATCCGAACGATACGGCGAATTCGGATCATCCTTCGGTCGGTTCGGATTTTTTTTCCATTTCGGGAAGCGTCGGCGGTTTGGCCCCCGGGGCTGCGGTGGTTTTGCGCGATAACGGCAGGGACGACCTATCGATTTACTCCGACGGTTCCTATACTTTTCCCACTCGCATAACAAACGGCGGTGCCTACGACGTCACCGTTTATTCGAACCCCTCCACGCCGTCTCAATTTTGTTCGGTATTGAACGGAAGCGGAATCGTTTCCGGAACCGACGTCACTGGAATAACCGTGTCTTGCGGAAATCGATATGCGTTGGGAGGGACGGTCACGGGATTATCCGGGAACGTCACCCTGCTGAATTCGGTGAACGGAGACACTTCCGTCGTTTCGTCAAACGGCGGTTTTACGATGTCCGTTGGACTGCAGGACGGGGATTTTTTCCGGATTCAAGTGGTCGGACAACCTAACTCTCAATCCTGCAAAACTTCCTTAAACTACGGAACGATCTCTTCCGCTTCCGTGACGAACGTGCGTGTTCACTGTCAGACGGATACACCTCCGTATTCCAATCTTATCGAACCGGTCGGGAATATTAGAAATACCTTAACTCTTTCCGGAGATATGGAGGTGGCCGCATCGGGAGTTTTAGTCGCCGGAACGAAAAGCGCATCCGGCTCTTCCGCCTTCCACTTGAGTTTTCCCCTGCAGATCGCGTCTGACGGAAACACGATTTACGTCGCGGATTACGGAAACGATATGGTCAGAAAGATAGACGTCCCCCGTTCGTTCGTTTTGGAGAATAGCACGGATCTTTTTTCATCGCCCGCGGTCTCGGCGGTAGCGACCGACGGAGTTTTCGTATATGCGGCGGGGGAAAATTCCGCCTTTATCTCCAGATACGATTTGGGAACGGGGAGCCTCTCTCAACTTTCTCTGGACGCCGTCCACGATATCGCGGGTATCGCGACCGACGGAGTGAGGATTTATTTTTCGGGAAGGGATCATACGCTGAGGGTTTTGGATCAAAATACGGGAAACGTAACCGTTCTTCTGGGAACATCCGGGATTCCGGGCGCTGTTGCAAATCAGATCTCTCCGAGTTATTCGGTCGCGGACTACGGCTCCCGGTCGTTGGACGATCCGGCGTTTCCCGCCTTTTTATTGGCCGATCCCGCCGGAATTCATCTATACGAAAATCTGGATCCGAGCGGGGGCGTAACGAGAAGCGAAATCTTTATCGCGAACAAGGCCTCGAACAATATTATAAAATTCGATATTAAGAATCGAAGGATAGGGATCGTAACGGGGGGGCTAAACGGACAGGACAGCGGATTCTACGACTGGCAGCCCGCCTCCAACGCTAGGTTCAGCGCGCCGACCTCGGTCTTTTACGACGCGCCCGGAGATAAACTTTACGTTGCGGACAACGGAAGCGGTCTGATCCGATACGTGGATTTCGCGCAGGACAAAACGGTCCGACTGGTCGGTAAAGGCGGCGCGGGACAGTATTCCGGTCACGGTTCGAACGGAACCACTCCGAAAGCCAACGTTTACCCCTACGGAATGACTTCGGACGGAAGGAATATTTTCGTCTCCGAATACATAAACCACGTTATACGGAAGGTGGAGTGATCGATTGGGCGAGGAAAGGACGTTTTAATTTTCCCGTCGATCGTTCTTCAGTTTGAAGAATAAGATGATCGACGTGAAAAGAAACGTAAATATATTCGCGAGGATGATCGGAAAATCGCCGATCAAAAAACCGTAGATCAGCCAAAGGACTACACCCGTGATGAAAACGACGTACATATTCCGCGAGATGTCCTTTGTACTTCCACCCATCACGACCCGAATCACCTGCGGTAAAAACGAGATCGTAGTGAGCAAGGAGGCAATGTAACCGAGAAACGTGACCGAGTCCATAAAACTGCGTCGGAGGTTACGCCTTTACGTATTCACGGGTTACGATCGTTTTGATTCCGCCCCGAGCGTTGTAATCACCGATCACCTTTAGATACTTCGGATCGATCGCTTGGACGAGATCGTCCAGGATCTTATTGACGACGAACTCGTGGAAAATTCCCACGTTGCGATAACTGAGGATGTATTCTTTAAAGGATTTTAATTCGACACAACGATCCGTGGGAACGTAGGAAACGTAGATCGTTCCGAAGTCAGGAAGTCCTGTCTTAGGACAAACCGCCGTAAACTCGGGAACCGTAAAATCGATTGTATAATCCTTTCCTCCGTAAACATTGGTGAAAGATTCGATTTCGGGCGTTTTCAGAGCCGGAATATGATCCTGTCTTCCGTCATAGGTCTCTGGATTCGTTGTTTCCATGGATTTCATCCTTTGAGACCAGACTTTTCGGGTCTCTTTCCCGCGAAAGTTCTTTTTCCCGAAGCGGGGTTCGAATCAATCGTCTTAAGAGGGTGGAATGGAAGTTCACAAAAAGATCGCCGTAGTAGATTTCGGAGGACAATACGCGCACTTGATCGCGTCCAGGATCCGTAGACTCGGCGCATATACGGAAATTCTTTCCAACGAAGAACCGCTCGCCAAATATAAAAATTATTCCGGCATCATTCTTTCCGGAGGACCGGAGAGCGTATACGAAGCGGATTCTCCGAGCATCCACCCCGAAATTTTCGAATTGGGAATTCCCGTTTTAGGGATCTGTTACGGTCATCAACTCATCATAAAACTTTTGGGCGGAGCGGTGGAGCGATCCGGAACGGGAGAGTACGGACCGGCTTCCTTACGATTGCACGCCTCAGAAGGGAATCCGCTTCTGAAACATTTCGTCGGCGGAGAACAGGTTTGGATGAATCACGCGGACGAGGTGGTGAAACTTCCTGACGGTTTTATCAAGGTCGCTTCGTCGCAGGATTGCGGTTACGCGATCGTGGAAAATTCCGCTAAAAGAATTTTCGGAATCCAGTTTCACGCGGAAGTAAGTCACAGCGAAAAGGGTTCCGTGTTGTTGGACAATTTCGTTGAAATCTGCGGGGCTTCGCGCACTTGGGGAATCGACCGGTTTCTCAAGGAGAAAATTAAGGAGATTCAGGAAACGGTCAAACCGGAACAGAAAGTGTTCATGCTCGTGTCCGGGGGAGTTGACTCCACGGTTTCGTATCTTCTTCTTTGTAGGGCGCTGGGAACAGAACGGGTTCTCGGTTTTTTGATCGATACCGGATTTATGAGGAAAGACGAGGTTCTGCCGTTGCAAAAAAAGCTGGAGCTTCAGAATATACGTCTCACCGTTCGAAACGAATCGGAACTATTTTATAAAAATCTAATAGATAAGACGGACCCCGAGGAAAAACGCAAGATCGTCGGAAATCTTTTTTTGGAGGCGAGGGACCGCACCGTTAAGGATCTGGATCTGGAACACGGGGATTGGCTTTTGGGTCAGGGAACGATTTATCCGGATACGATCGAATCCGGAGGAACCAAACATTCCCATACGATCAAAACGCACCACAACCGCGTGGAAGCGGTTCAAAAACTGATCGAAGAAGGTAAGGTGATCGAACCGATTCGAGATTTGTATAAGGATGAGGTTCGGGAGTTGGGCGTTCTGCTCGGTCTGGAACCGGAATGGGTGGGACGTCATCCGTTCCCCGGTCCCGGTTTGGTGGTGCGTATGCTTGCGGTGGAAAAGACGAGCACCGATGAAAATCAGAAGGAAATCGATTCCTATTTGGCCACACAAAACGGATTGTCCGGAAAAATCCTTCCCGTGGCGAGCGTGGGGGTAAAAGGCGACCGACGTTCGTACGCCAACTGCGCGGTGTTAAACGACATCGGAGCCGATTGGAACACATTGGACAGGGTCGCGACCCATATCTCCAACCGCTTTTCCTTTATCAATCGGGTCGTTCTGCTTCCCTTCGAGCCGGAAGTGAAAACGTTGCGGTTCAGTTTTACGGGAATGAAACTGGACAAGGTATGTTCGGATCTTTTGCGTGAGGCGGATCATGCCGTGGAATCCGTGATCCGAGCGGCGGGTTTGTACGATCGGATCTGGCAGATGCCCGTGGTATTATTGCCGATCGGGGAATCGGAAAATCAAAAGAGCGTCGTACTTCGTCCGGTGGAATCCCAAGAGGCGATGACGGCCAACTTTTTCCGTATGGATCGGGATGTTTTAAAGCGGATCCGAGACGCGGTTTTGAAAATCGACGGAATTCGATACGTTTTTTTCGATCTTACCAACAAACCACCCGGAACCATCGAGTGGGAGTGATTCCGGTTTTCGGAAATTTTTTCTTTATCGTTTTCCAAACGTCGTGAAATCAAAAATTTACGAATCGCTATCGCCGAGCGACTTTAATACGGACTTTCGATCCGATAGATTTTGATCGACTGCGATTTTCCTTTTACGGTCACTTCGTCTAGAAATCCGTGCGGAAATTTCTCCGGATTTTTTAAGGAAGCGATCGTCACTTCGCTTACGATGATCGCCGTCCCGTATTGTTTGGTCAGACCTTCGATCCGGGACGCCAAGTTGACGCTGTCTCCTATGACCGTACATTCCATTCTATTTTCATGACCTATGATGCCGAGCATGAGGTGACCGGTATGTATGCCGATTCCGTTGTCGATCGTTTCCTGTCCCCGTTCTTGTCTATGCGCGTTGAATTCGCCTAGAATTTTCCGCATTTTAAGGGCGGCTTTGATTGCGTCCTCCGCGCGGGCGGGAAAGATCGCCATGATCGCGTCTCCGATGAATTTATCGATAAAGCCGTGATGCTCCCGGATCACGGGTGCGATCATTCCGAGATAATCATTGATGAAACGGAACGTTTCGCCCGGAGTCATCCTTTCCGAAAGTGTTGTGAATCCGCGGATATCCGAAAACATCACCGACATCAATCCTTCCGTTTGATCCGCGAGTTGCGTTTCCAGGATGGATTTTTTACTGAGAAGCGCCAACGTTTCCTTGGGAACGAAACGGCTGTACGCTTCCGAAAGTCTTTGTTGCGTGTGATACGCGGCCGCG
>NZ_NPEF01000247.1 GCF_002811955.1 Leptospira ellisii
ATCTGGGTCCGATTATGGGAGCCGTTCCTCCCCTGTTTTTCGCGCTCGTGATCGGAGGCAACGCGGCCACGGATCTGATGACCTCCATTTTGATCGTGGTTCTGATCGCCCAGATCATAGACAACTTCCTCATTCAACCCATCGTCATTTCGGGATCCGTGTCGCTGCATCCGATCGTTGTGGTGGGAGCGGTCACCGTCGGAGGGGCGGCTCTCGGATTGGTGGGGATGTTGATCGCCGTCCCTATGGCGGCGATCCTAAAAGTGACGATCCAGACGTTATACAGCTCCATGAAGGATCACAACCTACTCTGAAGCGCAGCGCTCGGCAGGATCCGCAGCCTTAATTCATTCAAATATTATGATATATTTATATTCATAATATTCAATTTAAAGAATTATAATTTTCTAAACTACTACCCGTGCGCGAAACGAATCCTCTGGTAGCGCCGCGCAGGGCCCGAATCAAGACGGCGCAAATCCGGACTGCCGATTCTCGAACATACCTCAAAATCATCCCGAACGACGGGAGGAAAACTCCCGGATTTTACCGATAAACCTATCCTTCTCGGCATCCTGAAAAACGTTTAGTGGAATGGGAATCGCGGAAAGTGAGGTCACGTACAAAAACAGATATCCGTCCCCTTCCTCCACTCGATCGATCGCCTTCAAAGAATGTCTAAAAACGCCGGATTCGTTCTCCACGACCAAGGTATCTCCGGACAATTCCAAGTTCTGGATTCCGATCATTCCGTTGTTTCTGCCTTCGCGAAGAAGGCTCTTTACGTTGTTCTTCAGTCTCCAAAAATACAACTTATCCGAAAAAAGGAACCAAAGAACCCCGAATAAAAACAGGGGAGAATTCCACAAAAAGGAAGTCGCGTCGAGACGTTCCCTGTTGAGAAATAAGAAGACCGCGACGACCCAGATCGGAATCAAAAACCTCAGAAGGACCCTCCGTTTCGTCGTGAATTTCGAATTTCTGAAATGATAGACGTTGAAGTTTACGATATCCTGCTCGTTCAGTGTGAAGGTGAGTTTCATAAAAGTTATTCCCGTTTTTTACGCGCGTTATCCGATTTAGAACATTCGACGAACACGGATTTTGCGGGGACGGGAACGTTCAAACGGAAAAAGGGGGATTTCGGTTCAAAAGAGACCGTTTACGCCGTTTACCGTGACCGTTTTCAATACCTCTTTTTGTTTTTCGGCTTCCGCGACCTTCCAATTCACCCCGGAGGCCGTGGACAAAAGGCTCCTTCCGATTCCGGATTCCCCCAACACGGAACCGAAACCTCCGGCCCTAGCTATGAAAATTCCGTATTGGGCGGACAGTTTCGCATAACGTTCCAGGTCCTGCGCGTGTGTGGATTCCTTTTCCCGAGTGAAATCGCAATGGAACAAAAGGTTTACGTTCTGGGACTTCAACTCCTCGAAACGTTTTGAATCTCCGATCTCCTTTCCGGCGGCGATCCCGAAACGAAGACCTCCCATGATGAAGATGCGTTCTCCGTCGCCTGGAACGACGCCGTTTTCGGACGGAGCCGGATTCTGTTTATCGTACCAGTCCGCGACGACGATCCCCTGTATGATCGGAATCGAAATCCTCGGCATTCCCGCGTCGTCCTTTCGGAAAATCGAACCTCCGATGATTACACCTTTATAATATTCCGATATTTGAAGCAGTTCGTCGACGTAGAGTTTGGATTTGTCGGTCGCCTGTTCCGCGTTCGCTTCTGATTCGTAGAAGGGGAAATATTCGGGCAATAGGAGAAAGTCGGATTTCTCCTTGTTGAGTTTTCCCTTTAAATCTTCTCCGATCGGCCGGTTTAAATTCTTCTGAAATAGGGTTACTTTAACGGAAGCCAAGGATATGTTCCGCCCTCAGTCGCCGAGAATGGACGGATCCACTCCGAGGGAATCCGCGTCCAGATTCTCGTTCGTTTCCGCGGACGCTCCGCCGCCTGCGGGAAGTCCCAGATCGGATTCGCCCGCGGGCTGTTCGGTTTTGATCCCGAATTCCTTTTCCATTTCCTCCGGAGAAAGTTCCGTGACTCCTCCGAAAAGATCTCCGCTCTCCAATCTTCCGGCGAACGCGATCGCATAACAATACGCTTCCATGATACATTGTTTGATCGGTTTTTTGTTCAGCCTGCGTTTGGCTTCCATTAGATCGAAGGTCATCAACTCGTCCATGTTGGTGACCACTTCCTTTTTGGTCTTCATGTCCGCGATGAGTTTTTCCAGGATCTCCGAGGTCTTTTCCACGAATTCCTTCACGGTGACCCGCACGTTTCTGGATTGTTGGCTCCGTTTGGTTTCGAGCGCGCTCGTTTTTTTGGAGGCCTCTATATAATTGGCTCCGGGATTTTTAAGATGACTCTTGAGTTCCTTATAATATTGATCGTAGATTCGGAACTGCTCGATCGAGGCCCTCGTCGTTTCGTAAAGATCGATCATCTTTTCCCGATAATCGACCTTGGCTCCGTTGACGATCGTAGGTTTGATCTCGATCTTTTTGGTGGTCATGACGAAGGAATATTCCGTGTCGAATTCGCGGAAAAACAACCAGGTCAAAAACGCCTTATCCGCGGCGGGAACAAGATCGTATTCCCCTCTCGGATCGTGTTTTTTCCGAAGTTGATCCAAGGGAAGCATACGCATCAGTTTAAGACCGTATTTTAATTCCTTGCTCAGGGATTCCTCCGGATTGGTTTCCTCCTTTTTTTCCTCTTCCTGAACGTCCTCCTCCGGGGCCGCGCCTCCGGAGATTTCGTCCAATTCCTCGCCTTGTTGTCTATGACCCGGTTTTTCCTCGGGAATGATTCCGAGAACGGATTCCATCGTATTGCTGAGCAGAGGGATGTTCTTGTTCTCGTTCCGCAGAACGGTCAGATAGAGTTTGTCGAAAAGCGTTCCGAATAGATAATCGAATTCCTGTAGGGCGCGTTTCTTTTTGGTGTTGTAGATGCTGGAAGGTTTCCCCTCCAGTTTTTCGAGCACGGCGTATCCCAAGGTCACGGCCTTGACGTAACTTCCCTGAAACGGATAAACATAATATAATTTTCTAAAGATGGAATATAGAGGAGCTCTTATTCTGGAATTCCGACGGGAAGATCGGGGGCCGCGTTATGCGGCTCTAGTATCTGATTGATTTCCCCGTTGTCGTAGAGTTTGTGCATTCTTCCCAGAAGCTCGATGTAGATCGGATTTTGCGCGTCCAATTCCTTGGCGATTTTGGCGGCGTATCCCGGATTTCCGAGTATGTCGTTACCGACGAAATTCAACTCCAAAAGGGCCTTTTTGCCGGAAAGATTGAATTCGGAGAGGAAGGAAGGTAGTAACTCCGGGGATGAAAACCCCGTTACGCGGCCTAACCAGCATTTGACGCGGACGGACAGACGATTGATGAGATTTCCCATCTCGTCTTCGAGAGCCTTACGATCCCGGGCTCCGGCCCCCCTGGATACGGAACCTCCGCCTTTGTTTCCCGAACCTCCGGAGGAACGTCCTCCTCCCGAAGAAACGTTTCCGGAACGCGACGAAGAGGAATCTCTTCCCCCGGCCTGACTTCTTTGTCCTTGACGGATGTTCGGCTGAGACGATTTGCGATCGGCGTCCTCTTTTTTCTTATCCTTCTCGCTGACGACTTTGCCACCGGCGGATTGGAATTTATCGAACATTTCTTTCCTGGCTTTATCATCCAGGTTGTTCACTCCGATGGAACGTTTCGTTTTATCAAACTCGGCCATAACGTAATCCTTACCAAATCCGCTCTACAGTTCAAATTCGCAGTTCTAGGAAATAAATCAAGAAAGATACTGGCCGATTTTACTTCTTGACAGACCTTTCTTCCGGGTGTTTTTTCGATCTGATGATCATCCGAAGCGAGATACGGGAGAACCATATCGTTCTTAGCGTTCTTGAAGATATTCTGATGGATAATTCTAGGGATTTCTACTATGAATTCGAGGAATCCGTCAAAACCGGAAGTCCGGAAATCATCAGCTTTTTTCTCGGAAAGGTCAAATTCATCGACTCTTCGGGAATCGGCATCATCATCAAAGTCAGAAATCAAATCCGCGAAAAAAACGGGACTGTTAATATATTCGGACTCAATAAATCCCTCAACTCGGTGTTTCGGCTATCGGGATTGGACAAAATTGTGAACCTTTATACCAACGAAGAGTTTCTAAGCAAGTATCCGCTTTTTCAGGAGTTTGTGGATCAAAATTCCAAATGAAACGTTCATTTCAAATTCTTTCCTTAGTTTTACTTCTTTCCTTGGTTCGATGTTCCTGGGTTCAGGAACGGGGGATTTTCTTCTGGGCCAAAGCGCACAATCTGGTCTACAACTCGGAGGAAGTGGCGTATTTTAAGATCAGTCCTTCCCGAATCGATCAATTCGACGACCTCGTGGCCCCGGGACCGTTCAGTCATCCGATCCTTTCTTCCGAACAGTGGAAGGACCTTTTGGGGAATCTGAAATACGTCAAAAAATCCTCCCTCGGTTTTTTTACGGATCACGTGTTCTCGGACGGGGAGCTGGAGATCATAGCGCGGGATCTTCCCTATGTGATCAAGACTCTTCCGAACAACAAACTCCTGGTTCTCATCTCCAAATACGACGACGTTCAATCGGTGATCTCCGCGGAGGAGCTTACCACCGCTTTGATTTGGGGCGAAAAAAATCGGGTGAACGTGGTTTTCGGAAAAATCAAACGGGAAATCATCAACAAGGAAGTCGGTTTGGACTTTTCCCTTTGGACCGACATCAAACCCATCTATCTGACGAACATTTCGGACGGAACGGAAATCTCGGATACGGGAACGGTTCAGTTTCAGATGGTTCACAATATTCCGAACCGAAAGTGGATCGTGTTTAACACCGATCAGATGGACCAGTACAAATTCAAACCGCGCAAGCGGAACGAAATCCGCAGACTGACCGACGAAAACGATCGTCCGGGCGGTTAAAGCAGGACGAAGAAGGAGAGACTCGGAAGTTTCTTCTTCTCATCGATCGTTTCTTTTCAACACTTTGACTCTCTACGCGCACGAATACCGGCCGGGACTATGTTTGAATGCTCCGTTTAGTATTCGAAATCAAAACCTTGATCTCGAAAATCGTATAGCAATTTTTTCTCGAATACCGATAAAGTACGCGATATGGAATTGAAATTGTCCGAATTGAAACGGATAACAAACGCAGAAAAATTTTTTTCTGCAGCCTTAATCGATCTTTCTTTTCTCGAAAAATCTTTAAAAATAGACAACACGTTTCGAGGGGAATTCACAGTGGATATCCCTTTGATCGAAAAAGATGAATGTCTAACTGAAAGTATATTATCACCCGATCACATTCACTTCATACT
>NZ_NPEF01000248.1 GCF_002811955.1 Leptospira ellisii
CAAACCGGGTAAGTTACGATCACTGAGAAAAAAAACGCTTTCTCAAAAAGAAAGGAGCTTACATTCCCATTTTAACGTCGTTTATTCCTTTTCTGCGGCGATTCAATCTTTGAAAAATCGAGTAAAATTCCGTAAAAGTTTTTAATACTTGGCTTTTCAAGGACTCGGTATAAATTCATATCTGTCGACGTCTAAAAGAATGCCCAATCACGAATTAGAAATGCAAATCGCCACTTACACGGACGCCGACCTCGCGGAAGATTCTTTCGCGCCATTTTTAGGAAACGAATTCGATTCCTATTCGATTCGCATCGACCCTTGGGAAGATGTGACCTCCAAAACGTATCTTTATTTCCTCGACACCGAAGGGAATCCGATCGATCGGATCGGATTCGCCGAGAACGGAACTCGCAGCAGGGCCTTATTACTTTCCAAAAACGGAATCGCGTTGACGGGAACGATTTCTCCCGCGGCGAATTCCTCCATCCGGGAAATTCTTTTCGAAAGCGATTTTGAAATTCATCCGGATCCCAACGGTGTGGATTTTATCGTTTGGGATTACGAGTATAGAAAAAACAGAAACGTCCGTTATTTCGATCGGGAAAATTCCCGGAATTTTTTTCATCAGGAATTCCGCTTCAATCGGGAACAAACGCGGCTCCACGAAGAGGCGCTGGACGCGCTCCGTATTTTTGCGGATCGTTACGAACTTCCGATCGAACGGATCCAACTTCTGCTCCGCATCGGCAGAAAGAATTTCGTCCTTACCGAATCCTTTTCCGAACAGGCGGGACCGCGCAGAAAACGCGCAGAAATTTTCCCTTTATCCGCTTCCCTTCTGGAGATTTTTTTGGGAATGCGTCGCGGAACAGCGGATCATTTTCTTCTTACGAAAAACGGCGAATCGTTGTTAGCCGGTTCGGATCGGGAGAATCAAAAACCCTCCCTCTTCGTATCCAACAAAATCTGCACCATCGCCAACGGAGCCGCTTCCTACGCGAGATTCTCGCGTTTGTTTATGGATCGTCCCGAAACGATCGGTTCCGAAATCATATCCGTCAAAAAGATCTACAACGCGTTCGGATTGCAGGAAGTGTTTCATACGATCCGAAAGATCAAAAACGAAGTCCCCGTGGTGGAAATTCCGTTTTTTGAATCCTTTGAAACGGGCGCGATCTCCGAACGGATCCGTTCCTCGGTACTTTCGAAGGGAAAATTCGAAAACCCGTACGTTCTTTTACTCAAACTCTGGTCCTCCAAAGAGGAATGGGACACGAAAAAAATCGTGAACCTCGTGGGAGCGGTGATTCACCGTGCTTCGTCCGTGAAAAACCTCGTATTCTCGGAACTTTCCAAGGACACGTTCGTTTTCGTTTTCGATTTTGAGAACGACAGAAATCAGATCGATCGCATCAAAGATCGGATCGGAAAAACGCTCTCTAAAAAACACAGGATCCAGCGGGACGAGGTTTCGTTTTTGGTTTCTATGGGAATCGCGTCGATCGAAACCGAGAAAATTTCCGATATCGAAAATTCGATTCGATTGGCTCTTGAAATCCTGGAACGAAAACCGATCCGCGGAAAGTTCACTTTCGACGCGAACGAAGATCTACGACGCAAAAAGAACTTCGCTGATTTTCTTTCGGATTCTTCAGGCGTCGACTCCGATCAAAAACTTTTTTTTCAATATCAACCCATCATCGACGTGCGGACGGGCGAAATTCCCCTTTTGGAATCCTTGGCTCGTCTGGAAGCCGAGGGACGCGTATTTTTTCCGAACGACTTTTTGGGAAAAAATCCGGACTTGGATTCCCTTTTGGAATTGGGAAAACGTTCCTTTCTGGACGCGCTTCGTCTCATTTCCGAACTTCAGGCGAACGGAAACAACCGCACCAAAGTCGCGATCAACATTTCTCCCGAACAACTTTCCCGTTTGGAGTTTTCCGAATCGCTACTTAAAATCGCGAAGGAATTTTCCGAGGATTGGAAACGGATCGTTTCCCGGGTCGTGATCGAGATCACCGAAAATTCGGAGATGATCGACGGGGAAATCTGCAGATATACGATTCAGGTTCTGCAAAACATCGGAATCTCCTTTTCTCTGGACGATTTCGGAACGGGGTATTCCTCCTTTAACCTTCTGAAATCAGTTCCGGTCGAATTCATAAAAATCGACAAGGCGTTTATCAAAGGAGTTACGGAGAATTCCCTGGATCGCCTGATCGTCAATTCGATCCTGGAGATCGCCTCTTTGATGGAGCTAAAGGTGATCGCGGAAGGTGTGGAAAACGAAAAACAATTTCTTTACCTGCTTTCCATCGGAGTGGAATTGATCCAAGGTTATCACGTATTCAAACCCATGTCCCGAGAATCGCTTCCCGAAATCCTTTTTCCGGAGCGGGTCCGATGAATCAGGAAGAATTCAAAAAATATCTGGAATACAGGACCTTTCGGGAATCGTTTTTTCCTTCGGAGGATTTGTCGAACGTTTCCGAAGACGATTCCCTTCTATCGGAGCGCAAAGCGGAACTGACGCCTTACGCCGCTTATACGGATTATTCCTCTCTCTATCGTTACGTTTCCAAGGAAACGCCGAATTTGTCCCTATACACTATTTACGATATTCCTGATTCCTCGATAACTACGGAAAAAAAATCGGGATTCGCCGCATTTTTTCGCTCCAACGGAAAAGAATTCCTCTGGAGTTTTTCCTTTCTCATACTCGTCCTATCCTTCTCGACTTGGTTCAAGGAACGTCTTTTTCTCCGAAAGGAAAATCCGAATTCCGCACCGGGAGTCACTCTGACGGCGGACGATTGTATGTTTCAGGAACGGACCGGAGAATTTTGGCGGATCGCGGATTCTTCCCGAAAGTGCAGACTTTTCTATTCCTCTCCGTACGGCAGAACGGAATTCTGGGTGTTTCCGAACACGGATCTGACGATCAAAACCGCGGGACCGGATCGATCCGATCTCGAGACGGAAATCCTAAAGGGAAGGGTTTATCTCAAGGAAACGTCCACGAAAAAGAACGGAACAAAACTCAAAGTGGGTTCTTGGAACGTTCAATTGACGGGAACGCATATCCTGCTCGATTACCGGAATCAAAAGGCCTACTTCACTTTGTTGGAAGGTTCCGCGGAATCGGAATTCGTTTCTCCGGAAACGGGTCGGACCGTTCATGAGACGCTTTCCAAACCCGGTGAAACGATGGAATTCGAATCCAAACGTCCTCAGGTCAGAAAGGTTTCCCTGAACGAAAATCAGCTCAAAAATCTGGTTCAAAACTTGGAAAAACGGAATACGGCGAACGATCGTGAAACGGACGCATCGCGTTATTTCCGAAACGAGCCCCAAACCGACGCTTCCGCGGACGACGCTTGGGTGATTCACCTCAAGGACGGAAGGGTCGTCAAGGGCAGAATCGAAACTGAATATAAGAAAATCATTGTATATACCAAAAACGGAAGGGAAATCTTCGACGAAGAAGAGGTCGTCTCCGTATCCAAGTAGGAATTTGATCCTGCCGGGAATCAAACCTTCCGCAAGGGAACCAATCGTTCCGCCCCACCGCAACTTTTCAGCGCGAAAATGTCGATGAATTGATAGAACTAAAATCAATTCACTCGGAGAATCACGTATGGATCTTTGGTATATTCGACTGATCGTCGTATTGTACGTATGTTTCGCATTAACGGAGGAAGTAGTTAAGGCGAACGAATACCCGCGAACGAAATTTTGGAAATTGAGGGGCGCCGTCTCCACCCTTTGTTATTTGACCGTGGCCGTTTACGCGCCCTTGTTTTGGGACGAATGGCTCGCGGAAAAGTCGCTTTTGGATCTGACCGCGCTCCCGTTTTGGGCCTCCTTACCGATCGCGTTTCTTTCCTTCGAACTCTGTCAATACGTCTGCTTCATAGTTTTCTGTCCATATTCCAACACGCGAACCTGAAAACTCCGAGATGGCTCGGCTTTCTGGTGCATAGACCGGAGAATCACGCGCTTCATCACGCGAGAGGGGTCCATTCCTTCAACTACGGGAACACTCCCCTTTTCGATTTTATATTCGGAACCTTCCGGAATCCGGACTCGTTTCCTCAGGAGGTTGGTTTTTACGAGGGAGCGTCCCTGAAAATACTGGATATGCACCTTGCGAAGGACGTCTCAAAATCGGGGAAATGAACGCGTTCCGACCCGAATCACCGAGAATCATATTCAGATTTTATAAATTATGATGCCGAATTTTCGGAATATATTTTTCGGATCTTTTTTTATAACTCGAAAGAGGGAATGAACGACGCCTTCCGGGGAATGAAAATCGATCCGATTCTGCAAAAGCTCTGCCTCTAAATCCTTATTAGAATGTGAGCCCGCGCTCGGGAAATGAAACCGAAGAGCATGCGCGGATTGACGGAGATATACCATGATGCAGACGATATATAAGAACTTTTGGAGATTATCGCGACTTTCCTGGATTGCCTTATTTTTGTTAGTCGCTTCCTGCGAGGATAAAAAACAATCCGACCCTGTGGAGTCCACCCTGCCCCTTTTGACGTTCGCGAGCGAAGGGACCGCCCAACCGCCCGGAAGCGGTGGGAACGACGGAGATCCCTCCTCTCCCGGTTTGCCCTCGTTTCCTGGAACCCCGGCCACACCGACCGTTTCCTCCACTACTCCGGGTCACACATCGAACAACGTGCCCATCAACGCTAAAATCACGGTGAATTTTTCGAAGACCGTGACGGCGGCGTCCGTAACCACAAATTCGGGCGACACGAATTGTTCGGGAACGATTCAGGTTTCATCCGACGATTTCGCCACCTGCGTGCGTATGAACTCTGCTCCCGTTTCGCCGAGCGGAGGAAACCATTCCATTTTTCAAGTGACTCCCGCCGCACTGTTCACGACGAATACTCAGTATAAATTGCGGATCGATAAGACCGTCTCCGACGAATCCGGCAACGAAATGCCCGAAACAGTGGTTAAGAATTTCACTACTTCGGCGAGCGCGGATATAACGGCTCCTCTCGTACAAACCACCTTACCGACTCAAGGCGACTTCCTCGTGGGCACGGGCACCTCCGTTGCGTTTCAATTTAACGAACCTATGGATCCCGCATCGCTGACCGTTAACACGGTCGACGGCGTCTGCACGGGAAGCATTCAATTCACCGAGGCGAACAGCAATGTCTGTAGACGAATGATCGCTCAACCCGTCTTTTTCAACGGCAACCGGGGATTCTCGATCAAACCCGCCGCAACACTCCTCCCGACGCGGGAATATACTGTTAAAATCACCACCGCGGCGAAAGACGCCGCCGGGAATCCGTTGAACGCGAGTTATACGCTACGCTTCTTTCCGCAAAA